>JAVHVH010000167.1:0-3117 GCA_032160665.1 Pseudonocardiales bacterium
GGAGAACGTGTTCGAGGCGCTCGCGTCGTAGGTGAGCCAGCCCATGAAGCCGGCCTGCACGCGGTTGCGCGAGTCGAAGACGTAGTCGAAGTAGTCGAAGCTGCTATTCGGCCACACATCGAACCGGACGCGGTAACGCAGTTCGTGCAACGCGTCGACGACGTGCCCGATGGCCTTCTTGGCCCACGGTGGCGCCCACACCGTAACCGTCGTGCGTTCCGGGTGCAGCCCCTTGAGGAGTTTCTGAGCCTCGGCCAGATCGGCACCCAGCCAGGTGTCTGAGTCAGGCCGCGATGTGTACGGGCAGTACGGCCGGTAACCGGGATAGTCCGGCGGGGTGAACTGGCAGGTGAGGTTCGCCGGCTGGAACCAGTCGTCGGCGACTGCCTTGCGGTCGATCGCGTACGCGAGCGCCTGGCGCGCCCGTGGTTCGTTGAACGGCGGGATCCGGGTATTGAGGAAGACCCCGTACATGATCTGGGTCGGCGTGACGCGCAGCCGACTGCCGAACCTGGTTCGCAGGTCTTCGAGGGAACTCGCGTTGAGATTGTCGCTCTCGAGGGCATCGGTCCAGTCCGCATCCCCGGCCGCGACCTCGTCGATGGCAGTTGTCGACACGCCCGCCGGCAGTATCCGGTACTCGATGCGTTCCGGGAATCCGTCCGGCTGCGCCGCGGCTGACCACTCGTGGAAGTACGGGTTGCGAGTGAGCACGATCTCCTTGTTCGCGACGTAGCGTGCGATTCGGTACGGCCCGGTCGCGGCGATCGGACGGCTCGGTCCCTCGGCGAGTGGCGTGCCGGGCGGCATTGCAAGGCAGGACGTGAGCAGGTCGAGAAGGTTGCCGCTGGGCCGGACGAGCCTGATCGTCACGGTGCGGGTGGCGTCGTCGACGGTGATCCCGGAGATGTGGCATCGATCCGTAGTACATCGACTCGCGCCCACGAGCATCTGCCTCAGCGCGCGCGACGACTCGGCCGCGGCGGTACGTTCGATCCCGCGTTGCACGTCGACGACCGTGACTGGCTTCCCGGTCGAGAACCGGATGCCTTTCCGAAGCGTGAACGTGTAGGTGCGGTCGCCGTCGACGGGCTCGGGAATCGCCGCGGCGAGATCCGGCACGATCGTCAACCCGTCGGCCCCGCTGACGTGCCGGAATGCCACCAGCCCGTCGTAGCTGCCGGCGAGCAAAGACGCCCCGTCGAGACCGTCCGTGTAGTACGGATCGATCGAGCGAACCTGGCCGACGAGGTGGAGCGTGCCGCCGCGATGCAAGGTCGGGTCGCTCGTGGTCGTCACCCAGAGCTTCCCCTGTGCGACGGCGATGCCGCCCGGAATCGGACCGAGCTGCACGGTCCGGATGATGCGGTTGGTAGCCGGATGGATCTCGACGATCGCACCGCTGCCCTGCAGCGTGACCCAGACATGGCCGCCGGTCGCGGTGATCTGGTCGGGCCGTTGCCCAACCGTGACGAGATCGGACACGGTCGTAGCGGTCGTGGCGATCCCCGCGACCTCGTCGCCGCCGTTGTACGAGACCCAGACGGTGTTGCCGACGACGGCGATACCCCTGGGACCATCGCCCACGTGGATGCGTTGGGTGACCGCGGGGTGCTGGCCGTCGATCCTGGTAACGGTGTTGGACGCCGAGTTGGCCACCCAGATGTCGCGACCGGCGCCGATGCCGCTCGGCCCGGAATCGACAGCGATGCGCTGCACCTCGGTGTTCTGGGACGGGTCGATCCGCGACACCGTTCCGTCGGCGGCGTTGGTGACCCAAACCGATCCTTGCGCGACGACGACGCCACTCGGCGCGACGCCCACCCGGATCGTCCGGGCACGGTCGGTCGTTGGGTCGATCCGCGAAACGGTCCCCTCGCCGCTGTTGGTCACCCACAGCGAGTCGCGACCGGCGGCGATTGCCGATGGGGCCGTACCCACCTCGATCGTGTCCTTGACCTGGAGGCTCTTCGCGTCGATCCGGGTCACCGAGTTGTCGTCGATGTTGGTGGTCCAGATCGAACCGAACCCGGCGGCTACCGCGGTCGGGCCGTCGTCGATGGGAACCTGCCCGACCAAGCGCCCGGTCCCGGGATCGATCACCCCGAGCGAGTTCTCGGCGGGCCCGGTCAGTTTCTGGCCGCCGCTGTCGTGCACGAGGGCGACGACGAGACCCGCCGCGGCGACAGCGGCAGCGGCGAGGGCCGCCACCACGGAGCGGGGGTGCGCCGCGAGCCGTCCCGGCAGCCACCGCACGGGGGTTGGTCGGGGGGCCGACGCGCTGAGCAGGGCCGCCATTTGCTGCGCAGGGTCCTCGCCTTCGGGAAACACCCGGACCGGCCGGACCGGTTCCGTCAACCCCTTCACGGCAACTCGGTCGAGCACCGCGTAGCGGATGCCGTCGATCGTGCGCGCAAGGTGGGTGACCTCGGGGGTGGCCAGTACCTGACCCGCCTTCGCCTGACCACAGAGCCGGGCAGCCAGGTTCAGCGCGCCGCCGCGGTAGCCGTCCGACCCGTGGACGGCCTCGCCGGCGTCGACACCGATGCCGACGGGCATGGGCAGCTCCGCCTCGGCGACGGTCTCCTCGACGAAGCGTCCCTGCAGGGCGACCGCGAGGCGCAGGGCCTGCCGTGGTGAGCCGAACACGCACAGCGCCTCGTCGCCGCGCAACTCGAAGACCATCCCGCTGAACTCGGCGACGAGCTCGCGCACGATCATCGCGAACTTCGCGGTGAGCTTCGCCGCAGCCTCGTCGCCACGACGCTGGGTGAAGCTCGTGTATCCCCGGATGTCGGCGAACAGGAAGGTCAGCAGCTCGGACCGGTTACCGAACGGGGCCGCAGTCTGCTCACCGCGCTGAAGGATACCTTCAATGAGGCCCTCGGCGCGCTCGTCCGGCTGGCCCGGCGCCATGGCGGCAGTATGACGCAGAAATGCGGCACTGGGACCCGTCAGCGACAACGGCGGGAGTTTGGTCCCGCACACGCCCGGGCCCACACCAGGCGCGCAGGACGTCAACACACACCAATCGGTATCCGCTGTGGAGGCACTTTGACCAAGTCGAGGGCGCTGGGCTCCGGACCAGGCCCGGTCGGTCGCCCACCCGGCGCTACC
>JAVHVH010000179.1:0-28901 GCA_032160665.1 Pseudonocardiales bacterium
GCCCTCAATCGAGTGCCACGCGATGTCGTGCGCCCGAAAGATCTCACCGCTCACCCCCACAGCGACCGCCCGCACTGAGGGCGTCGGCCGAACTGTAGGGCGGGCTTTCGGTCACCAACTCATCCAGCTGACGTAGCCGCCCTGGTGCATCGGAACGAGTCACGGGAGATATGAACCGATTTCCAACGACATGGAAAGCGGTCGCCCGGCACCCGGTTTCGATGACTTCGACAACTGGCTTCGGCAACTGCGACAAGTGGAGGTTGTCGACTCGCTGATTCGGGTGCATCGTGTCACGCCGTGCAGGTCACTGCCGGCCACGGGATCGCCGTAGCCGTCGCGCTCGCTGCGGCGGTCGCAGTTCCGGTCCTGGTCTTGTCCACCCTCACGCCCGAGCGGACGGCGCGCGGCCGTGCCGCGCCGTCGACTGCGACTGACACGGGCCCGCCGCGTAACCCGACGACGCAGTCGGCGCCGTTGTCAGACGGTGCACGGTCGCAATCGCCAGCTGCTAACCAGCAGGTCCCCGGTATGCCGATCGGTGCCCCGCCGCGGCGAGGTGGGTACTTCAAGCCGCGTGCAGCCGGTCAATGGAGCACGCTGCCGAGCGGATCGACGTGTTCGGCACGGGTGCGCCGTTCGCCCTGGGAACCACGCGCGGTCAACAACCGGGCCAATCACACCTTGGTCGATCCGGTCGCCGTTCATCGATCCTTCGCCGCCCGTCCGCTGAGCGGCGAGGGTGGCTACGACCCGCGCTGGGACAGCTGGCTGCTGCCCCGCGTCGACGGTCAGTTCTCGGGAACGACGGACGAGATCTTCCAGTGGGCCGCGTGCAAGTGGGGGCTGTCCGACGACCTCTTGCGCGCCGCCGCTGTGTCGGCGTCGACGTGGTACCAGTACGCGGTCTATCGCAATGGCCACCCGGTGATCAATTGGGGCAGCGGGGAAGTCGTCCCGGCCGGGACTCGCGGGTCGGGCACGTACTGCGCAGAACTCGCAAAATACGGATACGACTACCAGGTGGACTTCGGGGCCCAGGCCTGCCCACGAACCTTCTCGGTCGTCGGGGTTATGGCGTGGCAGGCGCCGTCCTGGGGGCAGCTGCCGGGCAACCAGAACGGAACGTTCCCCTTCAGTCGCGACTCGACGGCGTTCGCCGTGGACTACTTCGCCGCGTACGCCCGCGGCTGTTACAACGGCTGGGTGCGCTGGCTGAAAGGCAGCGGCGACTACCGGGCCAACGACATCTGGGGCTGTGTCGGAGCCTGGTACGCGGGACGGTGGCACACCGCGGCGGCCGACGACTACACCGCGCGGGTGCAGAGCGAGCTGCAGGATTTCACCTGGCTGCGGCGGGACTGGTTCGCAGTGGCCCCACCGTGCAATGCCTGGTACGGCTGCCTCAAAACCGGTCGCTGAGAATCGGACGTCTGTGGACGAGGGGTCCCAGGTCGGGCGGCCGCTTCCATCAAACCGATGAGACCCCCTAGCTCATACGGATGATGTCGCGGTTCTGCACGGCCGGTTAGCTCCCGAATGCGGCGCGACGCGCCGCCCGGTGCACGTCACGAACTAACCGCCGCACCGGCAGCATTGGGGGGTCGTCGAGATCATGGTCAACGCGTCCGGATTAAGCGTCGCCGTAGTCGGCTGCGGGTACTGGGGTTCCAAGCACGTCCGGGTACTCCACTCGACCGACGGTGTCGGGCAGGTCGTGCTCGTCGACGAGCGGGAGAGTCGGCTCGAGCAGCTGGCGCGCATTTACCCGGGCGCGCCGAGGTTCACGTCGCTGCGGGCCGCACTTGCCGACATCGACGCCGCCGTGATCGCGACGCCCCCAACTACTCACGTGCCGGCGGCCCTGGAGGCGATCGAGGCCGGCAAGCACGTGCTCGTCGAGAAGCCGCTTGCCCCGTCGTCGGCGGGCGCCCGCCGGCTCATCCAGGCGGCAGACACGGCCGGCGTGACGCTCATGGCCGGACACACCTTCGAGTACAACCCCGCGGTCTGGAAGTTGCGCGAGCTGATCCATGGCCAGTCATTGGGCGAGATCTACTACCTCGACAGCGCCCGGTTGAACCTGGGGCTCTACCAGAGCGATGTCAACGTCATTCTCGATCTCGCCCCGCACGACGTGTCGATCATCAACTACGTACTCGGCGACACGCCGCGCAAAGTCCAGGCGTGGGCGTCGCGTCACGCCCACCCCCGGTTCGAGGACGTCGCGTACCTCCGCCTGTTCTACGACGACCAGCGCCTCTCGGCCAACGTCCACGTCAGTTGGCTCGACCCGTGCAAGGTGCGCCGGATAACGGCAGTCGGCAGCGAGAAGATGGCCGTGTACGACGACCTGGCGGCCGACGAACCGATCCGCGTCCTGGACCGGGGCGTGCAGCCTCCCTCGCCGATGGAGGACTTCACCCAGCCGCCGATGTCCTACCGCTACGGCGACATCACGGCACCGTTCGTGGCTCCCGAGGAACCCCTTGGTGTGCAGGATCGCCACTTCGTCGAGTGCATCATCAGTGGCGCCGTACCGAACACCGACGGCGCGTGCGGCCTGGCCGTGGTCGAGGTTCTCGAGTGTGCCCAGATGTCTTTGGAGCTCGGCCGCCCGGTGGAGCTCGAGGAACTGGCCACCGATCACAGGACCCGGATCGAGGCCCGCACCCTCCACGTGGTGGGTCCGCGGCCATGGCTGCGCGATCACCTTTCTGCCGCCTGGGACGGCGCCGCGTATCGGGAACAGCCCCAGACCCAGGCTGCCGGCGCCGGCGTCTGACGGGCGGACGATCACATGGATGTCAAGGTGCCATTCCTGGATCTCGCCGCGTCCACCCAGGAGGTGAGCGCGGCCGTGCGGGAGTCCTGGGACGCGATAATGGTGCGACACGAGTTCGTCGGCGGGTCGGTCGTCGAGGAATTCGAGCACGCGTGGAGTGCCTACTGCGGCACGACGGAGGCGGTCGGAGTCGGCAACGGGACCGACGCGATCCAGTTGACGTTGCGGGCCATGGGCATCGGCCCGGGCGACGAGGTGATCGTTCCGGCCAACACGTTCATCGCCACTGCCGAGGCCGTCGTGCTCGCCGGCGCCACGCCGCGTTTTGCCGACGTCGATCCGGGCACCCTCCTCCTGTCGCCGGACACGCTGCGAGCCGCGCTCACCCCCCGGACCAGGGCCGTACTCGTCGTGCACCTGTACGGGCTGATGCCTGACATGGATGCGCTCGGTCAGGTGGCTGCCCAGGGCGGCATCGCCGTCGTCGAGGACGCCGCGCAGGCCCAGGGGGCGACCTGGCATGGGCGGCGAGCTGGGTCGCTCGGGTACGCGGGCTGCTTCAGTTTTTATCCCGGCAAGAACCTCGGTGCCTTTGGCGATGCCGGCGCAATTGTGACGTCGGATTCGCGATTGGCAGCTCAGCTGCGTTCACTGCGCGACCACGGTCGAGTACCAGGATCGCACTACGAGCACGCCGCCGTCGGCACGAACAGCCGCCTGGATGCGGTACAGGCCACGGTCCTGTCCACGAAGCTTCCGCGTCTGGACGCATGGAACGCAGCACGGCGTCAGATCGCCGCCCGCTACCGAGAGGCGTTCGACGACGGGGTCTTCCGGATGGTCGGCGAGGTGCCGGGATCGCGCGGCGTCTACCACCTCGGCGTGGTGCGCGTCGCTGACCGCGACCGCGTGCAGCGGCTGTTCGCCTCTCTGGGTATCCAGACTGCGATCCACTATCCGACGCCGTGTCACCGGGTCGAGGCGTACCGGCCGTACGCCCACGCGCCGCTGCCGGCGGCCGAGCGGGCGGCGGCTGAGGTCCTTTCCCTGCCGATGTATCCGCAGATGACCGACAAGCAGGTCAACCAGGTCTGTTCGGCGGCCGACGTGGTCACCGACATCGTGCTGACCCGGGAGGCCATCGTCCATGGCTGACGTCCTCATCGGTCATGGACTCCACGCCGACCTCACCGCAGTGCTCGGGTACCCGGCCGCCCGAGGGTCGGACGCGTGCCTCGTCGTCGGACGCGATGCGCGGCTGCGCAGCGGGACGATGGTCTACGAGGGCACCCGCATCGGCGATCGCCTGGAGACCGGACACAACGTGGTCATCCGGGAAGGCTGCACCCTCGGCGACGACGTCTCGATCTGGACGAACACCGTTGTCGACTATGGGTGCCGGATCGGCGATCGCGTCAAGATCCACGCGAACTGCTACGTGGCGCAATACACCGAGATCGAGGACGACGCCTTCCTCGCACCTGGGGTGACGATCGCCAACGACCTATACCCGGGTGACCCCGCGTCCGCCAAAATGATGTCCGGACCGGTGATCGGCGCCGGGGCCCACATCGGCGTGAACGTCACGATCTTGCCCTTCGTACGGATCGGCGAAGGTGCATTGATCGGCGCTGGGGCCGTCGTGGTCCGCGACGTGCCGCCGGGACGCGTCGCGTTCGGCAATCCGGCGGTCGTCCGAGGGACCGTGGACGAGCTCGCCTCGATTGCCGAGCGGGTGACTCCGGTGACGACCTCGGTCAGCCGTTACCGCCGCGCGGTGGACGTCGGGCGTGCCGTTTCGAGATCCGGCGGCCGTCAGTGACCGACAACATCGTGCCATCGGCGCTCCGGATCGACGTGACCGGCCGCGATCATGCACCGCGGCTGTACGGCAAGCGCGCATTCGACCTGACGTTCGCCCTGACGTGCCTCGTCGTGCTGTGCCCGTTCCTGCTCGTCATCGCGGTGCTCGTCCGGATGTCCAGCCCAGGGGGTGCGCTGTTTCGTCAGACGCGCGTCGGCCGGTACGGACGTCCCTTCACGATCCTCAAGTTCCGCACGATGCGAACGGGCTGTTCCGATGAGATCCATCGCAACTACGTGCAGAACCAGCTCGGCTCGCCGGCACCCGTCCCCAGCGGCGAGCACGGCTACTTCAAGATCGAGGACGATCCCCGCGTGACGCGGCTCGGGCGGCTGTTGCGCCGCACGAGTCTCGATGAGCTGCCGCAGCTGTTCAATGTGGTTCGCGGCGACATGTCCTTGGTCGGCCCCCGCCCGGCGCTGCCGTGGGAGGCCGAGCTGTTCGGGTCGGTGCACCACGCGCGCTTCCTGCTTCCGCCTGGGATCACGGGTCTGTGGCAGGTCAGCGGGCGCAGCAGGCTGACGATGCGAACCGGGCTGGAACTGGACTTGGAGTACGTGCGAGACCGGACCTTCCTCCTGGATCTCGTGATCCTGATCAAGACGATCCCCGCTGTGCTGTGCGCGAAGGGCGCGCCGTGAGCGCGTCGGCGGACGCGCGCGATGCGGGTGCACGGGTTCCGGAGTCGGCTGATGACGTGATGGTCGCGGCCGTCGATGCCGCCAGCGACTCGATCGCGGTTGCAGGTTGGACCCTCGTCAGTCGAGTGACCGGAGTTGCCAAGATCGTGGCCATCGGGGCGGTTCTCGGGCCGAGCTTTGTCGGCAACACGTTCCAGCTGACCAACTCGCTGCCTAACCTCATCTACTACGGCCTGCTTGCCGGCTCGTTGTTCTCCTCGCTGCTCGTGCCGGCACTCGTACGGCACATCGATGCGGCGGACCAGCGGGCCACCGAGCGGATCGCCGGCGGGTTTCTCGGCTTGACCTTGATGACGCTCGTCGTCGCGACGCCCGTGACGATCCTGCTCGGACCGATGGTGTTGCGAGTCGCGTCGCTGGGCGCGGCTGACGGCACGGGAGAGACTCAGGTCTACCTGGCCCGGCTGCTGATCGTGATGTTCGTGCCGCAGCTGTTCCTGTATGCAGTGGTAGGGACAGCGACGGCGGCGATGAACGCGCACCGGCGGTTCGCGCTCGCCGCGGCCGCGCCGGCGCTGGAGAACCTCGGCCTGTTGGCGGTGCTGGGCGCGACGGCCGTCCTGTACCCGTCTCCCACGGGCCTCGACCGGATCCCGACCGGCATGCTGCTACTGCTCGGCTTGGGCAGCACCGGTGCGGTGGTCTTGCACGCCGGCGCGCAGTGGCTGGGGGCATTGCGCGCCGGCGTGCGACTCATCCCGCGCCGCGGATGGCGCGATCCGGAGGTGCTCGTCCTCGTCCGACGGGCGCTGCCCTCGATGGCCCAAGCGGGCCTGGTGGCGCTTCAAGTGCTGACCTTGCTCGCGTTGGCGAACGGCGTCGCGGGAGGGGTTACTGCGTTCCAGATATCCCTCAACTTCTACTTCCTGGCCATTGCGATGGGCGCCACTCCGGTTGCGCTGTCGCTGCTTCCTCGTCTGGCCCGGCTGCACGCGGTCGGAAACACCGCCGCGTTCGCGGATTCGGTGGCGCGGGGAATCGCGCTCGGTCTGTTCGTCGCGATTCCGGCCGGTGTCAGCTGCATCGTCCTCGCGTGGCCGGTCGCCGACGCCATGTCGCTCGGACGGATGGACACGCCGGCCGGCGCGGCCATGATCGCTGCGTCACTTGCTGCGCTCTCCGCGGCCGTCGTCGCGCAGACCGTCTTCATGATCGCGAGTTATGCGTCCTACGCGCGCCTGGACACGCGCTCCCCGCTGCGCGCCATGATGTTGCAAGCCGCGACCTGCCTCGCCCTGGCCGCGTTCGCCCTGCTCGCGCACGGCCCGGCAGTCCTCGTCATCCTGGGACTCGCGTTTTCCACGTCGATCGTGGTCTCGGCCGGCCACTTGACGTTGCGTCTGCACGCGAACCTCGGCCCGCGTTCGGCGCGGTTGGCCCCTTCAGTCGCCCGCATCGTTGTCGGCGCCGCGGTGATGGTCGGCCCCATGGTGTTGACAGCGACCGCCGTGGCCGGCTGGATCGACGGGTCTCTCGGCGCCGGCGTTGCCCTGGGGGCTGCCGCCGTCGTGGGCGGCGCGGCATTCGTCGCCGTGGAGGCCGCCCTCCACGCGCCGGAACTCGCCTGGCTGTCCGGCGGTCTGAGCCTCCTCCGGATCAAGGCAACCGATTCCGTGCGGGCGCACCATGCGTAGCGCCATCCTGCAGCGACCGGTCGCGCCGGCGGTCAGTCCTGCAGAACGTGTCATCCCCGTGCGGCCCGCCCCGCGCCGCACGACGGGAATCCGGCACGTTGCCTCGGTGGGGATGTTGGCTGTAGCGCTCGCCTTCGGTGCCGCCAGCAGCCTCCATCCCGCCCTGGCGTTGATGGCGTGCCTGGCATTGGCGCTCGTTGGCGCGGTGGCGCTCCGACCGCAACTGGGCGGCTATCTGGTCATCGCCGCGACGCCGCTCATCGCCGGCATCGACCGCGGAAACCTCGTCCCGTTCCTGCGCCCGAGCGAGGCCCTTGCCCTCGCCGTGGCCTGCGGGCTGGCACTGCGAGGCGCGGCGCACTGGCGCACCGGATCCATGCCACGCCTGCGCCTAAGCCGCCTCGAAGTGGCCTTGGTGGCGATGGCCGTCTGCAACTCGGTCGTCCCACTGACCTGGATGCTCGCGCGCCACAAGCCGATCTCGGCCGACGACCTGCTGTACGCCCTCGTCCTCTGGAAGCTCATCGGCGTCTACGTCCTGGTCCGAGTGAGTGTCCGAACCGACCGACATGCCCAACGGTGCCTGTGGCTCTCGGTCGCAGCCGCATCGGCCGTCGCCGTGGTGGCGATGCTCCAGTCGCTCGGCCTCTTCGGCGTTTCCCGGCTGCTCGCCACCTATTACGCCCCCTTCGGCTACACGAATCTGGTCGACAACGCACGAGGTAGCTCGACGCTCGCCCTGCCGGCCGCGACTGCCGACCTCATGATCTACAACCTGGCGATCATCAGTGGACTGTGGATGCGCGCGCGCCGAGCCCGGCCGGCCCTGGCCGTCGCCGCGGCACTTTTGGTCTTCGGCGCGTTGTCGGCCGGCGAATTCTCCAGTGCCATCGGACTGGTGATCGGGATCTGTTGCATCGCGTTCGTCACGAGTTACCCACGACTGCTGGCGTTCTTCGTGCCCGCCGGTGCGGTGGCGATCTACGTGCTGCGACCGGTGATCGAACAACGGCTGAGCGGCTTCAACTCGGTGTCCGGGCTCCCGGTGAGCTGGACCGGTCGGCTCACGAACCTGCGCACCTACTTCTGGCCACGGCTGTTCGCCGACGGCAACTTCTTGCTCGGCGTGCAGCCGTCGGCGCGGGTCCCCGTCGCGAGCCAGGGAACCGGATACGTCTGGATCGAGAGCGGCTACACCTGGCTGCTCTGGGGCGGGGGCGTCCCGCTGCTTCTCAGCTTCGCATTCTTTGTCTACGCGGCCCTTCGCCTGGGCTGGCACGCAGCGCGATACCGCACTGACGCCGTGCGGACGGCCGGAATCGCAGTCTGCGTGTCAGTACCCGTGATGTCGGTACTGATGATCTTCGATCCGCACCTGACCTATCGGGGGGCCGCGGAGGAGATGGTCGCGATGTTGGCACTCGCCGGTCGGCCGGCGCTGTCTCACTGGCGGCCACGCCCACGCCCGGAACCTCGACCGCACGCACGCGCACACGAACGGATCCCCTGGGCGGAGGCTCAAAAATGAGGCAGACCATCATCGGCGCCGAGAGGCGGCGACGCAGTGCCACGCGCTCGCGGGTGCGTACGGCCGGTTCGGTCAGCAAACCGCACGGCTTCCTCGCGGCCCGGCTTGGTTGGATCGCCCTCGTCACACTTGCTGTGCTCACCGGCGCGGCCTTCATGTCGTGGTCGCGTACCCCGACCTACGAGGCGACGGCAGACGTCCTTGTGCAGTCCTCGATCCTCACGACCAACACTGCGGAACTTCCCGACATGGGGAGCGAGAAGGCGGTGGCGTCGTCCCGCGTGGTCCTGGACGCCGCGGCGCAGGCGCTCGGCGTCCCCCCGGACGAGCTCGCCGTCGGCCTGAGTGTCAGCGTTCCACTCGATACGCACATCCTGAAGATCGGCTACTCCTCGCCGGACCCATTACTTGCCCAGCAACGGGCGCAGGCACTGGCCGCCGCGTACGTGTCGAACTGGGAGGCCCGCCAGCCGGCCGTCCCCCACGCCGATACGTCGATCACCCGAGGGGCGTCGAGGAGCGCGATCATCACCCCGGCCGCACGGCCGAGCGCGCCGTCGAGTCCGAACCATTTCGTCGACCTCGGTGTGGGCCTGATCGTCGGTCTCGCGCTCGGCTTCGGCAGTGCATTGGCGCGGGACCGGTTCGACGACCGGCTGCGGGGACACGGCGACCTCGCAACCCGGACCGGGGCCCCCCTGCTCGGGGTCCTGCCCGCGCTGCGTCACAAGCGGGGCGACGTGACCGCACCCCTGGTGATGGTTCGGGCGCCTGACTCGCAGGCGGCGAATGCCTACCGGGATCTCCGCACGCAGGTCATGCGCGCCGCGGCGCGCCGGGGGGCCAAGACGTTGCTCGTGACGTGTGCGTCGACGGAGCCAAAGACGCCCGTCGTCGCCAACCTCGCTGTCGCTCTTGCGCAAGCCGACCAACGCGTGATCTTCGTATGCGCAGACCTGCGGAACGCGTACGGAGATCAACTCTTGGGGGCGTACGAGACTCACTTCGGATCGAAGTCGGGCAGCGACGGCGGCGAGGTGACCCAACTTCTGCGGGACACCCCGATCGCCGGGCTGCGGGTACTGGGCGCCGACTCGCTGGACAGCGACCACGGGACGATCCCGCAGCCGGCCGCGCTCAAGCGAGCGCTCACTGTGCTGAGCACCCGCGCGGACTTCGTCGTCGTCGACTGCCCGCCTGTTCTGGTCGGCGCCGACGCCGACGCGATCGCGGAGCTGGTCGACATGATCCTGCTCGTCGGAGACGTGCGGCTGTCCACCCGACGCGAGATCGATGCGATGGCACATCGCCTCGGGCACGTTCGTACGAAGGTGATCGGCTGCGTGCTCGACAGCCTCGGGCGACGAACGCGGGTCCTCCCGGCACAGGACTCGTTTGCGCCCAAGACCAATGGCACCGAGATGTCCGAAAACGAGATCGGCGTCCTTGGTGACGTCCACAAAGTTCAGCCGGTTGGCGGAGGGGAGCACCAATGACGGGGCAACTGGAGATTGCTGGTCGACTCGGTTTGGCGACCGAGGCGTCGACCTGCAGGTTGTATCTGATCAGGCACGGCACCACCACGATGAATGTCGAGAACCGGTACCGGGGCCGGCGCGACGTCCCCCTCGACGCTCAGGGCTACCAGGATGCGGTTGACGCAGCCCGCCGCCTGTCCGGCGTCGGCCTGAGCGCCGTGTACACGGGCCCCATGCGCCGGACGATCGCCACCGGTCAGATCATCGCCGACGAGGCTCGGGTGCCCGACCTGCGAATCATGCACGGCCTGAACAATGTCGACTACGGCATCTGGGAGGGGTTGACCGCCGAAGAGGCCGCTCGGGCGGATCCGGAGGCGTTCCACCTGTACCGCACCTCGCCGCGTCGCGCCGCCTGTCCGCTTGGGGAGAGGTTGAGCGAGGCCGCCGAGCGCATGATCGCCGCGCTGCGGCTCATCGGGAGCCGGCACGAGGGCGAGACGGTTGCCGCGGTGACCCACGCGGTGATGATCAGACTCACCGTCGCGATCTTGCACGGGGTCGATGACGAGAGCTGGCGCATTCCGGTCGGACGGGGTTCCTTGACCGCGTTCGACGTGTGCGGTGGCCAGATCGCACTCGATGCGCTGCCGGACGGTGACGATGTCGATTGACGTGTTGGTGCCGGTGCTGGTCGCTACGGTGATGGCGTTCGCACTGGTCCAATCAGTCTTCGGGGTAGGCCTGCTGCTGTTCGGCACGCCGACCCTGTTGTTGGCCGGATTGCCGTTCGCGCAGGTGCTCGCTTACCTGCTGCCCTGTTCCATCGCGGTGAGTGCGCTGCAGCTCGCCGACAGCGGCGGGCTCACGCTGGAACCGATCCGTCGAAAGTTCCTGATCTTCACCGCTCCCGCGGTACTGCTCGCGACGGGAGCGGTGCTCATGTTCGGGTCCGTTCAGCAACTGCGGGCGGCGGTGGGTGTCATGCTGCTGGCGACGGCGGCTACCCGGATGAGCCGCCTGCGCGAGGTGATGGCCCGGCACGTGCGAAGGCGGCTTTCCCCACTGCTGGTGGGCCTCGGCGTGATCCACGGGTTGTCCAACCTCGGCGGCGGACTGCTCAGCGTGATTGTCGGGTCCTATTTCACGGACAAGGCTGAGATCCGCAGGCACATCGCGTTCGCGTATGGCGTGATGGCCAGCCTGCAGTTGGTCGTCGTTATGGCTACCGCACGGCCGCACGTGCAGTGGCTGGTCTGGTCGACGCTTCCGCTGCTCGCCGCGGGGTGCTACCTCGCGCTCGGTCGGCGGGTCTTCGGCCGCCTGACCACCAGCCCCTACCAACTCGCCCTCACCGGTCTGATCGCCGGCTACGGTTTGCTGCTGGTATCGACGCCATGAGAAGCCGCCGCGTGCTGCTCGTCGTCGAGAACGTTTCGCTGGCGCGTGACCATCGGCTGCGCAAGCAGGTGGGGGCCCTGCACAGGGCCGGTTACCGGGTCTCGGTGATCTGCCGACATGATCCGAGCAACCGGGTGCCCGCCGGAGTGCGCCTGCTCGAGTATCCAGCGCCGGCCGACGGTAGGTCGGCCGCCGGATTCCTCTGGGAGTACGGCTATTCGCTCATCATGGCGGCGCGGCTCACGGCCCGCGCATTCCTGCGCGGCGGCTTCGACGCAGTCCAGATATCGGGGACGCCGGACATCTACTTCGTCATTGGCGTGCCGTTCCGGCTACTCGGCAAGCGCGTGCTGCTGGACCTTCGTGACCTCTCACCCGAGCTCTACGAGGTCCGCTATGGGCGGCGCGGCGCGGTCTACCGGATGCTGCGAGTGCTGGAGTGGCTGACCTTCCGCTCGGTCGATCATGTGATTACCGTCAACGGCTCCCTGGATCAGATCGTCCGCGGCCGTGGCCACGTTCCGGCGGACAACGTGACCGTGGTCGGGAATGGGCCGGCGCTCAGCCGGGTCCACCCGCGTTCACCTGACGCCGCGTTGCGCAACGGCCGGCGGCACCTCTGCTGCTGGCTCGGCTTGATGGGCCCGCAGGACAACCTCGGACTGGCGCTGGAAGCAGTTGCCTATTTCGTCCACACCATGCGCCGCACCGATTGTCAGTTCGCGTTTGTCGGCGACGGCGAGTCTCTGACGGACGCGCGGCGTCAGGCCCAGGAACTCGGCGTCTCGCCGTGGGTCAGCTTTCCCGGTTGGTTGGGGGAAGAGTCGGCGTTCACCTATCTCTGCACCGCAGATCTCGGTCTCGAACCGAACCTCGAAGCGATTGTCTCGCCGGTCAAGGTCATGGAGTACATGGCGTTCGAACTGCCGTTCGTGGCCTTCGACCTGGCCGAGACGCGGCTACTGGGCGGAGACGCAGGTGCTTACGCACGGCCCGCGGACCTCACGGATTTCGCGCGTCTCACCGCTGAACTGCTCGACGATCCGGAACGGAGGCGCAGGATGGGAATCGCCGGCAAGGACCGAGTTCGTACCGACGTTGCCTGGGAGCACCAGGAACGTGCCTACCTGCAGGCGTATCACGCGGTATTCGGTGACCCGCCGCGCGTCGTCCGTCCGGCGGGTGTGCAGTGAGCGCCGCACCGGCGCCGACGCCGTATCGGCGCGCGCGGCATCGGGCGCGCGCCCGGTTCAGCGAGTCCCCGACCTTCTACCTCCCGTTCGCGCGGCGGAAGTACCCGGGGCCGAGCCCGGAGGTGATCGGCCCCGAGACCGAACTGGTGATCGACGGCTACACGCGGTCGGCGTCGACGTTCGCGGTGTACGCACTGCAGCTCGCCCAGGACCGTCCGGTGCGTCTCGCGCATCACCTGCACGCGCCGGCGCAGCTGATCCGCGCTGCTCGAACCGGTGTGCCGGCGCTGCTGCTCATCCGCGAGCCGCGCGGCGCGATCCTGTCGCAGTTGGTCCGCGAACCGGACGTGGCGATGCGGGACGCCCTCGTCGCGTACGCCCAGTTCCATGCCTGCCTGCTGCCGCACCTGCCCGACCTCGTCGTGGGGGAGTTCCACCAGGTCACCACTCAGTTCGGCGCGGTGATCGATCGGCTGAACTCGCGATTCGGCCTCGGTCTGCGCCGGTTCGAGCACACGCCGGAGAGCACCGACCGTTGCCTCGAGCTCATCGCCCATCGGCCTTCCCTTTCGCCCGTCCTGCTCGGGTTCGAGTCCGGGCTGGTCGATGAAGCGCAGCTGCGCCGGGAGCTCGGCGCGCGCGGGGCGACGACGCAAACTGCCGAGATGGGGGACACCTGGATCCCGTCCGCCGAGCGCGACGAGCGCAAGGAGTTGCTGCGCGAGCAGTGGCACGCCTCCGGGTTGGGGCGATTGCGTGAGCGGGCGCAGGGCCTGTACGAGCGGTTCGCTGCGGCCGCCTGAAGGAGGGTCATGGACGCCAGATTGATCGACGCGCACGGTGGTCAGCTCGTCGACCTCGTCGTCGGTCCGGAGCGGGCGGCGGAGTTGAAGTTGCGGTCGGTGGACTGGCCCAACTGGCAGCTCACTCGCCGACAGCTCTGCGACCTGGAACTGCTCGCGTGCGGCGGTTTCTCGCCGTTGCGCGGATACCTCGGACGGGAGGACTACGAGTCCGTCTGCGCCCGGATGCGGCTCGCCGACAACACCCTGTGGCCCGTGCCGGTCACTCTTGACGTCTCCGACGCCGCCCTGCGGGCCGCCAAGGTGGGGGTGCTTGCCCTGCGTGACCCGGAAGGCGTTCTCGTGGCGGCGCTGCACATCCGCGAGGCTTGGCGGCCCGACCTGCGCCTGGAGGCCAGCCAGGTGCTGGGGACCAATGACCTGGCCCATCCCGGCGTAGCCCACCTGACAGCGAAGACGCACCCAAACTACGTGAGCGGTGAGTTGGAGGTGCTCGAGTCTCCTTCGCATGCCGACTTCAGTCACCTCCGGCTGACGCCGGCACAGACCCGGGCGGAGTTCGCGCGGCGCGGATGGGAGCGCATCGTCGCTTTCCAGACCCGCAACCCGATGCACCGCGCGCATCAGGAACTGACCCTGCGTGCGGCCCGGGCCGCCGCCGCCAAGCTGCTGATCCATCCCGTCGTGGGCGCGGGTAAGCCGGGGGACCTGGACAGTCACACGCGCGTCCGCTGCTACCAGGCGATCATGCCGACCTATCCCGCCGACACCGCCATGCTGTCGTTGCTGCCGCTCGCCATGCGCATGGCCGGACCGCGGGAAGCCTTGTGGCACGCGCTCATCCGCAAGAACTACGGCGCCACACACTTCATCGTCGGTCGTGACCATGCCGGCCCGGGTAACGACTCCAACGGGCGGCCGTTCTACCGGCCCTACCAGGCGCACGCCTTGCTCCGGCGCCACGCCGCCGAGGTGGGCATGCACACCCTGGCCTTCAAGCGTCTGGTCTACTTGCCCGACCACGACCGATACGCGCCCGTGGACCGCGTCCCGGCGGGAAGGCGCACGTGGTCCATCTCAGGGACCGAGCTGCGCGAGCGCGTGGCCGACGGTTCTGAGCTGCCCGCTTGGTTCACGCATCCCGACGTGGCCGCCGAGCTGCGGCGCAGCCACCCCCCGCGTTCGGAACAGGGCTTCACGGTCTTCTTCACCGGGTTGTCCGGTGCCGGCAAATCCACCATCGCCAACATCCTGGAAACGAAGCTCCGGGAGTGCGGCGTGCGGTCGGTGACGATGCTCGACGGTGACATCGTGCGCCGGTATCTCTCCGAGGGCGCCGGGTTCACTCGGACCGAGCGCGATGCCAACGTCCGACGGATCGGGTTCGTCGCCGCGGAGGTCACCCGGCACCGGGGCATTGCGATCTGCGCAGCAATCGCGCCGTACGACGAGGCGCGTCGGGAGGTCCGGCGCCTGGTCGAGCACCACGGAGGGTTTGTCCTCGTGCATGTCGCAACCGAGCTGGGCGAGTGCGAGCGACGCGATCGAAAGGGCCTCTACGCCAAGGCGCGGGCGGGGGCGCTACCCGGGTTCACGGGCGTGTCCGATCCTTACGAGGAGCCGCGGGACGCCGATCTTCGGCTGGACACCACCGCCGTCAGCGCGAACGACGCGGCCGAGCTGATCATGGACCGCCTGGAGTCCATGGGATACCGGAATGCTTCGGTGGCCGCGGCACCATCGTTGGTCGAGGACCGGCCCGCGCGGCAGCTCGACGTCCTGTAGGCGCCGCCCGGCGGCTCGTCGTCCGACGTCTCCACCTGCCGACTGGGTTCCCAAGTAGTGCGGCCCGACCTACCCCCGAGCCGCACCACTGGGGCCCAGACCTCCGCCGTGGCGCACTGCCGAACCGAAGCGGGGTTCGGTTTGCGGCAGCGCTGGAGCCGGCGGGTGCGGGCAGCCCGCGGGGGGAGGCGAACCATCCCGAGACTCGCGAGCTCTCACGGACGAAGGCCCGGGCCGTCTACGCCGGGTAGCCGGACGACGTCGGAAATGATTCGCATTTCATACGCGACGCCCCCAGTGGCAACCCCGTGCGGTTCTCGAACGCTATGCGCCCAGCGCGACCGGCGGATCATCCTCATGCATTAGTTCCACTACGCATTCGGTACGAGCGTGCTGGTCCGAATCAGTACCCTTGCACGGCGCGGTCATCAGGGGCCGCACCGACCAGCCCGAAGCGAATCGCCAGCGACGCTGCCTCGAGCCGGGAGTGCACCCCGAGTTTCGTGAGGACCGCTTGCACATGACTGCGCACAGTCGGTCGCGAGACTCCCAACCGCCGGGCGATCGCCGCCGTGTCCATGCCGTCCGCCAGCAGCGCCAGACATTCGAGCTCACGCGGCGTCAGATAGGTGGCGAGACGATGAAGTTGCGGCGGGGTTTCCCTGTCGGTGCACCGGCGTCCGTACTTGGCGGGTCGCAGGAACGATCCCTCGACGACGATCTCGCCCGCCATCACGCGGTGGAAGAGATCTATCAGGACGGAGACGCTGCGCGATTTGTGGACGTACCCAGACGCGCCGGCCGCGAGCGCGGTGCGCATCGTGTCGGGATCGCCGTCCGCGGTCAGGACGACGATCTTCACGCCGGGATGAGCCTGCGCAATCGGTTCGATGACGTCGGCGCATTCCCCGTCGGGGAATCGGGTTCCCGTCACGCAGATGTCCGGTTCGAACAGATACAGGTGTTCGAGCAGGTTCCGGCGTGTCGTCGCCGTCGCTACGACCTCATATCCCAGTTGTGACAGCAGTGCCGTCAGACCGTCCAGGAAGAGGACGTGCTCATCGGCAAGCACGATCTTGAATGAATCAGACATGGTTCGTGACCACCTGCTTCCCCCGAATGCAGAAGTGGTCACGGCGTGGAGTTGGCTTCCCCGAGAGCCGCAGCCCACTGCGAGCGGGGTCCGCCGGGTTTGTTGACCGGGTCGGATCCCTCGAGAGGCACGTTCTCGGCGTCGTCCCCTATCTAAATCGATATCTACGCGCGGTGCAACCATCTCGGCACGGAAGTCGCGAACCTAGCGAGCGGTCGGCTCGTGGCCTCGCTCTTGTGCGTAGCGCACCGCCGCCTCCACGAGCTCGCTGGCGACATCGGCCACTCTCGTATGTCTGGCCTTGCTGATCTTCAGCAGCCGTTCGAATGCCTCGTCCTCCGAGGTACCGGTACGGCTCCGGATGATGCCGATCGCTTGGTCGACGACCGGCCGGATCCGCAAAGCCTGATTGAGTTGCTCGATCTGGCGCTGGCTGCTGGCCAGCACCTGGGCGTTGCGGGCTACCACTGCGGCGGGCCGCGCGTATTGCTGCAGGACCCGAACGTCGCCCTCGCCGAATGCGCGTTTCGAGCGGCTATAGATCGTGATCACGCCCATGAACGTGTCGGGCAGCGTCAACGGAGCAGCGACGACACTGTGCAGGCCCAATCGCGCCACACGACTTCCGAAGCGGGGAAACGCCGGGTCCCCGCCGATCGATGGGGAAGTGACCACCCGCCTCTCCGCGAGCGCGATGTGCGCCGGACCTTCGCCGACCGCGGCGTGAGTCCGGTCAGCCTGTGCCACCAGATCGTCGGTGGCGACGGTGATTCCGGGTCGGCCGTCCTCCACAAGCGTCACGACAGCACCGTCCGCAGAGCGGATCAGGTCCAAAGGGTAGGCGACAAGGCGCTGCATCGTCTGGTCGAGCGGCACGCTGTCAGCGAAGAGACTGGCGACTTCGAACAGTCTCGAGGCGAGATCGTCGTTTGCTTCCATTTGGCATGTCCTTACCCCCGTACCGAAGACCTCCGTGCGGCAGTCGTCGGTCTTGCGTACCTACCCTTTACGCGCTGCCCCTTCCCCAAGAACCCGGTGCAAACGTTGAAGTGGACTGCGTTTCGGCGGCGGTTCCGGGGCAAACCGGTCAGAGGTGGCTGAGGGCCCAGATGCCGACGAGTTCGCTCTCGGCTACGTCGCAGCTTCCCGGGCAGGTGAGTTCAAGGTCGTGCCGTTCCCTGCCCGTTGCGGGGTCGACACGGACAAAGAGCGTGAGGGTGGCCATCTGGGCGCACATCGGGCAGACGACTGTTCGCGTCAACGTCTGCATGACCGGCTCCGGGTCAGGTTGGCCAAATCGACTCCATCACTTCGTTGCCCGAAGCCGACTCGGCTATCGGATCGTCCACCCGAGGAAGGCAGTTGGCAACCCACCGAGCCGGGCCGTGTGTCTCGGAGTGTCGTGCCCGTCGGGCGCCGTGACGGCTGACCCCCGCAATCCGTTTCCCGTCGACGGAGAATCAACCGCATGGAGCAGATCAGCAAGCGCCTGATGAATTGGGCCTCGATCCTCGAGGAGAGCACCCGCCAGCAGGCCGTGACCACGTCGGGGATGCCGTTCATCTTTCCGCACCTCGCGCTCATGCCCGACGCGCATCTGGGCAAGGGCGCGACGGTCGGCAGCGTCATCCCGACGCTGGGCGCGATCATCCCCGCAGCGGTCGGGGTGGACATCGGCTGCGGCATGATGGCCGTCCAGACGCAGTACCAGCGCGGTGATCTGCGCGGTGACGCGAAGGCGTTGCATGCGGCCATTGCCGGCGCGGTCCCGCTGAGTGCCGGAAAGTACAACGACCGCATCACCGACACTGCGGCCGCTCGAATCGCCGACTTGGACGCCCGCGACGGCATCGGGCCGGCCAACGAGATCGCGCCCAACTGGCGGCACCAGCTCGGCTCGCTCGGCTCAGGCAACCACTTCATCGAGGTCAGCGAGGACGAGAACGGACTCGTGTGGCTGTTCCTGCACTCGGGCTCGCGCGGCGTCGGCAACAAGCTCGCGCAGAAATGGATCAAGACGGCGCAACAGCAGTGTGCTAAGCGGTGGATCAGCCTGCCCGACCCGGACCTCGCCTACCTCGTGGAAGGCGACACCGAGTTCTGGGGCTACCTGGAGGCGCTGAGTTGGGCGCAGCGGTTCGCGTACCTCAACCGCGAGGAGATGATGGACCGCGTCATCGCCTGCTTCGAGGCGTGGCAGGGTCCGGTCGAGGCCGGAGTGACGGTGAACTGTCACCACAACTACACCGAGCGGGAGCAGCACTTCGGCAAGTCGGTGTGGCTGTCGCGTAAGGGCGCGATCGATGCGTCCGAGGGCACCCTGGGCCTCATCCCCGGCAGCATGGGCGACCTGTCCTACGTGGTCCGGGGCCGCGGCAACCGGCTCGCACTGAACTCGTCACCGCACGGCGCCGGCCGGAACTACTCGCGCGCCGCCGCCCGCCGCACCTTCACCCGTGACGACCTCGACCAGCGGATGGCGGGCATCGCGTGGGGCGAGTCGAACGCGTTCCTCGATGAGCACCCGAACGCGTACAAGCCGATCGACCAGGTGATGCAGGACGCTGCCGATCTGGTCGACGTCGTCCATACGCTGCGGCAATTCGTCAACGTCAAGGGCGACTGATCACCGGGGCAGGCTCGGTCCTGACCGCGCTCATCGGACCGGGGCCCTTCGGGTGGCCTGCACAGCCTGGTCCGAGCGAGTTGATCGCGCCTTCAGGCGACTACTGTCTCGTGGTTGATCCGGGCTCCAGGGGACGGTCCTGTTCGGCCGGCGAGAGCAGCGGCGAGCGAGCGAGCAGCGCGACTCCAGCCCCGATGGCGACCCCGCCGAGGGTGGCGAGGACCAGCCACGCGCCGGTACGGGTGTTCTCCTGATAAACGAGGACGCCCCACAGGATGGAGACCAGAGGGTCCATCAACGTGAAGCCGGGTTGGGCGGCAAGCAGCGGGCCGGCGTGCAATGCGGCCTGCATGATGATCACGCCGGAAATCCCGACGCCGACCGCGGCGTAGGTCTGCCACGTGCTCAGCATCGCCTGCAGTCCGCCGGCGCCGAGGAGGGCGACGATTCCCTTGATCAAAGTTGCGGTGAGCCCGAAACAGGTGCCCGCTGCGGCTCCGAGGCAAGCGGTGCGCCACCGTGGGGGGACCCGTCCGGCGGCGAAGATCAGTAGACCGATGAAAATCGCAGTGCTCCCGCCCGCCATCAGGTACAGCGAATGGCTGACGTCGGACTCGTCACCGGGCTGCGGGTCGAGGGCGGAGACCAGCACCACCATGCCTGCCGTCATCGCCCAGATACCGGTCCAGTCGCCCCGGCCGATCCGGGTGTTGAACACCCGGGACGCCACCATAACGGTGAGGGGCACCTCAAGGGTGATGATGGGCTCGACGGCCGACAACTGTCCGAGACTCAACGCGACGGCTTGGAGGACGAACGACCCGACCATGCCAGCGAAACCGATCAGCCAGGTCGGGCGGCGCACGAGATCGGCAAGCAGCTTCGGGCCGAACGCAGTGCCCGCAGGCTGTTCGAGGCTGGCCTTACGCTGCATGACATTCGCGGTCGCGTTTCCGGTGGCCGCGAGCGCGGCGCACGCGAAGCTCAACATCTGGGCCGCGGCCACCCTTAGGGTTCCGTCCTCTCGGGTGTCGATCCCTCCGCAGACCGGGTCACGGCGTGCGGGTCTGTTTGATCAGCGTCTTGCCGAAATCCCACACCAGCCCCGAGCCGCGGTGGGCCTCGTCCATGACATCGACGAACGCGTCGACGAACCGATCTACCTCGACCTCGGTGATGATCAGCGGTGGGATCAGCTTGATCACCTCAAGATGGTCGCCGGACACCTGAGTCAGGATCTGGTGGCGGTGGAACAGCGCGTGCACGACCGTCTGCGCGAACAAGCCCTTCCGCGCGACCTGCAACGCCGTCCATGGTGCACGGAGCTTCCACGACGACGGCCGGCCGAACTCGATCCCGATCATGAGGCCGCGACCGCGGACTTCGTGGAGCAGCTCGTAGCGGGGTACGAGCTCGGACAGTCGCGAGCGCAGCACCTCGCCGGTTCTGCGCGCGTTCGCCACGACGTCCTGGGTCTCGAGTGCGTGCAGGGTGGCGAGGCCGGCGGCCATGGCCTGGGCGTTGGAGCCGAAGGTGGAATCGTGGACAAGGACGCGGTCCATCGAGGAGTACACCTTCTGAAAGATCCAATCCCGGGCGAGCGTGGCCCCGACGGGGATGTACCCGCCGGACAGCGCCTTGGCGGCGGCAACGATGTCGGGCTCGACGCCGTCGTGCTGGAATGCAAAGAAGTCCCCAGTGCGGCCGATGCCGGTCTGGACCTCGTCGGCGATCAGCAACGCCTTGTGCTGGCGAAGGAGATCCTGCGCTTCGGCCAGATATCCCTCCGGCGAGACCGCCACCCCCTTGCCCTGGATCGGCTCGATCAGCAATCCGGCGACGTCGCCGCGCCGCAGTTCACGTGCAAGCGCGGCCACGTCGCCGAACGGCACTGCGGTATCAGGCAGCAAAGGCCCGAACCCGGCGCGGAAGTCCTTGGCGCCGTTGACCGACAAGGAGCCGGCGGTAAGCCCGTGGAACGCATGCGCGCAGTACACGATGCGCGGCTTGCCCGTGGCATAGCGCGCGAGCTTGAGCGCGGCCTCGACGGCTTCGGTTCCGCTATTGCCGAAGTACACCCGATCCAGGTGCGGGACTCGGCTGAGCAATGCCTCGGCCAGCAGACCGGCCAGCGGCGGCGCGTCGAACTGGGTGAGGTCGGCCAGGCCGAGATCGAGGACCTGGTGGAGAGCAGCCCGCACACCGGGATGATTGCGACCCAGCGCGAAGACCCCGAAGCCCGCAAGCATGTCCAGGTACTGCGCGCCGTCCTCGTCGTACAGATAGGACCCGTCGCCGCGGACATAAACCTTGTCGAAGCCGATGGCGTGCAGCATGCGAGGCAGTTGAGGGTTGCCCACGCGACTGTGCAGTTCGTAGCGCTCGCCGCCGCGTTCGGACAGCAGCCGGGCGAGGTCGAGCCCGGCGCCTTCCGTCGGCGACGTGGCCCGCGCATCCGTCGAGCCCGGCCCGGCTGCTGTTTCGTGGTACATGCTGTCGCTCTATTCGATCGCTGCGCGGAAGGGGCACTATGGAACGTGAATCTCTGGTACACACTGAACGTGCTTAGTTAGCCAAACGTAGTACGTGTTCTCACTCGTGGGCGGTTATGGACGGTACTGGGGTCGACGACAGCGAGGCCGAGCCCGCCGCTGCGGCAGTGCTGGCGCAAGTGGCCGACCGGTCGATCTCCCAGATGAGCGCCGAAAACTTCCCGGTTGCCCTGCGATTGCTGCCACGACGTCCGCGATCTCATCTGGCGAGGGTCTACCAGTACGCGCGATTTGTCGACGACGTCGGCGACGAGGCGCCCGGCGACCGCCTGGCGATGCTGGACCGGATCGAGGCCGATGTCCGAGCCTTGGCCGCCGGCGGGGCGACACTTGCGCCGGTCGCCGCGCTCGCCGCGGTGATCGACGATTGCGCGGTACCCATCGAGCCGTTCCTCAACCTGGTGCAGGCGAACCGGGTCGACCAGCGGGTGTCCCGATATGAATCGTTCGGCGATCTGCTCGACTACTGCCGCCTGTCCGCCGCCCCCGTCGGCCGGATCGTCCTGCACATCGCCGGCGCGGCAACCGAGCAGAACATCGCGTACTCCGACGCCGTGTGTGCCGGCCTGCAGGTGCTCGAACACTGTCAGGACGTGGGAGAGGACGCGCGAGCGGGCCGGGTGTACCTGCCGGCCGAAGACCTGCGGGCGGCAGGCGTGCCCGACGCCGATCTGACCGCTGCGGCCACCTCTGCCCGGCTGCGTCGCGTTATCGCGAAGCAGGTCGACCGCGCGGACGCCCTCTTCGCGACCGGTCGGCCCCTGATCGGCCGGCTGCGCGGCTGGTCTCGCGTTGCCGTCGCCGGTTACCTGGCCGGGGGGCAGGCGACCTCGTCCGCGCTGCACGCCGCTACCTTCGACGTGTTGGCTGCACCGATCCGTCCTGGCAAGGCGCGGATTATCTGGTGCGCAACCCGACTTATGGTGGGGGGGTGATCGAATGAGCAACCCGGCGGCGATCGCCGATGCGTACCAGGAGTGCGAGCGGATCACGCGCGAGCAGGCCCGGAACTTCTCGTGGGGTATCCGCCTGCTTCCTGCCTCCAAGCGCACGGCGCTGTCTGCCGTGTACGCCATGGCGCGGCGCATCGACGACATCGGCGACGGGACGTTGCCGAGTAACGAGAAGTTGCGCCTGCTCGCCGAAGCCCGCGCCGCCTGCGCCGAGCCGGGCGCCCACCCTGACGACCCGGTTCTGGTCGCGCTCGACGACGCTGCGGGCCGGCTGCCGATTCCGCTGCCTGCGTTCGGAGAGCTCGTCGAGGGCTGCGAGATGGACGTCCTGGGCCGGCAGTACGACACGCTCGACGACCTCGTCGGGTACTGCCGCCGGGTCGCAGGGTCGATCGGCCGGCTCTCGTTGGGGGTGTTCGACCCCGGCCTGAGCGGCCAGGACTTCGACCGCGCGGCCGAACTCGCCGATGCGCTCGGCGTGGCGCTGCAACTCACCAACATCTTGCGCGACATCCGCGAGGATCTCGGCAACGGGCGCATCTACCTTCCCAAGCAGGACCTCGACCTGTTCGGGTGCGCACTGACGACTCGTCCCGACGGCACACTCGATCCGCAGGACGGCGCGCTCGCCGAGGTCATCCGCTTCGAGGCGGCACGGGCGTGGGGGTGGTACGACCGCGGCATGAAGTTGCTGCACATGCTGGACCGCCGGAGCGCGGCCTGCTGCGCCGCCATGGCCGGCATCTATCGCGAGTTGTTGCAGCGCATCGCGGCCGATCCCCATGCGGTGATGCGCGGGAGAATGTCCTTGCCGGGACGCGACAAGCTGGGAGTCGCGGCACGCGCACTCGCCAGTGGCGGGGGTCGCCGTGGCTGACGCGCCTGCGGTCGTCGTCGGGGGTGGCCTCGCCGGCATCGCCGCAGCCCTGCGCCTGGCCGACGGCGGTCGTGAGGTCGTCCTGCTGGAGAAGCGCCCGAGGCTCGGCGGTGCCGCGTTCTCCTTCACCCGCGACGGGCTGTCGGTGGACAACGGCCAGCACGTCTTTCTGAGGTGCTGCGCGGCCTACCGCTGGCTGCTGGCGCGGCTGGACGTGCAGGACCAGGTGGTCCTGCAGCCGCGACTCGACATTCCGGTCCTGCGTCCGGACGGCCGGCGCGCCCGGTTGAGCCGGCTGCCCGCTGTGCCCGCGCCGGCCCACCTCGGCGCCGCTTTGGCCAGTTACCGACTGCTCGGACCGGCCGACCGGCTGCGGGTGATCCGCGGCGCCCTCGCGCTGCGCAGGCTCGATCCGACCGACCGACGTCTCGATCTGCGCACCCTCGGCGAGTTTCTGCGCGAGCACGGCCAGAACGACGCCACGATCAGCGCGCTGTGGGGGATCCTCGCCACCGCGACCCTCAATCTTGTGCCGGACGAGGCGTCCCTGGCCCTGGCGGCCAAGGTGTTCCGAAGCGGCCTGCTCGACCACGCGTCGGCTGCCGATGTGGGCTTCGCGTCGGTGCCGCTCGGCCGGCTGCACTCGTCGGCGGCCCAGCACGCGTTGGCGGCGGCGGGAGTCGAGGTTCTGCTCGGCCAATCGGTCGAGGCGGTCGCACCAGGCGGAGTCGTCCACGCGCGCGGCTCGGCGGGCGAGCGCAGCTGGGTCTCCGAGACCGTGGTGTTGGCCATGCCGCATCGCGAAGCGTTCGCCGCTGCACCGGCGTTGGCGGCGAGCGACGCCGCGCGGGCCAGCGGTCTCGGCGCATCTCCCATCGTCAACGTCCACGTCGTCTACGACCGGCGGGTCACCGATCTGCCCTTCGCGGCGGCCGTCGACTCGCCCGTCCAGTGGTTCTTTGACCGCACCGGCAGCTCCGGCCTGACTGCGATCCAGCCGCGGGGGCAGTACCTCGCCGTCACGGTGTCGGCCGCCGAGTCGATCGTCGACCAGCCGAGTCGGGACCTGCGCGAACGCTTCGTCGCCGAGCTGGCGCGGCTGCTGCCCGCGGCCCGAGGCGCTGACGTGGTCGACGCATTCGTCACCCGGGAGCGTCGGGCGACGTTCCGGCAAGCCGTCGGCAGCTGGGCACTGCGACCCGGCGCCGCGGCGGGCCCCGAAGGAGTATGGCTAGCAGGGGCGTGGACGGACACCGGTTGGCCAGACACTATGGAAGGCGCCGTCCGTAGCGGCATCACCGCTGCTGAAGCCGCACTGCAGATCCCCGCTCATCAAGCAACGGAGTTCGCGGCATGACCCTTCAAATGACGCCGACCACCGCCCCGGACGTGCTCGACAGGGTCCGCACGCTGGTGCAGCCCGCGCTGCAGTTCGCCGTGGGCGGGCTGGCTGACCCGCAGTTGCGCCTGATCGCGCGCTACCAGATGGGATGGTGCGATGCGGAGGGCCGGCCCACCCAGGGCGGCGGCAAGGCGATCCGCCCCGCGCTCGCTGTGCTGTCGGCGGAGGCGGTCCTGGGTACACCGGACAGCGGTATCCCCGGTGCGGTCGCCGTCGAACTTGTGCACAACTTCTCCCTGCTGCACGACGACGTGATGGACCGCGACCTCGAACGGCGGCACCGGCCCACCGGCTGGGTGGTGTTCGGCGAGGGCCAGGCCATCCTCGCCGGCAGCGCCATGCTGACGCTGGCCGTCGCTGTCCTCGACGGGTGTGGCCTGGCCGGGCGGCGCAGCCTGCCCTGCCTGCTCGAGGCCACCCAGCTGCTCATCAATGGTCAATCGGAGGACCTGCGCCTCGAACAGCGCGATGCCGTCGAGCTGCACGAGGTGCTGACGATGGAAGCGGGCAAGACCGCAGCGCTGCTCTCCTGCGCGTCCTCCATCGGCGCGCTGGCAGCCGGCGCGCCGGAGCGCATCGTCGCCGGTCTGGCCGCGTTCGGGCACGACCTGGGGATCGCCTTCCAGCTCGTCGACGACATCCTCGGCGTGGTCGGCGACCCGGCCAGAACCGGCAAGTCGTCATCGTCGGACGTGCGCGCAGGCAAACGCAGCGCTCCGATCGTGGCGGCACTGTCCGGCGAATCGGCCGCGGCTGATCAGCTCGCTGAGCTGCTCGCCGGCGGCCCGCCGGCGACTGAAGACGAGGTCGCGCTCGCGACCCGGCTCATCTCCGAGGCGGGCGGACTCGATTGGGCCGGGCGCGAGGCGGACGCCCGCCTCGCCGCGGCATTGGCGCACCTGGAGGGACTGGACCTCGTCCCGGCGTCGGTCGCGGATCTTGCCGCCGTCGCCAACTACGTTGTCACTCGCGACCGTTGATCGATGCAGCCCACCATGCGAAGGAGAACCCGGTGACGGCCCAGGCCCACGCCGACCCGGTCGGCACAGCAGCGGCCGTCAAACGCGCGCGAGAGCATCTCCTCGAACGCCAGTCACCGGACGGGTGGTGGAAGGGGGAGCTTCGGACGAACGTGACGATGGATGCCGAGGACCTGCTCCTGCGGCAATTCCTCGGCATCCTGCGCAGTGAGGACCTCAACGCCGCGGCTCGCTGGATCCGCTCCCAGCAGCGCGCCGACGGCACGTGGGCCAACTTCGCCGGCGGACCCGCGGACCTGTCGACAACGATCGAGGCCTACACCGCCCTCAAGTTGGCCGGCGAGGACGTCGACGACGAGCACATGATCGCGGCCCGCGACTTCGTCCTCGCTGCTGGAGGCATCGAGGCCAGTCGCGTGTTCACCCGCATCTGGCTGGCTCTGTTCGGCGAGTGGTCCTGGAACGACCTGCCGGCCATGCCGCCCGAGCTGGTGCTATTTCCGTCCTGGATGCCGCTCAACGTCTACGACTGGGCGTCGTGGGCCCGTCAGACGGTCGTGCCGATCACCGTGGTCGCCACGCTGCGCCCGGTGCGTCCGCTGCCGTTCTCGCTCGCCGAACTGCGCACTGGCACGCGGGCGGCGTCCTCGAACCGCGGCGTCGTCGCCACGGCGTTCAACGTGCTCGACCGGGCCCTCAAGCTCTACGGCCGCTCGCCGGTCAAGCCCGGCCGCTCCATGGCCTTCCAACGCGCGGCCGAGTGGATCCTGGAGCGTCAGGAGTCCGACGGCGGCTGGGGCGGAATCCAGCCGCCCTGGGTGTACTCGATCCTCGCCCTGCACCTGCTCGGCTACCCGCTTGAGCACCCCGCGCTGGTGGCTGCGCTCGACGGACTGGAGGGTTTTCTGGTCCGCGAGACGTCACCGGCTGGCGACGTGCGGCGGCTGGAAGCCTGCCAATCGCCGGTTTGGGACACCTGCCTCGCGGTCACTGCGCTGCTCGACGCGGGCGAGAGCCCGGAGGATCCCGCGATCGTGCGGGCGTCACGATGGCTGGTGGCCGAGGAGATCAGGGTCCGCGGTGACTGGTCGGTCCGACGTCCCGACCTGGAGCCCAGTGGCTGGGCCTTCGAGTTCGCCAACCACGGCTATCCCGACATCGACGACACCGCCGAGGTCGTGCTCGCGCTGGATCGGGTGGACGAGCAGACGGTGCCCGGCGCGGCGGCCGCGGTCGAGCGAGGCGTTCGGTGGACGGTCGGCATGCAGTCGCGCGACGGAGGCTGGGCAGCGTTCGACGCCGACAACACGCGTCGGCTGGTCGAGAAGCTGCCGTTCTGCGATTTCGGCGCCGTGATCGACCCGCCCTCGGCCGACGTCACTGCGCACGTCGTCGAGATGCTCGGCCAGCTTGGTCAGGGCGGCACCAAGGCGGCGGAGTCGGGAGTCGCGTGGCTGCTGTCCGCGCAGGAAGAGGACGGATCGTGGTTCGGCCGATGGGGGGCCAACTACGTGTATGGCACCGGGGCCGCCGTCCCCGCCCTCGTCGCCGCAGGCGTCGACCGGGAGAGCGCCGCGATCAGGCGTGCCGTCGAGTGGCTTGAACAGCACCAGAACGAGGACGGCGGCTGGGGCGAGGACCTGCGGTCCTACGCCGACCAAGCCTGGCGCGGCCGGGGGACGTCCACCCCGTCTCAGACCGCCTGGGCGCTGCTCGCGCTGCTCGCGGTCGACCCCCACACGCCGGCAGTTCAGCGGGGCATCGACTGGTTGCTCGACACGCAACGCGACGACGGTAGCTGGGATGAGGACCCGTTCACCGGCACCGGCTTTCCCGGCGACTTCTACATCAGCTACGAGCTGTACCGCCTGGTCTTCCCGCTCAGCGCCCTCGGCCGCTTCCTGGCCGCGACCGGCCTAGGTCAGCCATGACCGCTCCGTTCCTCGTCGTGACCGCGCTGCGCAGCGAACAGGCGGCGCTGCATGCGACGCTGCCCGACGCGATCCTCGAACGGTGCGGCATGGGGCCCGACCGGGTCCGCGCATGGTTGCCACGGTTGACCGACATCGGGCCGCGCGCCGTTGCGGTGGCCGGCGTGGCCGGTGGCCTGGACCCGTCACTGCGCCCCGGCGACGTCGTGGTGGCAACCGAGGTGCGCGATGCGATGGGGCGCACCGTCCTACGCGCCGCCGCGCCGCTCGTGGCCGAACTGCGCCGCCAGGGCATGCGGGTACGCAGCGGGCCGATCGTGAGCACCGACCACATCGTGAACAGCACCAGCGAACGCGAGCGCCTGGCCGCCACCGGGGCGATCGCGGTCGACATGGAGTCGGCCGCCATCGTGCGCGCGCTGGCCGAACGGCCCGGTCAGATCCCGGTCGCCGTCGTGCGCGTCGTCGTCGACACCGCGTACACGCCGGTCGCTCGGTTGCGCACCCTGCCTGCCGGGGCCAAGGCATTGCTCACGCTGAGGCGCACCGGACCGGCGCTGAGCCGCTGGGCCGGACTGGCCGGGCCGCGCCAGGTCTTGCTTGCCGCTCCGCGCTCGTTCTGCGCCGGGGTCGAGCGCGCGATCGAGATCGTCGAGCTTGCCCTGCAGCGGTATTCGCGCCCGATCTACGTGCGTCGCCAGATCGTGCACAACGCGCACGTCGTCGACGACCTCGAGCGTCAGGGGGCGGTCTTCGTCGACGAGCTGGACCAGGTCCCCGACGGCACGACCGTTGTCTTCTCAGCCCACGGGGTCGCGCCCGCGGTGCGCGAGGAGGCCGAGCGGCGAGGCCTGAACGTGATCGACGCGACGTGCCCCCTCGTCGCCAAGGTCCACAGCGAGGCGCGGCGCTTTGTTGGGCGCGACGAGACCGTGCTGCTCGTCGGGCATGAGGGGCACGACGAGGTGGAAGGAACGCTCGGCGAGGCACCCGGCCGCATCAGGCTCGTCCAGAACGCCGCCGAGGCTGAAACGGTGATGCCGGAGAATCCCGAACGGGTCGCGTTCGTGCTGCAGACGACGCTGGCCGCCGATGATGCAGCGGACACGGTCGCGGTCCTGCGGCGCCGGTTCCCGATGATCGAGTCTTCCCCCACCGATGACATCTGCTACGCGACGACGAACCGGCAACGTGCGGTGTCCGCGGTCGCCGCCGACTCCGACGTGGTCATCGTCGTCGGCTCGGCCAACTCGTCGAACTCGCAGCGCCTGGTCGAGGTGGTGGAGCGACTCGGCACGCCCGCCCACCTCGTCGA
>JAVHVH010000075.1:0-42013 GCA_032160665.1 Pseudonocardiales bacterium
CGCAGGCGCAGGCGCAGGCGCAGTCGCAGGCGCCGGCGCAGGCGGTGGGTGGGATCGTCGAACTGCATGTGCCGCTCACCCTGCTCGCCGACCCCGACCTCGCCGGTGCGCATCCGGGCTGGGCCGACCTGCTCCGTGACCTCGCGAGCCAGTACGCCACCCAGCAGCGCCCGGCCCAGGACCCGACCGCCCGCTTCCCCGGCCGGCCGCTGCGCCGGCACAGCCAGATCAGCTTCCAAACCTGCCTGTTCCCCGGCTGCCGCCGCCCCGCCGCCGACTGCGAGCAGGATCATCGCCGCGAGCACGCCCGAGGCGGGCGCACCGAAGCCGCCAACCTCGCCCCCGGCTGCCGCCACGACCACGACCTGAAGACCACCCGCGGCTGGCGCCTGACCCGGCGTGACCAGCGCACCTTCGCCTGGATCAGCCCACTCAGACGACGCCATGTAGTCCAGCTCCCGGCAATCGCGCCCCCGCTACCGCCACCCCAACCACGACCACCCGAACCCGACCACCCGAGCCTGAGCAGCGCCTACGACGCCGCCGACACCTCACGCCGGCCGACCTTCAACCCAGTCACCCAACGCGGGCGACCACTGACCCCACCACCGACCGATCACGAACCTCGCCAGGGGCCCGACACGGCCGAACCCGACACCGACCCGCCACCATTCTGATCATCCCGGCCGGGCCGGAACTGTTCGCCGACGACCCAGCGGCGCCACTCGCGGCAGCCCGCCGCAACCCCCCGGCGGTCAGGAACGCGGCACGACCCAACCCCGCCGACCGCGGTCCGGCCGCCGTCCGACCGCGAGGTACGTGACCCGGAGACACACCCGAGCCCGAACATCGCTGTACCCCGACGAACTAACGGCCGCCCGCAGTGGGCGTGAGATCCAGTGCGGCGCGCATCGTGCCGTCCATGTAGAACGGCGTCGACGTGTGCTCGTGCGCGATGAGCCAGGCGCGGTCGGCCCGGCGCAGCCCGTACGACGCACGAAACCACAGTGTGAAACCGGCGTCCGGCGATCCCATCCGGTTCAGGCTGGACGCGAACGCGACGTCGCTGCCGTCGGTGGTCACAGCCAGCTCGGTGATCTCGTAGTCCATCGGACCCCCGCCGTGCCCGTCGAACCAGGCCTGCAACCTGGCCGGGTCCGTCATCTCGATCGCGGCCTGCCGCAGCGGCGGCGCCAGGGTGAAAGCGACGACGTCCGCCGCGTAGTGAGCAACCACGCCCGCTGCATCGGCCTTGCGCATCGCCGTCTCGTACTCGTGCAGTGCCTCGCGGATCTCGTTCTCGTCGGTCTGCATGGTGCACCTCTCTCGGTCGGGACCCCGCCCTCGGGCCTTCGCAAAGGAACGTCGATGCGGAGCCGTCGGTCTCGACGTCCCCGGTGAAAGAATCCGCAGCGATGACCTGGAGGCACCCGTGAAGTACGTGATCCTGATCCACAGCAACCGCATGTCGCAGGAGGTCTGGGAGCAGATGCCCGCCGAGGAGCGGGGCGCCGGCCTGGCCAGATATGCGGCTCTGCACGAGGACCTCGACGCGTCGGGCGAGCTGATCGTGTCCGAAGCACTGGGATTGCCGCCGACCGCCAAGGTGGTGACGGTCCGCGACGGCGCCACGATGAGCACCGACGGTCCCTACGCGGAAGCCAAGGAGTACCTCGCCGGGTTCTTCCTCGTCGATGTGGATTCCGTCGAGCGAGCGGTCGAGATCGCCGCGCGGATCCCAGAAGCCGAGTTCGGCAACGTTGAGGTACGCCCAGTCATGGACCTCAGTGCCTTCGAGCTATGAGCGCCTGGAGCCGCTGCTGCGGAGCCTGACGCCTGAGGTTCTCGGCGCGCTCGTCCGCCGCTATGGCGACTGGCAGACCTGCGAGGACGCGGTGCAGGAGGCGTTGCTCGCGGCAGCCGTCCAATGGCCGCGCGACGGTCGGCCCGCGAACCCCAAGGGCTGGCTGATCACGACCGCCTCGCGGCGGCGCATCGAGATGTGGCGTTCGGACTCGGCTCGCCAGCGGCGCGAGGAGCAGGACTTCGCACTGTCCCAGTCGGAACTGGCGTCGGCGCCGGCCGTCGACGACACACTCACGCTGCTGGTGCTGTGCTGCCATCCGGCGTTGACCGCGCCCTCGCAGGTGGCGCTGACGCTGCGTGCGGTCGGCGGCCTGACGACGGCCGAGATCGCGCGGGCGTTCCTCGTGCCGGAGGCCACGATCGCGCAGCGCATCAGCCGGGCCAAGCAGCGGATCAAAGCCGACGGCGCCCGGTTCGAGCTACCGCCCCGGGACGAGATGCCGGCGCGGATCGCGGCCGTGCTGCACGTCCTTTACCTGGTGTTCAATGAGGGCTACACGGCGAGCTCGGGGACGTCCCTCAACCGCGTCGAACTGACGGGCGAGGCAATTCGATTGGCCCGCCAGCTGCACTCGCGACTGCCCGAGGACGGCGAGGCCGCGGGGCTACTTGCGCTGATGCTGCTCACCGACGCTCGTCGCCCGGCGCGGACGACGGCCGACGGAGCGCTCGTGCCCCTCGCCGAGCAGGACCGCGACCGGTGGAACGCCGCGGCGATCGCCGAGGGCACGGCGCTGGTCACGCACGCGCTCACGAACACGCGCGTAGGCGCCTACCAGCTCCAGGCGGCGATCGCGGCCGTCCACGACGAGGCGGCGCGGGCCGCGGACACGGACTGGCGCCAGATCGCCACGCTGTACGCGCTGCTGAGCGCGCTCGCGCCTGGGCCGATGGTCACCCTGAACCGGATCGTGGCGATCGCCATGGTCGACGGGCCGGAGGCCGGCCTCGCGCAACTCGCCGCCGCCGGGGCCGATCCGGGCCTGGCCGGTCACCATCGGGTGGCGGCGGTCCGCGCGCACCTGCTCGATCTCGCCGGCCAGCATGAGGCGGCCCGCGAGCAGTACCGGCTCGCCGCGCAGCGCACGCTGAGCATCCCGGAGCAGCGCTACCTTGAGTCCCGCGCCGCGCGCTGATCCACCCGCACTCACAGGCCGCGCAGGCGGCGCGGTCCGGTGTCCGGACGGGCCGACGGCGCGACGACCCAGATCTCGGCCGACGTGACGGCCGCACCGGCCGGTCCCGCCGTCACGGCGAGCGCGCACTCGCTGATCTCGGGCAGCGCGTCAGCGAGCGCCGACAGCCGCAGCGCGAGATCGGCGAGGGCGGCCTGGTCCGCAGGTACCGCTCCGCGGTACCCAGTGAGCAGCGGCGCGGCCCGCGGGGCGCGGATGAGGTCGTCGGCGTCCGTGGTGGTCAACGGGACCGCGGCGTAGGCGCGGTCGCCGAGCAGCTCGGTGGCCACGCCGCCCAGCCCGAATGAGACCAACGCGCCGAAGGACTTGTCGTCGTGGACGGTCAACACCACATCCACGCCGTCGAGCGCGTTGCCCAGTTCGATTCCGACGCACTCGAGCAGCAGCCGCGATTCCTCCCAGGTCAGGTCCCGTCCGGCCGGGGTGGTGAGCAGCAGGTCCCGGACGAGTTCCTGGGCGGCGTCCAGATCGAGGCCGTCGAAGTGCGGCACGACTCCGGGGTCACGATGCCGCCAGTCGGAGTATCGGCAGGCCCGAGCCAACGCCCGGACCGCCCGCTCCGGCGATGGATAGGACGGGACGGATCCCCGCGGCGGCGCCGAGTCCCCGACCGCGGCCAGTCCCGCGGGCACGCCCTCGAAGCCCAGAAACGTCGACAGCACCGGCTTGTCGCTGGTGGCCGCCACCGTGCGCAGCGCCACCGCGACCTCCTCCGAGGAGGCACGTTGCAGCGGCGGCACGAACACGACCACGACGGCGTCGACGCCGGGATCGGCCAATGCCTCGCGCAGCGCCGCCTCAAAGGCGTCTGACGCCGCGTCCACCCCGACGTCTTCGACCCGCGCCAGCCGAAGCCCCTCCTCGGCGAGCGAGTTCGTGACCAGGACGCCGAGTGCCGTCGAATTACCGACGACGGCGACTCGCGAGCCTCGCGGCAATGACTGCGAGGTCAGCAACAGCGCGACGTCGAACATGTCGCCGACCGTCTCGACCCGGATCACGCCGGAGGCCTCGAACAGGGCGCGCACGCTCACCTCGGGCACCTCGACCGAGGTATGGGCGAGTCCCGGGACGAGCGGTCCGGCGCCGCCCTTCACGGCCACGATCGGTTTGGTGCGGCCGAGCCGGCGGGCCAGCCGAGCGAACTTATGCGGGTTGCCGAAGCTCTCGAGGTACATGAGGACGACGTCCGTGCCCGGATCGGTCTCCCAGTACTGCAGCAGGTCGTTGCCGGAGACGTCCGCCCGATTGCCGGCCGACACGAACGTCGACACGCCGAGCCCGCGCCGCGCCGCCTCGCCGAGCACCGCCACGCCCAGCGCGCCGGACTGGCAGAAGAACCCGGCCCGCCCGGCGAGCGGCGGCAGCGGGGCCAGCGAGGCGTTCAACCGCACCGCCGGGTCGGTGTTGACGATGCCGAGGCAGTTCGGGCCGACGACCCGCATGCCGTGCCGCCGTGCGGACGTGACGAACGCGTTCTGCGCCTCGCGCCCGGCCTCGCGTTCGGCATCGGTGCCCCGCTCGCCGAATCCGCCGGAGATCACGACCAGGCCGCGCACGCCGCGTACCGCGCAGTCCTCGACCACGTCGGGCACGGACGCGGCCGGAACCGCGATGACCGCGAGGTCGATGTCGTCAGGGACGTCGTGCATGGACGGGTACGCGCGCACGCCCGCGACGTGCCGCGCGTCCGGATTGACGGGATACAGCGGTCCGTCCAGGCCCATCCGCAACAGGTTGACGAACACCGCGTTGCCGATCTTGCCGTCGTCATTGCTGGCCCCGACCACCGCGACCGACCGTGGATGGAGCAGGCGCCCGATCGACCGCGCCTCGGCGCGCTGCTCGCGCTCGCGCATCACCGCTTCGGTCACCGCCGTCTCGTCGACCGCGAACTCGAGGGTGACCTCGCCGTGCTCGACGTGCCGGGTGGTCTCGTACCCGGCGTCGCGGAAGACCCGGATCATCCCGGCGTTCTGGGCCAGGACGACGGCCATGAATCGGCGAATGCCGACCTCGCGGGCCGCCGCCGCCAGGTGCTCCAACAGCACCGAGCCGATCCCCCGGCCCTGGTGTGCATCGGCGACGACGAACGCGACCTCCGCCTCGTCGGTGTCCCCGATCCGCTCGTAACGGCCGACCGCGATGATCTCGCCGGCCAGCTCGGCGATGAGCGCGACCCGGTCGTGATGGTCGACGTGGGTGAAGCGGTAGAGATCCCGGGCCGGGATCTTGGGGTAGGCCGAGAAGTAGCGCAGGTAACGGGTGCGCTGGGACAGCCCAGCGTGGAACGCCACCAGCGCGTCGGCATCGCGGCCCCGGATCGGACGCAGGTGCACGGTGCCACCGTCAGCCGCGACGACGTCGGCCTCCCAATGGGGGGGCGGTTCCGGCCTCGGCTCACTCACAGCGTCCCTCCTCTCCCCGCTCGCTACCGACGCGTCACTCAGTCACGGGGATCGTTCGGGTCGAGGCCGAGCAGCGGAAACACCGCCCGGCGAGTGGCGCCGATCGCGCCGTCCAGCCAGCCTTCGCCGCCCGGGATCCATGGGACCACCTCGGCCAGCGGCCCTTCGCCCATCGTCTCGGGCAGGGGAGCGCGCACGCCCCGTTCCCGCACATGGGCCGTCCAGCCGGCCGGGACGGCGGTCTCGCTCGGCACGGCCCGGCCGGTCGCCTCGGCCAGCAGGTGCGTCCACGTCCGCGGAACGCACCGGATCAGCCCGTAGCCGCCACCGCCGAAGGTCACCCACTTGCCGCCGGCCACCTCGTGGGCAAGGGAGTGCAGCGCGGCGATCGCGCTGCGCTGGCCGTCGATCGTGAGGTCGAGGTTCGCGAGCGGATCCTCGTGATGGGTGTCGCAACCGCATTGGGTGACCAGGACGTCGGGTCGGAACGCGCGCACCGCCCCTGGGACCACGGCCCGGAAGGCCCGCAGCCATCCCGCGTCGTCGGTGCCGGGCGGCAGCGCGACGTTGACCGCGGTCCCCTCGGCGGCGCCCTCGCCGATCTCGCTCGGCAGGCCGGTGCCCGGGAAGAGCGTGCGCGGATCCTGGTGCAGGCTGATCGTGAGCACCCGCGGGTCGTCGTAGAAGGCGGCCTGGACACCGTCCCCGTGATGCACGTCGATGTCGACGTAGGCAACCTTCTTGGCTCCCGCGGCGAGCAGCGTCCGGATCGCCAGCACCACGTCGTTGAAGATGCAGAAGCCGGACGCGTAACCGCGCATCGCGTGATGCAGGCCGCCGGCGATGTTGACCGCGTGCTCGACCTCGCCGTTCCACACCCGCAGCGCCGCTTGCGCCGACCCGCCGGCGATCAGGGCGGCCGCGTCGAACATGCCCGGGAACACCGGATCGTCGCCGGTCCCGAGCCCGTAACCGCTGAACCTGGGGTCGCCGCTCGCGGTGCGGACCGCGGCGAGGTAGTCGGCGTCGTGAACGGTCAGCAACTGCGCCTCGTCGGCCGGCCGTGGTGGCGTGATGTCGAGCCGCTCGAGCACTCCGAGCTCGCGCGCGAGACGGATCGTGAGATCCAGGCGGACGGGGTTGAGCGGGTGGTCGCCGAAGTCGTAGGCCAGGTACCGCTCGTCCCAGATCGCCGCCGCCCGACACTCCATGACCTGACCGTACTGAGGAGCGGCGGCTACGCACCCTCGCGGGCCTACCTGATTGGGCCGGTGAAACTCTCGCGCGCGCGGCACTGGTGGGGGCATAGCGTGGGGCGGTGTTGGAGCCGAACTACCCGATCGAGACCGACCGGCTGCTGCTGCGCCCCCTCGATGCCGCGACCGACGTCGACGCGGTGCATGCCTATCAGTCCCGCGCCGACGTGTGCCGGTACATCCCGTACCTGCCGCGGACCCGGGACGAGGTCGCCGAACGGCTCGCATCGGATCGGACCCGGTCGACGATCAAGGCCGAGGGCGACGTCCTGAACGTCGCGGTCGTCGTGCGCGAGACCGGCGAGCTGATCGGCGACGTCATCCTGGTTTGGCGGAGTGCCGAGCATCGCAGTGGCGAGATCGGCTACGTCTTCAATCCCGAGCAGCACGGACGCGGCTACGCGACCGAAGCCTGCGGCACGCTGCTCACGCTCGCCTTCGACGGTCTTGACCTGCACCGCGTGATTGCCCGGATCGACGACCGGAATGCCCCGTCCGCCGCCGTGCTGCGCCGCATCGGGATGCGGCAGGAGGCCGTCCTCGTCGAGAACGAGTGGTTCAAGGGCGAATGGACCACCGAGGTCGACTTCGCGATGCTGGCCGTCGAATGGCGCGCCCTGGCCGATCGGCCCGGCTGACGGTCAGCGGTCGCGAACCGACTCGGACAGGACGCGCGGCTCGTCGTGCGCAATGTGGGTCAGCTGGTTCCAGATGAGTACGACGAACACCCCCGAGCCGGCGAAGGCGAACCAGAACGGCGCGGTGATCCCGATGTGCTCGGCGAGCAGGCCGCCGATACCCGATCCGATGACCAGGCCACCGAACACCCCGACCATGTTGACGCTGCCCACCCGACCCTGCAGGGCGGTGGGCACCGCGCGCTGGCGCACCGTGATCGATGTAGTGCCCCAGATGAACGCGTGAGCGCCGAACACGAAGAAGATCGGCATGGCGACCCAGGGCGACGTCGTCAGGGCGAGACCGAGGTGGGTCAGCGTTTCGATGATCAGCCCGACGCGCATGATGTTGCCCAGGCTGACGCGCCGGATGATCCATCCGTATGACAGCGTGCCGACCAGGCCACCCACCGCCGACACGGTGGTGATCAGGCCGAAGCCGACGGATCCGAGACCCAGCCGCCGGGTGGCGTACAGGACGAGCACCGACCAGGCGGCGCCGAAGGTGATGTTGAAGGTGAAGATCGTCAGCACCAGGGTGCGCACAGCGGCATGGCGACGGACCCAACGAACGCCCTCGGCGATGTCGTGCCGAATCGCCGTCTCGCCGCCGTCCTCCCGGCCGTGGGCCGGAAGCGCGACCCGCGACACCAAGATCGCGCCGAGCGCCACCAGGACGGCCTGAGCCACGAAGGGTGACGCCATGCCAGCCGCGAACAGCGCGGCACCGATCGGCGGCCCGGCCAGCTGGTTCACGGTGATGAAGCCCGCCTGCAGCCGCGCGTTCGCGAGGGCGAGGTCGTCGCGGTTGACGAGCATCGGCAGCAATGTGCTGCTCGTGTTGTCGGCGAAAACCTCCGCTGTCCCCAGCACGAACAGCGTCGCGAGGACGAGTGCGACCGACTCCGTCCCGGTCATGATCGTCAGGCTCAGCCCGAGCAGCACCACAGCGCGCAGCAGGTCGGCCGTTACCACAATGAGCTTGCGGTTGACCCGGTCGGACAGCGCACCCGCCCACAGTCCGAACACCAGTGGCGGCAGCCATTGCAGCATCGCTCCGGAGGCGATCAAGAAGGCATTGCTGGTGAGGGACGCGACCAGCAGCGGCCCCGCGGCAATCGCGATGCCGTCTCCGGTGTTGCTGAGCCACGACGATGCGAGCAGCCACCTGAATGCGGACCCGAGGCGTTTCGGGGCGACGGCGTCAAGGAGGATTTTCACGACCAGCCGAGGCTATCCGCCCCCGCAAACGATCAACCGGGCCGGCGGGGGGCTGAGGCGGCTACGCCAGCGCGGCCGCGAGGTCGGCGATGAGGTCCTCGATGTCCTCTATGCCGACCGACAGGCGGACGAGATCATTAGGCACCTCGAGCGGTGATCCCGCGACACTGGCGTGCGTCATCCGACCCGGGTGCTCGATGAGCGACTCGACGCCGCCCAGCGACTCACCGAGCGTGAACACCGACACCAGACCACAAACCTTGAGCGCAGTCTCCTCGCCGCCGCGCAGCGTGAACGACACCATTCCGCCGAAGTCGCGCATCTGGTGGGCGGCAACGTCATGCCCCGGATGCGAAGGCAGGCCCGGGTAGAGCACCCGGTCGACGGCGGGATGCGCCGCCAAAAAGTCCACAACCCGCGCGGCGTTGGAGCAGTGCCGGTCCATTCGTACGCCCAGGGTCTTGATGCCGCGCAGCACCAGCCAGGCGTCAAACGGGCCGGACACCGCACCCATTGCGTTCTGATGGAACGCGAGTTCCGCACCCAGTTGGGCATCACCGGCGACGAGCGCTCCGCCCACGACGTCGGAGTGCCCGCCCAGGTACTTCGTCGTCGAATGCACGACGGCGTCGGCGCCGAGCTTGATCGGTTGTTGCAGGTAGGGCGACGCGAACGTGTTGTCGACGACCAGCCGCGCTCCGGCCTCGTGCGCGATCTCGGCCAGCGCGGCGATGTCGGCAATGCCGAGGAGCGGGTTCGTCGGCGTCTCGCACCACACGATCTTGGTGGTGGGTCGCAGCGCCGCCCGCACGGCGTCGAGGTCATCCAGCGGGACAGCCGTGTACTCAAGACCCCACTTCGCCAGCACCCGGGCGACGAGCCGGAACGTGCCGCCGTACGCGTCGCCGGGCAGGATCATGTGGTCGCCGGGACCGCAGACGGCTCGCAACAGCGTGTCCTCGGCCGCGAGTCCGCTGGCGAACGCGAGCCCACGCGCGCCGCCCTCGAGCGCGGCGAGTGCCTCTTCCAGGGCCGAGCGCGTGGGGTTGGCGCTGCGGCTGTATTCGTAACCGCCGCGCAGGCCGCCGACGCCGTCCTGCTTGTACGTCGAGGTTTGATAGATCGGCACGGCGACCGCGCCGGTGCGGGGATCGGGTTCCTGGCCGGCGTGAATCGCGAGGGTGTCGAAGCCTGTCATGGCCCCGACGCTACCCAGCCCGGATCATGGGCGCCCCCCGCGGCGGATCAACCGGCGGCGAGGTGCCCCAGCAGATCCTGTCGGGTGATGACGCCGGCCGGCTTGCCGTCGACATGCACGAGCAACGCGTCGGCATCGGCCAGGGCGTTCACCGCGGCCGAGACCGGTTCCCCCGACCCGATGATCGGCAGCGCGGCGGACATGTGCGGCTCGACCGCGTCCGCCAACGAGGCCGAACCGGCGAACAACGCGTCGAGCAGCGCCCGCTCGGACACCGAACCGACGACCTCGCCGGCCGTGACGGGCGGTTCGGCCCTGACGATCGGCATCTGCGACACGCCGTACTCGCGCAGGATGTTGATCGCCTCGCGGACCGTCTCGTTCGGGTGCCCGTGCACCAGGGACGGCGTGGCGCCCGATTTCTCCCGCAGCACGTCACCCACCGTCGTCCCGCCACTTGCCACGACGAAGCCGTAGTCGCTGAGCCAGTCGTCGTTGAAGATCTTCGATAGGTAGCCGCGCCCGCCGTCGGGCAGCAGCACCACCACGACGTCGTCGGGACCGCAGCGCCGCGCCACGTCGAGCGCCGCGACGACCGCCATCCCGCACGAACCGCCGACGAGCAGGCCCTCCTCGCGAGCCAGGCGCCGGGTCATCGCGAATGAATCGGCGTCGGACACGGCGATGATCTCGTCCGCGATCTCGGGATCGTAGGTGGACGGCCAGAAGTCCTCGCCCACGCCCTCGACCAGGTACGGGCGACCGGTTCCGCCCGAGTACACCGATCCTTCCGGGTCGGCGCCGATCACCCGCACCGGCCCGTGCTCCTTGAGATAGCGACCGGCGCCGCTGATCGTCCCGCCGGTGCCTGCGCCCGCGACGAAGTGCGTGATCCGGCCCTCGGTTTGGTCCCAGATCTCGGGGCCGGTTGTCTCGTAGTGCGAGAGCGGATTGTTGATGTTGGCGTACTGGTCCGGCTTCCAGCCGCCCGCCGTCTCCTTGGTCAGCCGATCGGAGACCGAGTAGTAGGACCGGGGGTCCTCGGGGGCGACGGCGGTGGGACAGACGACGACCTCGGCCCCGTACGCCCGCAGCGTGTCGATCTTGTCGCGGCTCACCTTGTCGGGGCAGACGAAGATGCAGTGATAACCGCGCTGTTGGGCGACGATCGCGAGCCCCACCCCAGTGTTTCCGGACGTCGGCTCGACGATCGTGCCGCCGGGACGCAGTTCACCTGACCGCTCCGCGGCCTCGATCATCCGAACCGCGATGCGGTCTTTCACCGACCCGCCCGGGTTGAAGTACTCGACCTTGGCGAGGACGGTCGGGGCCAGTCCTTCGGTAACGCGTCGCAGCCGGACCAGCGGGGTATTGCCGATCAGGTCGACGAGCGAGTCGCTGTAGCGCATGAGGCACACGCTATTCACTAACCTGCATGACGTGACACACCGCCGCCGTCGAGTCGCCCTTTATGCCGGGGGCGGGCTTGGCATGCTCGTCGTCGGCGGGGCCGCCGGACTGATGGGAATCATGTACGGCGAGGTCAAGTTGGCCGAGCGACGCATCCCGACGGCGGTCGATCCCCCCGTGCCCACGAACGACACCACCTGGGCCGCCGCCGGGGTCAGCCGCACCCGTCCGCCCATCCGGATCGCGATGCTGGGGGACTCCACGGCCGCCGGGTACGGGGTGTACCGCGACCGCGACACTCCCGGCGCGCAGCTGGCCATCGGGATCTCCGAGGCGGCCCGGCGCCCGGTCCACCTCACCAACGTCGCGGTCGTGGGCGCCGAGTCACCCGACCTGCCGGTCCAGGTCGATGTACTCGGACGGGGCCACCTCGACCTCGCGATCATCATGATCGGCGCGAACGACGTCACCGAGCTCACCAAGCCGTCGGTCGCGGTCCCGTACCTCGAGGACACCGTGACCCGGCTGGGCGCGATGGGGGCCGAAGTCGTGGTGGGCACGTGTCCGGATCTCGGCACGATCCGGCCGCTGGCCCAACCGCTGCGGGCGTACGCACGGCGACTGTCGCGTCAGATGGCTCGGGCGCAGACGATCGCGGTCGTGCGGTCGGGCGGACGAACGGTGTCTCTCGGCGACCTGCTCGGCCCGCTGTTCATGACCAACATCGAGATGTTCTCCGAGGACCGGTTCCACCCCTCTGCCGCTGGCTACGCGGTGGCGGCCCGGGCCGTGCTGCCGTCGGCGTTGGACGCGCTGGGCGTGCGCACCAAGGCGCGTTCGGCGAGCACCTTCACGACCCGTCGGGTGAAGCCGGTGACCAAGGCCGCGGCGCAGGCCGTCGCCCACCCCGGCACCGAGGTCTCTGGTGCCGAGCGCTTCGGCCGGAGCGAGGGCCGGCACGGTCCGTTCGCTCAGCTGCGGCGGCGGCTGCCCAAGCGCCGTCCGGTCAGCTCGCCCGAGGCGGCCACGCCGGTCCCCACGACGTGACACAGGTCCCGCCGCGCTGACAGTCGTCCGCAGCGGTGGCAGCATCGAGGAACCACCCGCGCTCACGAAGGGCCACTTTCATGGCTGAGGCAGTCGTCGTCGCTACCGCCCGCTCGCCCATCGGCCGGGCCGGGAAGGGCTCCCTCGTCAGCATCCGGCCCGACGACCTCGCCACCCAGATGGTGCGCGCCGCTCTCGACAAGGTCCCGGGGCTCGATCCGCACGAGATCGACGACCTGATGGTGGGCTGCGGCCAGCCGGGCGGCGAGTCCGGCTTCAACATCGCGCGCACCGTGGCCGTCCAGCTCGGCTACGACTTCCTGCCGGGAACCACCGTCAACCGCTACTGCTCGTCCTCGCTGCAGACCTCACGGATGGCCTTCCACGCGATCAAGGCCGGCGAGGGCGAGGTGTTCGTATCGGCCGGCGTCGAGACCGTGTCGCGGTTCGTCAACGGCAGCGCCGACGGCTGGCCGAACACCCGCAATCCGCTGTACGAGGAGGCGGCCGGCCGCACGGCCAAGGTCGCCGAGTCCGGAGCGTCCGAGTGGCACGATCCGCGCGAGGACGGCGTGCTGCCCGACGTCTACATCGCGATGGGCCAGACGGCCGAGAACCTGGCGCTGTACAAGGACGTCAGCCGCGAGGACATGGACCACTTCGGCGTCCGCTCGCAGAACCTGGCCGAGCAGGGCCTGGCAAACGGGTTCTGGGAGCGGGACATCACGCCCGTGACCCTGCCCGACGGCACCGTGGTCTCGACGGACGACGGCCCGCGCGCCGGGGTCACCTACGAGGCCGTCTCCGGGCTCAAGCCGGTTTTCCGTCCCGACGGGCGCGTCACGGCCGGCAACTGTTGCCCGCTGAACGACGGCGCCGCGGCCGTGGTGATCATGAGTGACGCCAAGGCGGCGGCGCTGGGCCTGACCCCCCTCGCCCGGATCGTGGCCACCGGCGTCGGCGGGCTCTCGCCCGAGATCATGGGCTACGGCCCGGTCGAGGCCTCCGAGCGCGCGCTGGCCCGCGCCGGGATGGCCATCGGCGACATCGACCTGGTCGAGATCAACGAGGCCTTCGCGGCGCAGGTGATCCCGTCTTATCGCGACCTGGGCATCGACCTCGACCGGCTCAACATCAACGGCGGGGCGATCGCCGTGGGCCACCCGTTCGGCATGACCGGCGCGCGCATCACGTCCACGCTGATCAATTCTTTACAGTTCCACGACAAGCAATTCGGCCTGGAGACCATGTGCGTGGGGGGCGGTCAGGGCATGGCCATGATCCTCGAACGCCTGTCCTAGGCGCGCGCCTAGGCCCACACCGCATCCATCTCCGCACCCGCTCGTTGAACCAGATACCGGCGCGTCCGGAGATGTCCGTGGGGGAATCGCTGGGCGCGCGGTGAAATGCGACGGGCGGGTCGCGGCGGGAACGTCGGGTCCGTCCGTCGTTCTGTGCCGACCGCCATCGGCCCGCCGTGAACCACCCGTGAACGACGAGAAGGGCAGCCCCGCGATCCGGGGCTGCCCGTATCGTGGTGCGAAGTCTTACCAGCGGGCGTATCCGAGCAGGCGCAAGATCTCGATGTAGAGCCAGATCAGGGTGACGGTGAGGCCGAAGGCCGCGTACCAAGCGAACTTCTGCGGGGCGCCCTGCCGGATGCCGCGCTCGACCATGTCGAAGTCGAGCACGAGGTTGAAGGCGGCGAGGACGATGCAGACGAGGCTGAAGATCACCGCGAACGGTCCACCGGAGCGCAGGCCGATGCCGTCGCTGCTGAACAGGTAGGCGACGAGGTTCACGACCATCAGCCCGAACGCCCCGATCGTCGCGCCGACGACGATGCGTGTGAACTTCGGGGTTACGCGAATGGCGCCGACCTTGTAGACGATCAGCATGCCGGCGGCGACCATGACGGTGCCGGTGACGGCCTGGATGACGATGCCCGGGTAACGGGACTCGAAGGCGTGACTGATCGCGCCCAGCAGGACGCCTTCGAAGACCGAGTAGAGCAGGGCGGTACCGGCGTTCACCTTCATGGTGAAGGACATGTAGAGCCCGAGACCGAGGCCGGCCATGGCCGAGACGATCAACGCCGGCAGGAAGAGCCGGTCGGGCAGCGCGACCCACGCCACCGCGCCGGCCAGCACGATGGTGCCCAACATGGCGGCGGTGCGCTGGACGACATCGTCGAGCGTCATGTACCGCGCATCCGGTCGCGGACCGGTGTATGCGGGCTTGTCGAACATGCCCTGCAGTTCGGCTGGCGACGGGGCATTGTTGCCACCGCCGGACGCGCGTCCGAATTTGTTGATCACGGGGTTGCTGGGCACGGCGGCCTACCTCCTAAGCTGCTCGCCACCGCCTTCTGGTGGCCTGTCAATCCAACGAACCATGGACATCGCGGGTTCCGTGGGTCGTCGGTCACCTCGAGATTGCCTTGAAGCTACCGGCGGGTAGATTTATCCGGAACTAGCTGTACCACTGACTTTCGGAGAGTGCCAGATGGCAGGGCGAAACAGGCGGGGACGCGACGCGATGGGCGTCGGCTTGGCCGCGTTGAACCGGCTCGCCGGGGTGGCTGTGATCGACAAGCTCAAGCTGCGCGGGCCCATCGAACGCGCGGTCTTCGAAGGCAGCAAGGCCGGGTTCCGCTCGGTCGGGGTCGCGAACCGTACCTTCGCCGCCGTCCAGAAGCGCGGCCAGGCCGAACGACCGAACACGTCGGGCGAACGCGGGCTGTTCGACCTGACACCAACCGACGAGCAGAAGATGATCGTCGACGCCACCCGCGAGTTCGCCGCCGAGAAGCTGCGCCCCGCGGCGGCCGAGGCCGACACCGAGTGCGTCGCCCCCGAGACCATTCTCAAGCAGTCGGTGGCCGAACTCGGCGTGACCCTCGTGGGCGTTCCCCAGACGCTCGGCGGCATGGGCAGTGAACGGTCCGCGACGACCGGCGTGCTGGTCGCCGAGGCGCTGGCCCACGGCGACATGGGACTCGCGGTCGCGTGCCTCGCGCCCGCCGGGGTGAGCAATGCCCTCGCCCTCTGGGGGGACGAGACCCAGCAGGCCACCTACCTGCCGGCGTTCGTGGGCGACGACGTCCCCGCCGCCGCGCTCGCGGTGCTCGAGCCGCGTCCGCTCTTCGACCCGTTCGCCCTGAAGACCACCGCGCGGCGGAGCGGCGCCGGCTTCACCCTCAGCGGCGTGAAGTCGCTCGTACCCCGGGCGGCCTCGGCCGAGTTGTTCGTGGTCGCGGCCGATCTCGACGGCCGCCCGGCGCTGTTCATCGTCGAGTCGGGCACGTCGGGGGTGCTGATCGAGGCGGAGCCGGCGATGGGGCTGCGCGCCGCGTCGACGGGGCGCCTTGTGCTCGAGGACGTCACCGTGCCGGCCGGCGCCCTGCTCGGCGGTGGAGCCGCTGACGTCTACGCGGACTGCATCCGGCTCAGCCGGATCGGTTGGGCGGCGCTCGCGATCGGCACCGGCAAGGCCGTCCTCGACTACGTCATCCCCTACGTCAACGAGCGGGTCGCGTTCGGCGAGCCCATCAGCAATCGGCAGGCCGTCGCCTTCATGGTCGCCAACATCGGTATCGAGCTCGAGGGCGCACGCCTGGTGACGCTCCGCGCTGCCTCCCGCGCTGACCAGGGGCAGAGCTTCGCGCGCGAGGCTGCGCTGGCGCGGCGGCTCACGTCCGAGTACGGGATGCAGATCGGCAACAGCGGCGTCCAGCTGCTCGGCGGGCACGGCTACGTGAAGGAACATCCGGTCGAGCGCTGGTACCGCGATTTGCGCGCGGTGGGCGTGATGGAAGGCGTGGTGCTGGTATGAGCGAGCGAATGCATGGGCATGGCCTCCGGCCGGCCGCAGCGAAGCGAGGCCGGGTGTAATGGCTATCAACCTCGAGTTGCCGAAGAAGTTCGGCATGCTGATCAACCAGGCCCACCAGGTGTCGACGGAGATCTTCCGGCCGATTTCGCGCAAGTACGACCGCGCCGAGCACGAGTATCCGAAGGAGCTCGACATGCTCGCCTCGCTGATCGACGGCATGAACGCGTCGGGCGAGACCTCGACCGGCGCCGGAGGCGTACGTCGGGACAGCTCGGGCAAGGACAAGGGCAACCGCAACGGCACGAACATGTCCGGCGTCATGTCGGTCATGGAGGCGTGTTGGGGCGATGTCGCCATGGTGCTGTCGATGCCGCGGCAGGGTCTGGGCAACGCCGCGATCGCGTCGGTCGCCAGCGACGAGCAGCTCGAGCGCTTCGGTCACCTGTGGGCCTCGATGGCGATCACCGAGCCGAGCTTCGGGTCGGACTCGGCGGCCGTTCGCACGACCGCTGTCCTCGACGGGGATCACTACGTGATCAACGGCGAGAAGATCTTCGTCACCGCCGGCGGGCGCTGCAACGCCGTAGTCGTGTGGGCGTCGCTCGATCCCAGCTTGGGCCGGGCGGCGATCAAGTCCTTCGTGGTCGAGAAGGGCACGCCCGGCATGGAGGTCGAGCGCCTCGAGCACAAGCTCGGCATCCGCGCGTCCGACACCGCGACCATCCGCTTCACCGCTTGCCGGGTGCCGAAGGAGAACCTGCTCGGCACGCCGGAGATCGAGGCCGACCAGGGCTTCGCCGGAGTCATGCAGACCTTCGACAACACCCGCCCGCTCGTGGCCGGGATGGCCATCGGATGCGCGCGCGCGGCACTCGACGAGATCGAGGACCTCCTCAGGGGGGCCGGTGTCGAGGTCGACTACGACCGGCCCGCGTACAGCCAGCACGCCGCGGCGGCGGCGTACCTGCAGATGGAGGCCGACTGGGAGGCCGCCTATCTCCTGACGCTCGAGGCCACGTGGATGGCCGACAACAACAAGCCCAACTCGCTGCAGGCGTCGATGGCCAAGGCCAAAGCCGGCCGAGTGGGAACCGACATCACGCTGCGCTGCGTCGAACTGGCCGGGGCGCTCGGCTACAGCGAGAACTCCTTGCTGGAGAAGTGGGCCCGCGACTCGAAGATCCTCGACATCTTCGAAGGCACCCAGCAGATCCAGCAGTTGATCGTCGCCCGTCGACTGCTGGGCAAGAGCTCGACCGACCTGAAGTAGGACGAGCGCACCGAGGTACGACATTTCCGTACCGGTTCGGTATGCCTTTTCCGCACGTCGGGGGCCACCAGCCCACGGAATCGTCGGTCCCGCGCAATACGCTCGCTCGGTCACGACGAAGGGGTGAGCGATGCTCGGCACGACGGCCCGGCTCGTGCTGTTCGTCTCGTCGTACGCCCCGCTTCTCGTCCTGTTCGCCGTGCTCGACTCATTCGGCCCGGGTTGGCCGAGCGCGGTCTGCTGGTCAGTCGCAGGGACGAGCGTGCTTGCCCTCTTCGCGGTGTGGACCCTCGCGTCGCGCACCGCTCCGGACTGGCTCCGGCTGAGCGCCAGTCGCAACCGCGACGCCGACGTCATGGCCTACTTCGTCAGCTACGTCGTGCCGTTCGCCGCCGTCGACGCGAGCACCCGCACGAAGATCGCGCTCGGCGTTTTTGGGGTGATCCTGGCTGCGCTGTACCTGCGGGCCTCGATCTTCTACATCCATCCGCTGCTACTGCTGGCTGGCTATCACGTGTACGACGCCACGACGGACGCCGGCATTCCAGTGACCGTCATCTCGCGACGCCGGTTCCTACCGCAGGACGACGTGGTGTGGGCTGCGACCATCAGCCCGTCCGTCCACGTCGAACGGAAGGCGCCATGACGGCACCGACCAACGCCGAGCAAGCACTTGCCTGTCTCGATACGCTCGGCCCACTCGCGTCGGTGGGGCTCAGGTTCAGCGTCCTCGCGCCGGGTCCGGCCGGCGACCCGCAGGCTCACCGGGTCACGCTCAGCCAAGGGGCCCGGGACGATCTGGCCGAGATCGCCGAACGCACGCGAACCAGCATGCGGCAGGCAACGTTGCTCGGCTACGAACCGGCCGGCACCATCCCTGCGTCGCATGCCATGTACGTGCCCGAGTCCGCCGCAGCGACCCTCACGCCGACCCAGGCGGTCGTCGATTCCGGCGATGCGGGCGCTTTCGATGCGGGCGCCGAGTACGCGCGCAACGCCAGCACCGTCGCGGCACGGTTCTCGAACCGATCCGGGCAGTCGGCCACGTTCTACCGGGTCGGGGAATCACTGTTGCAGTTCAGCAAGAAGAAGCTGCTCGGTCTGGTCTTCCGCGGCGGCGAGTACCACCGCCTCGAGCCGGCCGACGTCCTGCTGATGAAGTCGAGCTTCGACGTCCTGGTGGTCGGCGGGTTCGCGTTCTTCACCTTGAAATCCTCGTTCGAGCGGGCTTTCGGGTTTCTTGACGAGTTGCAGCGAACGAGCGCGGATACCTTCGATCGGGTCACGGCCTCGCTGCGGATCCAGGGTGTCGAGGCTCTGCGCGCGGCGGCGACGACCAACCCACAGATGATGGCGAAGATGGCCTCGATCAAGCGCAGCCTGGACGACGATCCCGGGTATGCCGAGTCGATGACGATGCGTCGGCTGGTGCGCTTCGTGCAGGCGCACCCCGACCTCGGTATCGACGTGTCGGGTTCGGGTGCCGCCCAGTCGCTCGTGTTCGACCCCTCGCCGGCGAAGCGGTTCCGAATCCTCAACCTGCTCAATGACGACTACCTGAAATCCGTCCTCACCGAGCGTGAGTACGAGGTCAACTCGAAGGTGCGGCGGTCGAGGTGAACCGGCGTAGCGTTTCCTCTCGTGAGCAATCTTGATCGCGCCCCGACGCTGAGCCGGATGGGCGGTCTCGCCGACGTCGCGCCGCGTCCCGCGCACGAGCTGTTCGCGGGCAAGGAAGTCGCGTTGGGCGAGAGCACGGTTGTCCGGCGACTGCTGCCGAACCTGGGCCGACGCCTGGTGGGTCCGTGGTGCTTCGTCGATCACTACGGCCCGGATGAGGTCGCGACCATCCCCGGCATGCAGGTGCCGCCGCATCCGCACATGGGCCTACAGACCGTGAGCTGGCTGCTCGACGGCGAGGTGCACCATCGCGACAGCCTGGGCAGCGACGCCCTGATCCGTCCCGGGGAGCTGGGCCTGATGACGGCCGGGTCGGCCATTACGCATGCCGAGCAGTCTCCGGTGCCGCATCCCGCACTGCTGCACGGCGTTCAGTTGTGGGTCGCGTTGCCGGACTCGGCGCGTTTCGCGGCGCCGGGCTGGCAGCACCACACCGAGCTGCCCGTGCTCACCGAACGTCATGCCTCGACGAAGGTGATCATGGGTGAGCTGGCCGGCGCGCGCTCCGCCGGGCAGGCGTACTCCCCGCTGGTCGGGGCCGATATCGCACTCGAGGCCGCGGGCGACGTCCTGCTGCCGCTCGAACCGGAATTCGAGCACGCGGTGCTCGTGATGTCGGGCTCACTCGACGTCGACGGCGCGGCGCTGACGCCGGGAGCGATGCTCTACCTGGGCTGCGCGCGACGCGACCTGCGGCTGTCGTCGACGCACGGCGCGCGGGCGCTGCTGCTCGGCGGCGCGCCGTTCGAGGAGCAGATCGTCATGTGGTGGAACTTCGTCGCCCGCGACAACGACGAGATCGCGCAAGCCCGGGCCGACTGGATGTCCGCGGCGCGTTTCGGCGACGTCCGCGGTTTCGACGGCTACCGGCTGCCGGCCCCGGACCTGCCGCCCGGCCGCCTCAAGCCCGGCGGCGCCGTCCGTTAAGCCCCGGCCCCACCCCGCTTTGCACCTTTGCGCGCCCCAATTCGGGCCGTTTTAGGGGCGCGGAAAGGTGCAAAGCCGGGAGGGACCCTAGGCAGCGGCTTCGACGCCCGCGGCCTGCGGCTGCTCGAGCGCGTAGGCCAGGATCTCGGCCACGTCACCGACCGGCCGCACGTCCAGCGCCTCCAGGACGTCCGCGGGCACGTCGTCGAGATCGGGTTCGTTGCGCAGTGGCACGAACACCGTCTTCAAGCCGGCCCGCTGCGCGGCGAGCAGCTTCTGCTTCACCCCGCCGATCGGCAACACGCGCCCGTTCAGGGTGACCTCGCCGGTCATCCCGACGTCGGAACGGACCGGACGCCCGGTCGCCAGCGACGCCAGCGCGGTCACCATGGTCACTCCGGCCGACGGCCCGTCCTTGGGCACTGCTCCCGCGGGAACGTGCAGGTGCACGGCCCGATCGAGCGATGCAGACAGGTCGGAGCGGTGTGAACGCAGGTAGGACAGCGCGATGTGCGCAGATTCCTTCATGACGTCACCGAGCTGGCCGGTCAGGGTCAACTTGGCGTCGCCGTCCATGGCGGTCGCCTCGATGAACAGCACGTCGCCACCAGTGCCGGTGACGGCAAGACCGGTTGCCACGCCAGGTACCGCCGTCCGCTCGGCCGACTCCGGCAGGAATCGCGCCCGGCCCAGGAAGTCCCGCAGGTTCGCGTCGGTGACCGCGATGGGTGTGGGATCGGACGACAGCGCGGTAGCGACCTTGCGTAGCACCTTGGCGAGTGCGCGTTCGAGTTGCCGCACGCCGGCCTCGCGGGTGTACTCCCCCGCGATCCGCCGGAGCGCGTCGTCGCCGATCGTCACCTCGTCCTCGGACAGCGCCGCCCGGGTGAGCTGGCGCGGCAGCAGGTGCGTCCGCGCGATCGCGACCTTGTCGTCCTCGGTGTAGCCGTCGAGCGTGACGACCTCCATCCGGTCCAGCAGGGCCGGCGGAATCGTCTCGGCCACGTTGGCCGTCGCGAGGAACAGCACGTCGGACAGGTCGAGGTCGACCTCGAGGTAGTGGTCACGGAACGTGTGGTTCTGGGCCGGGTCGAGCACCTCGAGCAGCGCCGCGGCCGGATCGCCGCGGAAGTCCGAGCCGACCTTGTCGATCTCATCGAGCAGGACGACCGGGTTCATCGATCCGGCTTCGGTGACCGCGCGGACGATGCGGCCCGGCAGAGCACCGACATAGGTGCGCCGGTGGCCGCGGATCTCCGCCTCGTCGCGGACGCCGCCCAACGCCACCCGGACGAACTTGCGCCCGAGCGCGTGCGCCACGGATTCGCCCAGCGAGGTTTTGCCGACGCCGGGCGGCCCGACGAGCGCCAGCACGGCACCCGAGCCGCGGCCGCCTACGACCTCGAGGCCCCGCTCGGCCCGCCGGGCCCGCACGGCGAGGTGTTCGACGATGCGCTCCTTGACGTCGTCCAACCCGTGGTGATCGGCGTCGAGCACCGCTCGGGACGCGCGGACGTCGGTCGAGTCAGTGGTGCGTGTCGACCACGGCAGCTCGAGGACGGTGTCGAGCCAGGTTCGGATCCAGCCCGCCTCGGGGCTCTGATCACTGGAGCGCTCGAGCTTGCCGACCTCGCGCAGCGCGGCCTCGCGGACCTTGTCCGGAAGCTCGGCCGATTCGACGCGGGTGCGGTAGTCGTCGGCGCCGTCGGGCTCGTCCTCGCCGAGTTCCTTGCGGATCGCGCCGAGCTGCTCGCGGAGCAGGAACTCGCGCTGCCGCTTGTCCATGCCCTCGCGCACGTCGTCGCGGATCTTCTCGGTGACCTCGAGCTCGGCGAGGTGTTCACGGGCCCAGCCCAGCACGAGGGTGAGCCGCGCCTCGACGTCGGGCGTCTCGAGCAGTTCGCGCTTCTGCTCGTCGCTCAGGTACGGCGCGTAGCCGGCCATGTCGGCCAGCTCGGAAGGGTCGGTGACCCGCTGAACGGTGTCGACGACCTGCCAGGCATTGCGCCGCTGCAGGATCGCGACGACGACCTGCTTGTACTCGGTCGCGAGCGCGCGCACCTGCTCGGTGATCTCGCCGCCCTCGACGGGTTCGGCCTCGACCCACAGCGCGGCTCCGGGGCCGGGCACTCCTGAGCCCAGCCGGGCCCGCGGGCCGGCCCGCAGGACCGCGGCGGCCTCGCCACCGGGGAGCCGGCCGACCTGCTCGATCGTCGCGATCACCCCGTAGGCCGGGTAGCGGTCGGCCAGGCGTGGGGCGAGCAGCAGCGCGCCGTCCGAACCGGCGCGGGCGGCGTCGATCACAGCGCGGGCGTCGCCGTCCAGCTCGACGGGCACGACCATGCCCGGGAGGACGACGAGGTCAGGAACGGAAAGGATGGGAAGGGTGATTACGTCAGACACGAAAACCTCAATTCTTGAGCGTCATCGACTCAAGTCGCCCGCGGGGCCGATTGTTCCCGTCTGATCTCGGGCGTCCGCTCACGGCGAAACCGAGTTGTCCGCCCTCGGCGCGTCCTGGCACACCGAAGGGCGGACAACTCGCGGGCCATGGCATACCCGTCGCGGGCGGCCCGCTCAACGTCTCAGTCGCGCGGGTCCCGGGCCCCGGTGGGTACGTGGGGCATGATCGCGTCCGGCGGAATCACGCCCAGCCGGCCGCCCTGGTAGTCGTCGAGCGCCTGCTGGAGCTCCAGGCGGGTGTTCATGACGAACGGCCCGTAGTGCACCATCGGCTCTCCGATCGGCTCGCCGCCGAGCAGGATCACCTCGAGCGAGCTCGTTCGGCTGTCCTGCTTGGCATCGGCCGCGACCGTGACGCGGTCCCCGGCGCCCAGGACGGCCAGCTGCCCGGCGTGGATCGGCTCGGCCTTCGGCCCGACCGTTCCGGATCCGGCATACACGTAGGCCAGGGCGTTGTAGGTCGGCTGCCAGGGAAGCGACAGCGACGCTCCCGCCGCCACCGATGCGTGCAGCAGCGTGATCGGCGTGTGCGTCCGGCCCGGACCGACGTGCCCGTCCACCTCACCGGCGATGACGCGCAGCAGTGCGCCGCCGTCCGCGCTGGCGAGCAGCAGCAGATCCGCTGCCTCGACCGGCTGATACGCGGGCTTGAGGAACTTGTCGGCCGCGGGCAGGTTCACCCAGAGTTGGAAGCCGTTGAACAGCCCGCCGGCCTCGACGAGCTTCTCCGGCGGCGTCTCGATGTGCAGCAGCCCCGCGCCTGCGGTCATCCATTGCGTCGCGCCCTCGTGAATGACGCCGCCACCGCCGTGGGTGTCCTGGTGGATGAACTGTCCGTCGATCAGGTAGGTGACGGTCTCGAAGCCACGGTGCGGGTGCCAGTTCGTGCCCCTGGGCTCGCCGGCGGCGTATTCCACCTCGCCCATCTGATCCATCATGATGAAGGGGTCGAGGTACTTGTACGCGATGCCGGCCATCGTCCGACGCACCGGGAATCCCTCGCCCTCGTAGCCGGTCGGCCCGGTCGAGATTGCCAGGACGGGCCGTTCGGTGTCGCCCAACCCGGCGGCCTTGACGCGCGGCAGCACCAGCGTGTCGGCAGTGACGGCAGCCATCAAAATCACTCTCCTCAAAATGGTTGCAAGCGCAACTGCATGGAACAACCGCGTCCCGGGAGAGGCTATTCCGAGACATTCTGCATACCGAAAGGACACCCATGCCGCTATACGGCAAAGAGCACGTGACGCGCTACGAGGACACCGACGGCGCGGAGGGCTACGAGTGGCGGAACGGGACGACGATCCTGCTCCTGCATACGAAGGGCCGAAAGTCGGGCACGGAGTACGTCAGCCCGTTGATCTTTCGCGAGTGGGAGGGCAACTACCTCGTCGTCGCGTCGAAAGGCGGCTCGCCCGAGCCGCCGGACTGGTATCTCAACCTCGAGGCCGACCCAGAGGTCGAGGTGCAGATCAAGGGCGACAAGTTCCGTGCGAAGGCCCGCACCGCGACCCCGGCGGAGAAGCCCGCGATGTGGCAGCACATGATCGAGGCGTGGCCGGACTACTCGACGTACCAGACGAAGACCGACCGCAACATCCCGGTCGTCGTGCTGGAGCGCGCCGATAGCTAACCGGGTGGTGAGCGGGCCGCCGTCCGTGCGAGGCTTTCCCCATGACCGACAAGGACGGCGGCCCTACCGATTCGGCCAAGGACAAGTTCCGCGAGGCGCTCGAGCGCAAGAAGGGTCACAAGCACCCGCACGAGTCGGCGTCGCAGAACGATTCCAAGGTGCACGACGAGCGGTCGGCCGCGGGCGCCAAGCGCAACTTCAGGCGCAAGAGCGGCTGACCGGTGACGTCGGGTGCCGACCGGATCCAGGCGCACGTCGACCGCTTCAATGCCGCGGTGAGCTCCCGCTCCTGGGACGACTACCTCGCCGGCCTGGCCGATTCGGTGCAGATGGAGTTCGTCGGCGTGCCCGTCGGGCCGTTCGACGGCCGGACCGCGGTGGCCGCGGCGTACAGCTCCAACCCACCGGACGACACGATCTCGGTCGTCGACGTCGGTGCGGAAGGATCGACTGACATCGTGCGCTTCTCCTGGACTCGCGGCGGCTCCGGGATCATGCGTATCGCCTGGACGCCCGACAACCTGGTGCAACACCAGGTCATCGAGTTCACCTGACACCCGACATCGAGCGGCGCGGCCTCAACTCTCGGGTGTGGGGAGCTGGTCGACGAGGGTGCGGCTGAGCCAGTCGCGGAACTGGTCCGCGTCCCATCCCCGCACACTGCGAAAGAGCAGGAACACCTCGGAGCTGCCGATCGCCCACACGGTGTCGGTGCACTGCTCCGGCGTGAGCCGAAGCCGATCCCGGGGGAGCATCCGGATCGCGACGACGATGGACTCGAGCCGTCGCCGGTGCGCGGCCCCGACGCTCGCCGCGACGGTGGCGTCCACGGCCGCCGCCTCTCGGTGGGCCACCTGGACGGGCGCCGATCGTTGCTGGATGTCGCAGATCAGGTCCGCGGTCAGCCCATGAGGAGCGCGATGTGCAGCCCCTCTCGGCGGCGCACCCTGCCTCCCCACAGACCAGGGGCGCGCAGAAGTTGGGTCCGCACGGCGGACAAGGGCAATCCGGGAACGCTGTTCGCCTGGCTGCTTGACGGTGCCGACGGCGATGCGGTCCGGGGCCTTCGCCGCGAGGTTCCGCCGCCCGTCCTCTTCGTCATCACCCGAACCGCCGGGCGCCGTTACAACCGGATCATTGCGCCGGTATGGGCCTCACGCGCATTCGGTCGGTTCGCGCCGGGTCTCCGTCGTACCCCCGGTCGGATTCGAACCGACACCTGGAACCCTTTTAAGGGGTCTGCCTCTGCCGTTGGGCTACGGGGGTGCTGCCGTCATTGTGCCGCCCGGCAGGATGACTGCATGAGCACGTGGTCGGCACCGGTCCGATACGCCGAGGTCGATCAACAGGGCGTCGTCTTCAACTCGCACTACCTGCTGTACTGCGACGAGGCCATGGGCGCGTTCTGTGCACAGAGGGGACTGCAGGACTTCGTCGAACTCGTGCGCCTGGTTGCGTCGTCCCTGACGTGGAGTGGTCCGGCCCATTGGGGGGACGTGATCGATGTGGACGTCCGCTGTACCCGGGTTGGATTGACGAGCGCGACGCTGGCGTTCGACATCCGCGCCGCCGGTCGGCCGTGCTGCGCCGTCGAGACCACTTACGTCTATGCCGACCCGGCCGGTACGCCGCAACCCATCTCGGACGAGATGCGGGTCAAGCTGAGCTGAGGCCGGCGCCCGCCCGCTTACCGCCCGCTCCCGGTCCTTGATCCACAGAGGGCTGCGGCTACCCGGGCGACCGAAAGTCTCTCTTGATCACGCCCAACAGCACACTGGTCCCGGCTGAGCCACGACCGCACCCCAGGTCAGGCAGAACCGAGGCCGGCGAGCGTGGCGGCCCGGCCGAACACCGCGTCCAGCATGGGCTCCGTGAGCCGTCCGGTGAACGTGTTCTGCTGGCTCACGTGGTAACAGCCGAGCACGGTGCAACCGTCCATGTCGACCTCGGTCGCGTGCCCGAACTTCGGGAGCGGATCGGGCACCGTGACGCCAGCCGCCCGCAGCGCCGGCCACAGCGCCGCCCAGCCGAACGCGCCGAGAACCACAACTGCCCGAAGCCCGGGCCACAGCAGTTCCAGCTCGCTCACCAGCCACGGGCGACAGGTGTCTCGTTCCTCGGGTGTCGGCTTGTTCATCGGTGGCGCGCAGTGCACCGGAGCGGTGATGAACACGCCGAACAGCTCCAGCCCGTCACCGACCGCGGTCGAGGTCGGCTGGGACGCCAAACCGACGCGGTACAACGACGCGTACAGCCACTCGCCGCTGCGGTCGCCGGTGAACATGCGGCCGGTGCGGTTCCCGCCGTGCGCGGCCGGGGCCAGGCCGATCACCAGGATCTGAGGGTTGGCCGCGCCGAAGCCGGGGACCGGGCGGCCCCAGTACGTCTGATCGGCGAACGACCGTCGGCGGGTCCGGGCGACCTCCTCGCGCCATGCGACCAGCCGGGGGCAGGCCCGGCACACACTCACTCGGGCGCCGATCTCGGCGACGTCCGCCCCGCGTGCGAGGTCGAGCACTTCCTGACGGGTCCGGGCAACGGGCGTCCCCCCGGTCGCCGGATCCCCCGGCCATCCCGTCCCCGGTTCGATCACGCAGACAGCTTGGCAGGGTGTTGGCGGGCCCGGCCTGGGTAGGGTCACTACGACCGCGAGACGGATGGGGAGCGCAGATGGCCGCAGGTTCAGCGATCGGCATGAAGGCGATGAGCATCGTCATCGGCATCCCCGTCGGGATCGTCACGAAGAAGGCGGTCGAACGCGCCTGGACCGCCGTCCGTCCGGGCGACCCGCCGCGCCAGCCCACCGAGCGTGGCGTCCGCTGGGCGGACGCGATCGCCTGGGCCGCGTTGTCGGGTGCCAGCGTCGTGATCGCCGAGCTGATGACGCGGCGCAGCGCCGAGGCCGCGTTCCGGGCGCTCACCGGCAGCGAGCCGCCGCCGGGCAAGAAGCCGAAGGTGCACAAGAAGGCCGGCGCCGCCGACATGGCCCGCGCCGCCGCCACCAGGGTCGCCAGCAACGACGACTGAGCCCGATCAGGCGAGGCTGAGCGCGATGCCGTCGAGGATGTCGTGCTCGCTGGCCACCACGGCGTCGACCCCGATCTCCTCGACGAGCGTGCGCAGGACCAAGGCGCCGGCGCCGATGACGTCCACCCGCCCCGGATGCATGACCGGCAAGGCGGCGCGTTGCTCGTGCGTCATCGCGAGCAGGCGGCGAGTCACGTCCTGCACCTGATCGCTGGTGATCGTCGAACCATGGATCGCATCGGGGTCGTACGCGGGCAGGCCCAGCGCGATGGCAGCGATCGTCGTGACCGTGCCGGCGACGCCGACGAAGGTGACCGCGGAATCGAGTGGGACGTCGGCCCGCGCCGCTGTGATCGCGGCCCGGATGTCGAGGACGGCCGCCTCGATCTGTTCCGGCGTGGGCGGGTCGTCGTGCAGGTGCCGCTCGGTCATCCGGACGCAGCCGACGTCCATGCTGTGCGCGCGCAGGTCGCCGTCGCCGCCCCGCACGAGCTCGGTTGACCCCCCGCCGATGTCGGCAACGAGGAGTGGTCCGGACACGTGCGCGAGCACGCTCACCGCCCCGGCGAAGGACAGCTCTGCCTCCTCGCGCCCGGTGATCACTTCGGGATCCACGCCGAGGGTCGCGTTGACCATGGCGACGAAGTCGGCCCGGTTCGAGGCGTCGCGGGTCGCGCTCGTGGCGACCATGCGCACCCGCTCGGCCCCGCAGGATTGGACCGTTGACGCGTAGTCGGCGAGCGCCACCCGCGTGCGCTCCAGCGCCTCGGGCGCCAGCCGTCCGGTGCGGTCGACGTCCTGTCCGAGCCGGACGATCCGCATCTCGCGCACCACGTCGCGCAAGCTTCCGCTCTCGACGTCGGCGATCAGCAGCCGGATCGAGTTCGTCCCGCAATCGATCGCCGCCACCCTCTTCGCGCTTTGCACCTTTCCGCTCCCCTGATCCGTCGGATCAGGGGAGCTGAAAGGTGCAAAGCGCGGGTGGGGCGGGCTCATGGCGAGACGCACGGGCCGTTGGTCCACCAGGGCGGCAGCCCATCGAGCGCCTCGTCGCCCAGCGGGTTCACCCCGCGCCCGGCGGCCAGCGAATGGCCGACCAACACGTGCAGGCACTTCACCCGGTTCGGCATGCCGCCGGCGCTGATTCCGGCGATCTCGTCGACGTGACCGATCTGCTCGCGCCGGGCGAGGTAGCCCTCGTGCGCCGCGCGGTAGCCCGCGGCGAGTTCCGCGTCGGCACCGAGTCGCTCGGTCATCTCGCGCATCATCCCGCTGGACTCGAGCGTGCCGATGGCGGCGGCCGCCCGCGGACAGGTCAGGTAGTACAGCGTCGGGAAAGGGGTTCCGTCGGGCAGCCGCGGCGAGGTTTCGACGACGTCGGGGTTCCCGCAGGGACACCGGTGCGCCACGGCCCGCATCGCACGTGGAGGCCGGCCCAGTTGGGCGGCGACGACGGCTCGGTCGGCGTCGGTCAGCAGCTGTTCGTGCACGACCGAGCCTCGCGGTTCGTTCACTTGCCCGCGGCGCGGAGGCTGTTCCACAGCCGGCTGTTCCACTCCGTCCCGGTGTCGGCCTTGGCAGCCGAACCGGCGCTCTTTTCGATGTCCGAGCGCTGTCCCTTGTCGACGACGACGTACACGGTGTCGCCGGGCATCGCGTATTGGAGCCGGGTGCGCGCCTGTCGCTGGAGGTAACCGGGGTCGGCGTAGAGGGCCTTCTGCTGGGTGAGTTCGGCCAGGCGGCTCCGGTCGTCCTGCAACTGCTGAGCCGCCGCGCTGATCGCGGTGCGACTGGCGAGGTAGCGGTGGATCGGAGAGGCGAGCAACACGATAAGCAGGACGACGATGCCGCCCAACACGAGCGCCCGCCCCGTGAGGACGGGGCGCGGACGCGGGTTGCGTGCTGACAGCACGTTCAGCCCTCGCCGGCCAGGACGAACGGCGCCGGGGTGTACCGCGGGAACGCCGCGGCGCCCGCGTAGCGAGCCGCGTCATCCAGCTCGTCCTCGATGCGCAGCAGCTGGTTGTACTTCGCGACCCGCTCGCTGCGGGCCGGGGCGCCGGTCTTGAGCTGTCCGCAGTTGGTGGCGACCGCGAGGTCAGCGATGGTGGTGTCCTCGGTCTCGCCCGAGCGGTGGCTCATCATGCAGCGATACCCGTGCCGATGCGCCAGGTCCACGGCGTCGAAGGTCTCGGTGAGCGTCCCGATCTGATTCACCTTCACCAGCAGCGCGTTGGCCGCCCCGACCTCGATGCCCCGCCCGAGCCGCTCGGGGTTCGTGACGAACAAGTCGTCACCCACGATCTGCACGCGCTCGTCCAGTTCGCCGGTGAGGGCCACCCAGGCCGCCCAGTCGTCCTCGGCGAGCGGGTCCTCCAGCGAGACGATCGGGTAGTTCTCGACGAGGTCGCGGTAGTACTCGACCATTTCGGTCGCGGTCTTCGCCTTGCCCTCGAACTGGTAGTTGCCGTCCGCATAGAACTCCGACGCCGCAACGTCGAGAGCGAGCGCGATGTCCACCCCCGGAGTCAGGCCGGTCTTGCCGACGGCTTCGACGATGAGGTCCAACGCCGCCCGGTTGGAGTCCAGGCTGGGCGCGAATCCGCCCTCGTCGCCGAGACCCGTCGCCAGCCCCTTCTCCTTCAGCACCGACTTCAGCGCGTGATACACCTCGGCCCCGTGGCGCAGCGCCTCGGCAAAGGTGGGCGCGCCGATCGGCGCGATCATGAATTCCTGGACGTCGACGTTGGAGTCCGCGTGCGCGCCGCCGTTGAGGATGTTCATCATCGGCACCGGCAGCAAGTACGCGTTCGGGCCACCGAGGTAGCGGAACAATGGCAGATCCGCGGAACTCGCCGCCGCCTTGGCTACCGCTAGCGAAACACCGAGCAGGGCATTCGCGCCCAGTCGGCTCTTGTCGGGGGTGCCGTCGAGATCCCGCATGGTCTGGTCGAGGATGCGCTGCTCGCTGGCCTCGAGACCGATGACCTCGGGACCGATGGTGTCCATGACGGCGGCGACGGCCTGCTCCACGCCCTTGCCGCCGTACCGCGATCCCCCGTCACGCAACTCGACGGCTTCGAACGCCCCGGTCGATGCGCCGCTCGGGACGGCCGCTCGCGAAAGCGTGCCGTCATCGAGAGCGACCTCGACCTCGACGGTCGGGTTGCCGCGCGAATCCAGGATCTCGCGCGCGCCAACGGCGTCGATGCTCGCCACAGTTCGTTGTCCTTTCGACGGTGTCGCTCAACCCTAACGGCGAGCACGCGGCGGGCTGCGCCGCCCCGCCGTCCGGGCGCGGGCTCAGCCGAAGGCCGGTACGACCGACTCGCCGGAGCCGCGCTCAGCGAGCAGCACCTGGTTGCGGCCCGCGGCCTTGGCGCGATACAGCGCACCGTCGGCCGCGTGCAGGACGTCAGAGAGCTCGTCGCCGTCTATCGGCCAGCACGCGACACCAACCGACACCGCGAGGATGTCGTTGTCGTCCTCGCCGACCCGATCGAGGAGGGCGGAGACGCGCAGGTCGTTCACCCTGGCTCGCACTCGCTCGGCCACAACCAGGGCTTCGGCGTCGTCGACCTCGGGCAGCACCGCGACGAACTCCTCGCCACCGAAGCGGCCGACGCTGTCGTACTCGCGCACTTCGTCGTTGATGCATCGACCGACGCCGCGCAGAACCGTGTCGCCGATCAGATGGCCGTACCGGTCGTTGACCAGCTTGAACCGGTCGATGTCGATGATGAGCACGGCCACGGAGTACTTCTCGCGGCGGGCGCGCGCGATCTCGCGCTGAGCAACGTGTTCCCAGGCGACCGCATTGAGCAGACCGGTCTTCGCGTCGGTTGTCGCGGCCATCTCGAGCTCACGGACGAGGGCGCCGCGCTGCAGGGTGACCATCGGCGCGATGACCAGCACCGCGAGCCAGGGCACGTGCAGGACGGCGAGGGCGACCAGGCCACCGAGGCACAGGGTCGCGATCTCGATCAGATTGTCGTCGCGGCTGCCGAGCAGGACCCGTCCGCGCACGCCGACGCTGGTGAGGGCGAGCGTGACGAGCCCGCGGTTCACGGTGGTGTAGACGATGATGGCGACGAGGACGGAAACCGATCCGGACAGCGACCAGGGCAGCCCGCCCCAGACGTGCTGTCCGGCATGCACGACGAACCCGGCGCTGAGACAACCGATCAACGCGGTTGCCGCATTGAAGCACTTGCGGTGCAGGGGCTGGCCGGCCGGGCGCTGCTGGCGGAACCACACGTACACGACGACGGAGCCGAGCAGCGCGGTCGCAGAGGCGGGCCGGAGCGCGACGGCGCCGCACACCGCCCACACCGAGGTCATGTCGCGTTTGAGATCCGAACTCATCCGCAGTTGGAGTCGTGCCGCGCGGCTCACACCCTCTTCGAAGGCCAGGGCCATCACTGTGAGCAGCGCCAGCACGCCGGCCGACTCGTACGAGGGGTGGGCGCGGGCGAAGACGATTGCGATCCAGACGACGGCCAGCAGGTCGACGCACAGCAGGTACGCGAGGTGCCCGGACGGCGCGGTCGCAACCGGCCAGCCTCGCCGTGCGAGTCTGGCGCGGAGTCCGCGGGCCGGCGCCATCAAGAACACCCCATCGTTGGCGCCGTCCTGAGGCGCTGACCGAAATCCTAACTGTCAGTAGCCGCGAAGCCCAGCCTAAAGTGCGTGTTAATGCCGCGAGTCTGATGAAATTCCGGCCAGTGCGGCCGGCGGGCCCGGCCTATCGATCCGAGTTCAGTATAATTGCCCGAAATGAGGGATATCGTTACCTCGGCATCCGGGTCCTGCGCCTTTGGTCCGGGTAGGTCTTTCACTCTCGCGATTGGACCCGATAGGACTGGTTATCGCCCCTCGCGCGTGTGTAGAACATAGGTCGAAGGCGTGACACCACACAAGGATCACACGCCCGACCAGGAAAGCTTGAGCCATGTCCCCGACGTGGACAACAGAAGGGATGCTGCCATGACGCAGAGCTGGGGTTTCTAAGCCAAAACCGATCGCAAGAAGTGGACAACGAGAGAAGGGATGTCGACATGACGCAGAGCTGGGGTTTCTAAGCCAAAACCGATCGCAGGACTGAATCGAAAGGAGCGTAGCCATGAACCAGAGTTGGGGTTTCTGATCCATATCGTGCGCGTGAATCATCGACCACGCTACGGCGTCGATGCCTCGCGATGGGTACCAGCGCACATTTCACGACAGATCCATACGGGAAACGCGCGAGGACTATTTGTCCGGCGTGAATGCCCGCTCAATCTTGGCGGAATCCTCCGCCGCAATCTCCTTGGCGCCAGAACCGGATCCCCTGCCGGTGGGTGTGCTGGTGCCAGGATCACACTCGACGAAGAGCACCGCGACGTCAGGACGCGCCGCCCCCGCGTGACGACCGACGTACGCGGCCATTCCCGCTACCCCGGACTCCGCCGTATCCGGGGCACTATGCGCGGCACGGTGCTGCGACGCGCGCAGCGGACCGAGCACGATGAACGTGGCAAGTGCCGTACCGACGACGCCCGCCACCGCGATCGAGCGTCCGGCGTCTGCCACATTGGCGATCGCCCCGAACAGCAGCAGGCCGACGCCCTGGGCGCCGATCAGCCACGAGCTCGCCAACCCGAGAAGCCGCGCGCGCAGCCGATCCGGGATGGCCTGGACGATGGAGGTCGTCGCCTCGACCTGGAATGCGGCGAGTCCGCCGGAGGCGAACCAGCACAGCCACGCGATCGGCCAGATCGGCTCGAACGCGGTGACGATCAGCGGCAGGCCGCAGCCGATCGCCATCGCGCCGGCGACCCAACTCCGCCGGTGCTTGGGCACGAGCCTCACCAGCAGGACGGCGCCCACCGCGCCGCCGAGAGGGATCGCCGCGAGGAGCAGTCCGGCCTCAGTGGTCGTCGCACCCACCTGGCTGGCGAACGGGACGGCCAACCCCTCCGGGACGATGAAGAATCCGGCCAGCGCGCTGAGCGCCATCAGGGCCCGGAGCCGCGGATGACGAAGCAGACCGGGGAATGCGGCTCCGCCCGCGTCGTCGGGGGTGCCCACCTGCGGAGCCTGCCTACGTCCCGACGGTCGCAGGGCCAGCCGGATCACAACTGCGGAAAGTGCGTAGGTGCATGCGTCGACCAACAGCGCGCCGCGTGGCAACAGCGCCGCCACCAGAACACCACCCACGGCGAAGCCGGCGACCTGGGCGATCTGGTTGGTCACCATCCGCAGTCCGGTTGCCGCCCGGAACTGATCGGGATCGAGCGCCGCGGCAAGGTACCCGACCTCGGACGCGGAGAACGCCGGCCCGAGGAACACCGCGGCGATCAGCAGCGCGACCACAATCGGCAGAGGCAATCCCGGCACGGCCATCGCGGCGAACAGCGCGGCCCGGACCAGGTCGCAGGACACCATCACGGTGCGGCGGGACAGCCGGTCCCCGACCCGGGCCAGCAGTGCGCCGCCAAGAATCGCGGGCAGGAACGTGGCCGCGTAGGTCAGTGCAGTCGCAGTGGCGGAATCGGTCCGCTGAAAGACGAGCACCGAGAGTGCTACGCGGGCGAGCTGATCACCTGCGATGGACAGTGTCTCGGCGCCGTAGAGCACGGCGAAAGCACGAATGCGGAACAGATTTCGGGTACTTGTGGGATTAAGGCCCGGTTCGTCACGATATGCCCGGGACTCCATGATGCCCGAGCCTAACCGCGCGCATGGCGGCGCGCGAGGGCCGGTAAGTCTGCCCCCGAAAGCGAGGTCTGCGCGTGCACAATGTCTGGAGAAGGGCCATGGAGCGGCGGTGCCCATCGGGCGTCGGCCTAATTGCGTGATGCTCCGCCCGCCCCGACGAGGAGGTCCTGCGGTGTCCCCACCGTGTGCCACGTGGGTAGCAGCCGGTCAAGCTGTGCGCACGTGACCCGTACACCGTCCGGCCCCGACACCGCCTTTCTCCGAGCACTCGGTCGGAGGATGCGCACCCACGTCATCGTTCATGTGCCCAACTCCGGCTCACCGCGCACGCTCTGGCTCGCCGACACCGGGATCGAGGATGCCGAGATCGCCGAGCTGGAGAAGCTCGGGCGCGAGTGGCTCACGAGCGGCGGGGAGAGCGACGAGGTGCACGAGGACGGCCGGATCGTTGTCGTCGGAATCCGCTCCACGCACTTGGGCGCCGCGGGCGCAATGGTTGCCGCGAAGGAGTCCGGCAGCACCTGGACCGGGGCCGAACGCGACCTCGTGACGTTCGCGGCGCAGTTCTACGGACCGATGCTCGACCGCCGAGCGGGCGAGCCGACTGTTATCCCGCCGTTTGCGGACCCGAGCCTGGACCAGCCGTGGCCCGGCAAACCCGACCTCGAGACCGGTATGCGCGATGCCGTCGACAACGGTGAATTGAGTCTGGCCTTTCAGCCAGAGATCGACCTGATCACCTCCGAGGTGACCGCGGTGGAAGCGCTGTTGCGGTGGCAACACCCCACCCTGGGCGAACTCGGACCCGACTCGTTTATCACGCTCGCCGAGCGCTCGGATCTCATCAAGATCGTCGGCGCATGGGTGATCGAGGAGTCCGTACGCGCGTTGGCGGACTGGCTGTCCCAGGTGCCTGAACTCGACATCCGGCTGCGGGTCAACGTCTCGCCCGCGCAGATGGCCGGCGACGAACTCGTCCTGCTGTTCGGGGCAGCGCTCAAGGCGCACCGCGTCGCGGGCGAGCGGATCTGCGTCGAGATCACCGAGAATGTTCCGGTCGCCGATCTGGAGGAGGTTGCCCGTACGCTGCGTGACCTGAAGAACCTCGGAATCAGCTCCGCGCTGGACGACCTCGCTTCGGGGTACAGCACGCTCAGCCATCTGCGACATCTCCCGGTGGACCTCGTCAAGATCGACCGCAGCTTGGTCTCGGGTCTGCACGAGGACGATCGCGCGAAGGCGATCGTCACTGCACTGATCGGGCTCGCGCTGGTTCTGGACATCGACGTGGTCGCCGAGGGTGTCGAGGACGTGCGTGAGGCCCAGGCACTGGTAGGCCTGGGGTGCACTCGCGCGCAGGGGCACTACCTGGGCCGTCCATTGCCCGACTCGGAGATCGTGGAGTTGCTCCGCGAAAGTGGCCGTAGGGTTCGCGTGAGCCACTGACCGCTACCGTTTGTGGCGGATCGCTACGGAGCGTAAGCTTTCCTTCGTCCCAGGCGGTAGCTCCCCCCGTGCTACTGGCTGGGACTTCTCTTTGTCGCGGTCGCCGGCTCGGCAGCGACGATCATCGAGCGGTACCGGCGGGCGGTCTGCCGCAGCGCCGCCTCGGGGTCGACGCCGGACTCCACCGCTTCTCGCACCACGGCGAACAGTCGCTCACCGATGTCGTCGACTGGCCCCGACGGTCCGGGATCAAGACCGGCGCGCTGGGCGCGAGACACGAGCTTCGCCGCGAGAGCGAGCGCGGGCTGGTCGATCGGCACGCCGTCCAGGGCCGAGGTCCGGCCCTTCTCAGCCATCTTCTGACGTTCCCAGCTCTCGTTGAGCTGGTCGGCGTCACCGGCCTCCGCGTCGCCGAAGACGTGCGGATGGCGGCGCACCAGCTTGTCGATCAGGTCGGTGGCGACGTCGTCGATGCCGAACGCCTGACCCTCGGGCAGCTCCTGGGTGATCCGGGCGTGGAAGAGAACCTGCAGCAGGAGGTCGCCCAGCTCCTCACGCAGCAGCGCCAGGTCGCCGGTCTCGATCGCCTCGATGACCTCGTAGGCCTCTTCCAGCAGGTAGCGGGTGAGCGACTCGTGCGTCTGCGCCGCATCCCACGGACAGCCGCCCGGCGAGCGCAGCCGGTCCATGACCTCGGCGGCCCGCTCCAGCGGCGAGCTCATGGCTCAGTTGGCAGCGCCGGCCGCAGCCGGGGCGGGCGTCGGCTGCAGCACCAGGAAGCTCGGAAGTCCGGCACCGGCACCGGATGCCAGGCTCAAATTCTTCGCGTCCCACGAGCCGTAGCGCGGGCTCACCGACACCGGGAACCGCAGTTTCTTCACCAGCGCGCTCACGTTGACGCCGCGGTTGGCGTAGTCGCTGAGCACGAGGCCGAGGACCCGGTTGTGCACCCACAGTTGGTAGAAGGACTGGGTGAAGCCGATGATCTTGGCGCTCTGCGCAACCTGCGCCGGGCTCTTGCCGTTCAGTCCTTGCGAGGTGATCTTCGCGATGTCGGACGCGCTCGGGATACCGCCGGGCGTCAAACGCAGCAACGCGACCAGCAACTGATCGTCGATCAGGTTCTCGATAACGTAGGAGCGCGGCGCCACCTGCACTGTGCCGCCGTTACTGCTGGTCTGCAGAGGTACCGGCTGCGCCTTGGGAGTGATGTAGGCGTTCACGTGGGACTCGGAGATCCGGTGGCCGTCGACGATCGCGGCTGTTCCGACGTTGGTGCGGCACCCGGCGAGTCCGGCTACGACGAGGGTCGCGGCGATTGCTGCGCTCAGCGTGCGGAGTCTCACGGCGATGGTTCTCCCAGTCGTACGGGCACGGGAAGGGACGGCGTGCGGGGTCCAGAATGTCATGCGCGGTCTGGCCCGGTGCGCGCAGGCGACGCTACCGTCCTCAGACGATGACTCGCGACGAAGTGGTGACCTACTGCCTGACCAAACCGGGCGCCTATCTCGATGCGCCATGGGGCGAGGGCGACAACGTCGTGAAGGTGGCCAACAAGATCTTCTGCTTCCTCGGCGCTCGTGACGCTCCGCCCGTGATCAGCGTCAAGAACACGCGCGAGGGGGTTCAGGAATGGCGGGACCGCTTCCCCGAGCATGTCGGAGTGCCGCGGTATCTCGACAAGGCGTTGTGGAACCGGGTCGAGCTGGCCAGCCCTGGATGCCCTGACCCGGAGGATGCCCAGGAGCTGATCGACGACTCCTACCGTCTGGTGGTCGAAACTCTGCCGAAGTCGAAGCGCCCAGCCTGAACCCCCTGCGCTTTGCACCATTCAGCGCCCCCCAGCGGGCTCCGCCGGGGCGCGGTAAGGTGCAAAGCGCAGGGGGTTCAGGGACGGGCGGGGGCCGGTTGGGCGGTCACGGCTTCCAGGACCTGGCCGCACCAGTTGAGCAGGGCGATGTCGCGCAGCGGTTCGCCCCCGAACGCCACCTCGGCGAACGACCCGTCGGGCTTCACGACGCCCTTCGGACGCGGCACCGACATGGTGTCCACCGCCGGTTTGTAGTGCGACTTCTCGTAGAGCCGTTGCAGACGCAGCTGCGCGGACTCGGCGAGATCGACGGGCGAGAACCGCACGAGGTTGCCCTGCAGCGACACCTCGGTGACCCCGAAACGCCGGCACAGCACCTTGAAGCGCGCCACCGCGAGCAGGTTCTCGACCTGCGCCGGGATGGGACCGTAACGGTCGATCAGCTCAGCCCGCACCGCGTCCACCGCATCGTCGGTGGTGGCCGACGCGAGCGCGCGGTAGGCCTCCAGCCGCAGTCGTTCGCCCGGCAGGTACTCGACCGGCAGGTTGGCGTCGATGGGCAGGTCGACCTTGACGTCGCCCACCTCGGCCTCCGAGGAGTCACCGCGGTAGTCCGCGACCGCCTCGCCGACGAGCCGCACATACAGGTCGAAGCCGACGCCGGCGATGTGCCCGGACTGCTCACCACCCAGCAGGTTGCCGGAGCCGCGGATCTCGAGGTCCTTCATCGCGACGGCCATGCCGGCGCCCATCTCGGTGTGCTGGGCGATCGTGGCCAGCCGGTCGTACGCGAGCTCGGTGAGCGGGCGCTCCGGGGGATACGTGAAGTAGGCGTACCCGCGCTCACGGGCCCGCCCGACCCGTCCGCGCAGCTGGTGCAGCTGGGAGATGCCGAACATGTCCGCGCGGTCGACGATCAACGTGTTGGCGTTCGGGATGTCCAGGCCGGACTCGACGATGGTCGTCGCGACCAGGACGTCGTAGTCCTTCTCCCAGAAGCCGACCATGATCTGCTCCAGAGCACCTTCGGGCATCTGCCCGTGGGCCACCGCGATGCGGGCCTCGGGCACGATCTCGGCCAGCCTGGCCGCCGCCCGGTTGATCGACTCCACCCGGTTGTGGATGTAGAACACCTGCCCGTCGCGCAGCAACTCGCGTCGGACCGCCGCGCCGACCTGGCGGGCGTCGTAGGCGCCGACGAACGTCAGGATCGGGTGGCGTTCCTCGGGCGGAGTGAGGATCGTCGTCATCTCCCGGATCCCGGTGAGCGACATCTCCAGGGTGCGCGGGATCGGGGTCGCCGACATGGTGAGGACGTCGACGGCCGTACGCAAACCCTTCAGGTATTCCTTGTGCTCGACGCCGAATCGCTGCTCCTCGTCGACGATGACCAGCCCGAGGTCCTTGAACCGGACGGTCTGCTGGAGCAGGCGGTGCGTGCCGATGACGATGTCGATCGAGCCGTCGACGATGCCGGTGCTTATCGCGTCGACGTCTGCGGCCGGCGTGAACCGGGACAGCTCGCGGATCACGACCGGGAACTGCGCCATCCGCTCGGAGAACGTCTGGATGTGCTGGTGCGCCAGCAGCGTGGTCGGCACCAGGACGGCGACCTGCTTGCCGTCCTGCACGGCCTTGAACGCGGCGCGGACGGCGACTTCGGTCTTGCCGTAGCCGACGTCGCCGCAAATGACGCGGTCCATCGGCAGCGGCTTCTCCATGTCGCCCTTGACCTCGTCGATCGCGGCGAGCTGGTCGGGCGTCTCGACGTAGGCGAAGGCGTCCTCGAGTTCGCGCTGCCACGGGGTGTCCGGCGCGAAGGCGTGGCCTTTCGTCGCCATCCGCGCGCTGTAGAGGCGGATCAGCTCGGCGGCGATCTCCTTGACCGCCTTGCGGGCCCGGCCCTTCGTCCTGGCCCAGTCGGCGCCGCCGAGACGAGACAGCGACGGCGACTCGCCGCCGACATACTTCGTGACCTGATCGAGGGAGTCGGTGGGGACGAAGAGCCGGTCGCCGGGCTGGCCGCGCTTCGACGGCGCGTACTCGATGATCAGGTACTCGCGCTCGCCGCCGTTGACGGTGCGGCGCACCATCTCGACGTACTTGCCGACGCCGTGCTGCTCGTGGACGACGTAGTCGCCGGACTTGAGCTGGATGGGGTCGATGGCGTTGCGCCGCCGCGACGGCATCCGGCTGGTGTCCTTGGTCAGCGAACCCCGCTGGCCGGTGATGTCGGCTTCGGTGAGGAACGCCAGTTTGAGCTCGGGGGCGACCAGGCCGCCGAGCAGCCGCCCGGTGGTCACGTCGACGACCCCGGCTTCGACGCCGGCCTGGGCCACGAGCCGGGCCGGGATCTCGGCCGCGGACAGCCGCTCGACCGCGCGTTGCGCCGATCCGTGTCCGTCGAAGACCAGCGCGACGCGCCAGCCGTCCCGCGTCCACGTGCGGAGATCGGCCAGCGCGGCCTCGGTGTCGCCGCGGTAGGAGGGGGCCTCGCGGAATGAACTCGACGTGCGCTCCTGATCGTCGGAGGTCAGGGCGCTGACGCCCCACCACGGCTGGCCCAGCTCACGGGCTTGGCGCTCCACGTCGTCGAGGTCATGCAGCGACGCGGCCCCGAGGTCGACCGGCGCCGTCCCGCCCCCGGCCGCGACCGCCCAAGACGCATCGAGGAATTCTTGAGACGTCCGGACGAGATCGGCCGAGCGGGTCCGGACGCGCTCCGGATCGCAGAGCACGACGTGCGCGCCGGCCGGCAGCTCGTTCAGGACGAGCGCGAGGTCGTCGACCAGGACCGGCGCCAGGGCCTCCATGCCCTCGACGGCCTCGCCGCGGCTGATCGGGTCGAGCAGCTCGGACAGCTCGGGGTGCTCGGTGAGCAGCGTCGCCGCCCGCTCCTGCACGGCCGGCGTGAGCAGCAGCTCGCGGCAGGGCGGCGCCCACAGGCCGTGCTGCGCGACCTCGAGGCTGCGCTGGTCGGCGACCTTGAAGTAGCGCACCTCCTCGACCGTGTCGCCCCACAGCTCGACGCGGACCGGGTGCTCCTCGGTCGGCGGGAAGACGTCGAGGATGCCACCGCGCACCGCGAAGTCGCCGCGCTTCTCGACGAGTTCGGTGCGGGCGTACCCGGCGCCGACGAGGTTGACGACGATGTCGGTCAGCTCCTGACCGTCGTCCCCCGCGTGTAACTCGACGGGAACGAGCTCGCCGAGATGCGGGACCTGAGGCTGCAGCAGCGAGCGCACCGGCGCAACCACGACCGCGAGCGGCCCCGCGCTCGGATCTTCGGTGGACGGGTGCGACAACCGGCGCAGGACGGCGAGTCGCTGACCCACGGTGTCGGCGCGCGGGGAGAGGCGCTCGTGCGGCAGCGTCTCCCACCCCGGGTAGAGCGCGACCTGATCAGGCGGCAGCAGGCAGCGCAAGGCGCTGACCAGGTCTTCGGCCTCGCGCCCGGTGCTGGTGACGGCCAGCACGAGCCGGCCGGTGTTCGCGGTGGCGGCGATCACGAACGGCTGGACGGCCGTCGGACCGCTGATCGTGAGGCTCGGCGCGCCGACGGATTCGGTCGTCGTGACCAGTGCGGGATCGGCAACAGCGGCGGACAGCAGGCCGGACAGTGACACGGGAAAGCCTTTCGGGGCAACACAAACGTCCCCCGACCGCGAGCGGGAGGGGGTGCTTCCAGCGTACGCGGCACGAAGCGACGCAGGGACCCGGCCGGTGCCGGCCGGATCCCTGCGTCGTAGTGCGTCGCGGCTTAGTGCAGCCGGCGGTACCCGCGCCGACCGGCCCACGCCACGGCGCCACCGAGCACGAGGAGGACCAGAGCCCAGTTCATCTGGCTATCGACCGGACCGGCGCCTGTCGCCGCGATCGGAGGCTGGGAGACCACTACGCCCGACACACTCTGGCTGGGAGACGACGAGGCGGAGGTCGCCGCGATCTCCAAGCCGGACGTCTCTCCGTCAGCCCCGCACTCACCCGCCGACGAGAAGTTGCCCTCGTCGCCCGAGTAGGACGCCGTCCAGTAGTAGCTACCGGCCGCGGTCGGGGTGAAGCCGCCCGAGACGTAGTCCCCGTTGCCGTTCACGTCCACGGTGCTGGTGAACACCGGGTCGCCGGAGCAGTCCGGCGTGGCACTCGGCCCGTAGAGGTTGAACGTGATGGTGCCGCCCGCGCCCTCGGTCGCTCCGGACAACGTCGCCGTGTCGGAGATCTCGTCGCCGACCGTGCCCGATGTTGCTTGAGTGGTGATCGAGGTGCGGTTGAGGAGCGGCGCGTCGAGGAACGTGCCCTCGACCTGGCCGTCCGTACCGCGCGGGATCGTGAACTCCTGAGTCGCCGGGTCAGCCAGGGCGTATCCGGCCGGAGCGGCGGTCTCGGTGACGGTGCAGTCGGTGCCTTCGGGGCCGGCGATGGCGATCACGCCGGTCGTGGCGGCGCCGCTCGACACGTAGGCACCATTGACGAATGTGGTCGCGCTGTCGGGGCCGCTGAGCCCGGAGATGACGACGGGCGGAACCGTTTCCTCGCCCGTGTCACACGACACGGTGAAGCTGGCGCCGGGCAAGATCTCTTCGGTGTCCTCGGCGAGCTTCAGGATCCGCAGGTCGCCACCGATGAGGAAGCAGGCCGGGCCGGCCTTGCGGTTGGACTCCTGGGGCGCCGTGGGATTCGCGGTGGTCTTCACGTAGTTGCAGTACGACGCGCCGAGTTCGGCGTCGGCCGGGATCTGCACCGTGACCTGGAAGACGAAGGGGCTCTGGCCGTTGGGCACGCCGGTGATGAAGTACTTCGCGAACGCCTGGCCGGCGATGAAGACGCAGTCCGTCATCTTGAAGGTGTCCTGGCCGGTGAGCTTCGCCGGGTCGAACGGGAAGCTGATCTCGAAGATCGCGGTCCCGCCGGGCACGAGCGTTCCGCCGACGAGCCGCTTGGTCGTGTT
>JAVHVH010000197.1:0-2988 GCA_032160665.1 Pseudonocardiales bacterium
GGTAGCCGCCGCCAACCGTGCGAACTTGGCCTTGTCAATTTCCTTGTCGCCCAACGTCCCCTCGAACGCGGAGTCGATGATGCCCTCGACCTCTTCGGCCAGGAACGCCATGCCTTCCACCTTCGTCACCGACTGAACATCGACCAGGAACTTGCCGCGCAACAGCAGCGCGAGCTGGCCGAGGTTCATCTCCGGCAGCACGACCTTGGGGTAGCGACGCAGCACCTCGCCCAGGTTGGCCGGGAACGGGTTGAGATTGCGCAGCTGCGCGTGGGCGACCTTGATGCCCTTGCGCCGCGCGCGCCGGCAGGCCTCGCCGATCGGACCGTAGCTGCTGCCCCAGCCGATCATCAGCAGTTCGGCGTCGCCGGTGGGATCGTCGACCTCGAGATCGGGCACGGCGATGCCGTCGATCTTGGCCTGCCGCAGCCGCACCATCAGGTCGTGGTTCTTCGGCTCGTAGGAGATGTTGCCCGAGCCGTTGGCCGCCTCGAGACCGCCGATGCGATGCTCCAGTCCGGGCGTGCCTGGCACGGCGAACTGTCGCGCCAGGGTCTCCGGGTCGCGTGCGTACGGCTGGAACGGCTCACCGGTTTTCGCGAAGGTGTGCTTGATCGGCGGGTAGGTGGTGACGTCCGGAATGCGCCACGGCTCAGAGCCATTCGCGATCGCGCCGTCGGACAGGATGATCACCGGAGTGTGGTAAGTCACCGCGATGCGCGCGGCCTCGACGGCGACGTCGAAGCAGTCGGACGGGGTCCGCGGCGCGAGCACCGCGACCGGCGATTCGCCGTTACGTCCGTACAGCGCCTGCAGCAGGTCTGCCTGCTCGGTCTTGGTCGGCAGCCCGGTGGACGGTCCGCCGCGCTGCACGTCGATGACGATCAGCGGAAGCTCGGTCATCACGGCCAGGCCGATCGCCTCGGACTTCAGCGAGATGCCAGGGCCGGAGGTGGTGGTGATACCCAGCGCACCGCCGTACGAGGCGCCGATGGCCGCACCGATACCGGCGATCTCGTCTTCGGCCTGGAACGTCAGCACGTTGAAGTTCTTGTGCTTGGACAGCTCATGGAGGATGTCCGACGCCGGGGTGATCGGGTAGCTGCCGAGCACGACCTGGATGTCGGCGAGTTGACCGGCGGTGATGAGGCCGTAGGCCAGCGCCGTGTTGCCCGAGATCTGCCGGTACTCACCGGACTTCAGCTTCGCGGGCCCCACCTCGTAGGTGCTGGCGAACGCCTCGGTGGTCTCGCCGTAGTTCCAGCCGGCCTTCAGCGCCAGCACGTTGGCCTCGGCGACATCGGGCTTGCGGGCGAACTTCTCGCGGATGAACGCGTCGCTGTGCTCGAGCTCGCGGCCGTACATCCACGACAGCAGGCCGAGCGCGAACATGTTCTTGGCGCGCTGGCCGTCCTTTTTCGACGCGCCGATCGACTCGACCGCGCCGAGCGTCAACGTGGTCATCGGGACAGGCTGCACGACGTAGTCGGAGAGCTCGTCGCTTTCGAGCGGGTTGTCTTCGTAGCCGACCTTCGCCAAGTTCCGCTTGGTGAACTCGTCGGAGTTGGCGATGATCAGGCCGCCGCGCGGCAGATCGCCCACGTTGGCCTTGAGCGCGGCCGGATTCATCGCGACGAGGACGTCGGGGCGGTCACCGGCGGTGAGGATGTCGAAGTCGGCGATCTGGATCTGAAACGACGAAACGCCGGGGAGCGTGCCCTGTGGTGCGCGGATCTCCGCGGGGTAATTGGGTTGCGTCGCAAGGTCATTGCCGAACAGCGCGGCTTCCGTGGTGAACCTGTCGCCCGTCAGTTGCATGCCGTCGCCGGAGTCACCCGCGAAGCGGATGACCACCTTCTCGAGCTTCTGCCGAGAGGACGTGGTGGTACCGGCTTCGCTGCCGCTCAAAGTCACGACCCCCGCCTTTCACACTTCACGAGGTTGGGGCTATTCGGTGTCGCTGGTTGGGCTGCTTTCGCGCCCGCGCCGCCGGGTTGACGTCAACCTCTTCTTATCTGTCACTGGCAGTACCGATTATTGCACTGCCCTTAGGCTGGGCTTTACCGGCCCGCTGCGTGTCCTGCATGTTAAGTACACAGAAAAGTCCAGTTCAACGATGTGAAGGCCGACGACCTTCGGCGGTTTTGTGGTTTTCATCACGTTCGGCGGTGCGCAATCCTAAGAATCGAAGCTACCCGCCAGTAGCCGATGGGCTAGCGTTTTTTGATCAAACTTGACACGTGTCGAAGATGAGAGCCGCGAGCTGCGGCTACACCCGGTCCGGCGACGGAACCCTTAGCCGCTTTTCGAGCTCGCGGGCGACGAGTTCGCTGGCCCGCTCGGCGGCTGGCACCGGGTCGGCGCCCGCCGCTCGGTTGGCGACGTAACAGGCGGTGAACATGTCGCCCGCACCTGTGGCCTGCACACCCGTGACCCGCCACGCGGCGGGTACCCGCACGACCGCGCCCTCGGTGTAGATGTCGCAGCCTTCCGACCCAAGGGTCACCAGGATCTCCGGCACGCCGAGCCGCTCGGCCGTCGACTCGCCGAAAACGCCGTCGGCGACGATCACCGCCTCGTCCTCGGCCAGCTTGAGGACGCTGATGTCGCGAAGCAGGGTGTGCGGGTAGTGGCGGTCCACGGACAGCGGGCCCACCCGGTCCGCGCGGACGAGGCCCTGGCCGTCGTAGGCGACGCGGTGCCCGCGTTCGGCCAGCAGCGCCAGTGTGCTCTCGGGGAAGTCCGCGCGCAGGAGCGGCGCGAGGTGCACCCAGGTGGTATCGGGGTTGGCGGCTTCGATCTCCTCGGTGCCCCAGATGGGCCCGAGCGCCGTCACGGACATCGCGCGGTGATCGACGTCGACGTAGTCCAGCCGGAAGCCCGCCGTCCGGTCCGAGTCGATGATGCGAACCAGCGGGCCGAACCGGTCGAGGACGCCCGTGAACAGCTGGTGGTCCTGCGGAGCGCCCATCGCCACGATCTGACCGG
>JAVHVH010000204.1:0-3496 GCA_032160665.1 Pseudonocardiales bacterium
TGAAGCGCCGGTGTTTCACGACGACGACTCGGATGTCATCGCCACCGGCACACCGGGCGGTGTGGGATACGCACGCAAGCCCCCGCGCTGCCTCGTCGACGGCATGACGCTGACAACCGAGATCGCGGGGATCGGCGTACTGCGGAACGTGCGCCGGCCGTGAGCCCGAGCAGCGCGCAGGAGATCGAGCACGGCGTGACGTTGCCTGCGAGCGAACTTCGTGCGCTCGTGCGCGCACCGCGCCGGTGCGCTCGCCGCACTCTCGCCGTAGGCCTGGCAGAACGCCGTGGTCGCCGCACAAGGGCGCACCGTGGCCGGCACGGAGATTCCCTGGATGCGCGTGCGCGAGGTCTATGTGCACGCGGTCGATTTGTCGCGGGCATGACTTTCGACGACCTGCCGCAGGACGTACTCGTCGCGCTGCTCACCGACATCATCGCCAGGCGCTGCAAGGCAGGGGAAGCGCCGGCTCCGCGCCTAGCTGTGACCCATCTGTTGCCGATCCACCGACTCTGCGCCGTATCTTCCACGGGCTGAATCAGGGAACCGGGTCCCCGCCGATAGGTCGCGTTTGAGTGACTCTCGGCTCGATCCGACCGACTCGTTCACGGCCTTGGCCTCGCGGACGCATGCTCGGGAAGACGAAACGGGGGCGGGTTTCCGGCGCATGGCAATTAGCGCCCCGGCGAACGGCAGACCGTCACGCAGCGGTTAGTGCGCAGCGGCGTATCGCCTTGGGCGTCGAGGTGCTGAGTTCCGTCGGGTCAGCCGGTGACCGGCTCGCGCGTCGTCTGGCGGCGGTCGAGGAACCAGGTGGCCGTCCAGATCAGCCAACCCAGCCCGACGACAGCGACCAGGCTGATCAGCCGGTACAGCAGCACTCCTGCGGTGGCCGCGACCGCGCCGACCCCACCGCTGGTGAACGCGAGCACCATCGCGGCGTCAACGACACCGAAACCACCGGGCAGTAGGGAGAGGCTCGAGGTGCTCATCCCGGCGACGTACGCCGCGAGCACGAGCGCGACGGTGGTGCCGCCTGCGCCGACGGCGCGGCAGCAGGCGGCCAGGCAGATCAGGTCAGCGACCCAGTTGAGGCTGGCGAATCCGGTCCCGGCGAGCCAGTCGCGGCGGTGTGGGCGGATCGCGAGGAGATCGCCAACGAAGCGGTGCACAGCGTCAAGACCCGAATCTGGTGCACGGTGACGCGCGCGGTTGTAGCGCCGAAGTACCCCGCGGGCCGAGCGGGTCAACACACCGCTAAGCCCGTGCCGGCGAACGAGCACTGCGACCACCGCCAGTGCCGCAACGGTGATCAGCACCGGTACCGCGCTGATCGCACCGCTGCCGGCCAGCACGATGCACGCGACGACCAGTAGCGCGAACGAAGTGGTGCTGAGCAGACCTGATGCGACCAGGGTGAACGACGCGACGGGCACGCTGGCACCCCAGGTGCGCAGTCGACGAAACGCGTAGCCGGCCGAGAGTGCCGACCCGCCGGGCAGCGTCGCGTTGACCGCGTTCGCCGCATAGGTCAGGCCCACCATGCGGCAGGTGGACACTCGCGGTCCGCCGGCGGCGAGCATCCGCTGCTGCACGCTTGCGAACGCCTGCATCGACACCAGTTCGGCGACCACGGCGAGCGACAGCCAGCCGAGATCGGGATCGGCGAGGCGTGACAGCGCACGTGACACGTCCGGCCAGGCCAGCACCAGCTCAGTCGCGGTGAGCGCGGCGAACACCGCCACAACGATCGCGCGCCACGGCAGGCGGCGCAGCGTCGCACCGGTTGGAACCGGCCGCACACTCGCCGCAGACTCTGCGGCGACGGCGGAGGTGGTCATGCGACCGAGGCGATCTGGTCGTTCAGCCAGCTCTGCGTCAATCGGTAGCCGTCGTCGATGAGCTGGCGGGTATCGCGGAAGTCGAGCGGATTGGTGGCCGCACTCACTGCGGCGGGCAGCACGTGGACCGATCCGCTCGCGGCGAGAGTGTCGCGTCGCGCCGTGGCGTCAAGGATCTGGCCGAGTGCGTGATAGGCCATCGCGAGCGGACCCCGCGGCGGCGCGTCGACGCCGTCGGCCCCGGCGGCGGGCAGTACGTAGCACTCGTCCGCGCCGAGTGCCTCGGCCTGCAGTACCGGGATGTCCGCAGCAACGCCACCATCGATCAACCGGGCGCCACCGAGCTCGACGGGTGGGAAGATCCCGGGGAACGCCGATGTGGCCAGCAACGCTGAGGTCGTATCGCCCCGATCGATCACGACCGCCTCGCCGCTGGCCAGGTCGGTCGCGACAACGGCGGCACGGACCACAGCGTCCTCGAATACCGGGGCCACCAGAGTGCCGCCACGCAGCAGCTCGGCCAGCGGCGCCGGATCGAACAAGCCGTCGGCACGACCGAGCATTGCCCGCGCGAACGTCCCGACCGACAGCCGTGCGATATGGCGACGGCGCAGCCGAAGCCACCGATCCTCGAGGCTGTCCAACCCGCGCGGGCTCGGATCGGTGGCGTAGGCAAGGGCGTTCAGCGCGCCGGCGGACGTTCCCACGACCAGCTGCGGCGCGATGCCTGACTCGTTCAGAGCCCGCAACATCCCGACCTGCGGCGCGCTGAGGCTCCCACCACCCTGGAACACGAACGCCACCGTGTGCCCCATCCCCGCCTCCGACCGGCGGCGGTGATCCTGAGCCTCTCGCGCGTCAACGATCCGAGCTTCGCGCGAGTCTGCGAACTCATCCATCACTAGCCTCATTTCACTGCGTGCCCGCATCTGGGAATTGCTTCGGAGTCCAAGATCTGCGTGTCTCATACGGAGGCAACAGACGCGAGTCGCCTAGCGGGCCTCGGGCGTGAAGGGCGGCGCAGTTGTAACGATCGCTGCCGGCTGAGGCTCGGTCGGCGCCACCGGCGGCGTTGGCTGATGGAAGTCTTTGGAGCGCACGAGGACGATCGAGAGGATTGCGCCGGCCGCGACGGCGATCGCACAGATGATGAAGATCGTGTGCAGTCCCGAGACGAAGGCGACGTGAGCCGCGTCGGCGGTCCGCGCCTGGCCGTGCGCAGCTGCGGTGACGCCGGCCGAGGAGACGACGTTACCGAGCGTGGCGGAGTGTTGGCCGACACTTGACGTCAGCGAGGTGGTGACCCGCTGCTGGAAGATCGCGCCGAGCGCCGCGACCCCGGTCGCGAGTCCAGCGATACGGAAGGTGTTGCTGATGCCAGACGCCATGCCGCTGCGTTGGGGGGGTACGACGCCTAGCCCGACGCGGGCGATCGCTGGGTTGGCAATGCCGAGGCCGATGCCACAGAGCACCAGTCCCGGGATGAGGACCGTCCAGCTTGAGCCGGAGCCGACGGCGAGCATCGCGGCGATCCCACCGGCGGTGATGGTGAAGCCCGCACCGAGTGCGAGGCCCGGCGGGAGCGTCTCGGCAGCCTTGCGGAAGGCGAACGGCACGAGGAAGGCGAGCACCGTCAACGGCAGCAGGCGCAGGCC
>JAVHVH010000215.1:0-32499 GCA_032160665.1 Pseudonocardiales bacterium
CGCGTCACCGGCACGGTGCAGGAGGTAGCGGCCGAACTGTCGCCCGAGGGCGCGGGGCTGGACCGACGCGTGCCAGTCGTCGAGGAAGGGACCGAGGTCGGCCAGCTCGCGCAGGCGATGAACACCCTGCTCGGGGCCGTCGAAACCCAATTCGCCGCCCGGCTGGAGAGCGAGTGGCGGATGCGCCAGTTCCTGGCCGATGCCTCGCACGAGTTGCGTACCCCCCTGACGTCGATCCGCGGCTACGCCGAGCTGGCCCGGATGCAACGCGCGGTGGGCAACCCGGCCGAGGACAACCTCGACCGCATTGAGTCCGAAGGCACCCGGATGTCGCGCTTGGTCGACGACCTGTTGCTGCTGGCCCGCGGCGATGCGGATGCGAGCGCGCACACCGCCGATCGGGCGCCCGTGGACGTCGCTGATCTGGTGGAGGACGCGGTGCTGGGTTCGCGGGCGGCGTTCCCGGATCGACGCATCGACGTCGAGGCCGAGCCGGGACCGTCAATATCGGGGGATCGCGACCAACTGCTGCGCGTCGTCCGCAATCTCGTCACCAATGCCGCTGTGCACACCGCGGTCGGCCGGCCGATCCTCGTCCGCGCCGCGTCGGACGGCCCTGGGGTGACGATCCAAGTCGCCGACGGCGGACCCGGTCTGCCGCCCGACGAGGCCGCCCAGGTCTTCGAACGCTTCTGGCGCGCGGACAAGGCCCGCACCCGGGCGCGCGGCGGCACCGGGCTCGGCCTGTCGATCGTCGCCGCGATCGTGCACGCGCACGGCGGGACGGTTCGCTTCGACAGCACCGTCGAGTCGGGCAGTACCGTGACAGTCTGGCTACCCGCAGGCGATTAGGCGCCGTTCGGCACAATCGACGCCATGGAACCGCGCGCTCCGTCCGACCTCGACCCGGCCGTGGCCGCGCGCCTCAAGCGTGACGCCGCCGGGCTCGTGGTCGCCGTTGTCCAGCAGTACGACACCGGCGACGTGCTCATGGTCGGTTGGATGGACGACGAGGCGCTGCATCGGACCTTGACGACCGGCCGCGCCACCTACTGGTCCCGCTCTCGTGCGGCGTACTGGGTCAAGGGCGAGACCTCCGGGAACGTGCAGCACGTCAAGACGGTGGCACTGGACTGCGACGGCGACTCGTTGCTCGTGCGGGTCGATCAACACGGCCCGGCCTGCCACACCGGCGCGGACACCTGCTTCGACGCCGGCGCCCTGCCGGTCGGCCGATGACAACGGCGATCGGGCGCGCCGACCTCGACGGGTTGGCCGCGACGCACCGGCTGGTACCGATCACCCGCACGCTGTTCGCCGACGCCGAGACGCCAGTCGGCGTGTACCGCAAGCTCGCCGCCGGGCGGCCGGGTACCTTCCTGCTCGAATCGGCCGAGCCCGGGGCGTCCTTCTCGCGGTGGTCGTTCGTCGGAGTCAATGCGGTGGCCTGCCTGTCCGTCGTCGACGGCGAGGCCTCGTGGACGGGGGACGTGCCGACCGGTCTGCCGACGTCGGGGGATCCGCTCGCCGCGCTCGGTGCGTCGTGGCGGGCGATGAAGGGCCCGAGACTGCCGGGGCTGCCGCCGCTGACGGGCGGGTTCGTCGGCTACCTCGGCTATGACGTCGTGCGCCGCATCGAGCGACTGCCGGACAAGGCCGTCGACGAGCTCGGTCTGCCCGAGCTGACGATGCTTCTCGTCACCGACCTCGCCGCGGTAGACCATCACGAGTGCACGGTGGTCCTGATCGCGAACGCGGTGCTGCGGCCAGACATGTCCGCGCTCGAGATCGACGACGCGTACACCGACGCGGTGCGCCGCCTGGACACGATGCAGACGGCGCTCGCGACCCCGTCCGAGCCGACGGTCGCGGTGATCTCTCCGGCGCCGCCCAAGGAAGCGGTCTCCCGCACGCCGCCGGGGGAGTACGAGCCGGCGGTCGAGCAGGCCCTGGAAGCGGTTCGCGCGGGCGAGGTATTCCAGATCCAGGTCGGCCAGCGCTTCGTCGCCGAGACCGACGCCGACCCACTCGACGTCTACCGCGTGCTGCGCACCCTCAACCCGTCGCCGTACATGTACTTCCTGCGCACGGCCGACGTCGACATCGTGGGCTGCAGCCCCGAGGCGCTGGTCACCGTCACCGGCGAGCGCGCGGTGTTGCACCCGATCGCCGGGACCCGCCGGCGGGGCGAGACCGCCGAGCAGGACGCCGCGCTCGCGGCCGAGCTGGTCAGCGATCCCAAGGAGCAGGCCGAGCACGTCATGCTCGTCGACCTGGCCCGCAACGACCTGGGCCGGATCTCGTCGCCCGGATCCGTGCAGGTCGTCGAGTTCGGGGCCGTCGAGCGCTACAGCCACGTCTGGCACATCGTGTCGACGGTCGAGTCGAAGGTCGCCGACGGCATGGACGCGTTCGACGTCCTGACCGCGACCTTCCCGGCCGGCACGCTCACCGGCGCACCCAAGGTCCGGGCGATGGAGCTGATCGACGAGTTGGAGCCGGTACGCCGCAACGTGTACGGCGGCGCGGTCGGGTACCTCGACGCCGCCGGCGATCTGGACGTGGCGATCGCGATCCGCACGGCGGTCATGCGCGACGGGAAGGCCTACGTCCAAGCGGCGGCGGGCATCGTCGCCGACAGCATCCCGGCGCACGAAGAGCAAGAGACCCGCAACAAGGCCCGCGCCGTCCTGCAGGCGATCGCCACGGCCGAGACCCTGCGCACCGTCACGTGAGCGAGGCTAGGCCGTGAGACGCAACGTGGCCTTCGCGGCGGCGTTGGTGCTGGACCTGCTCGGTGCCGGCGGCGCGCTGCTGATCTCGTCGCGGGCGTGGCAGACCGTGACGACTCCGCGTCCGTCACCGCTGCGGGCCGACGTGCTCGGCCTGTCCGGCCGCACGATCGACGCGGCGTCGACCGCACTCGGCCTGGTGGCGCTGGCGGGCGTGGTGGCGGTGCTCGCGACGCGCGGCATCGGGCGGCGCGTCGTCGGTGCGGTGCTGGCGCTCGCCGGCGTCGGACTGGTGTGGCGCGCGCTCGTCTCGGTGCACGCGGTGAGCGCGGCGCGGGCGCGAACCCTGGTCACCGACCACCACCCGACCGTCAGCGCGGACGCGGTGGTGCCGCGGGTTGCGGTGCATTCGGTCTGGCCGGTGTTGTCGTTATTCTGCGGGGTCCTGGTTGCGGTGGCCGGGGCGTTGATCGTTTGGCGCGGGCATCGCTGGCAGGTGATGTCGGCGCGCTACGAGGCGCAGCCCGACCGCGAGGCCGAGCAGGCCAGGGCCGCCGCGTCGTTGTGGACCGCGCTGGACCGCGGGGAGGACCCCACGGGTCGGTCGTGATCGGTCGCGGTTACCCTCGGAGTGCGCACCGGCGCAGCATGTTGACGGGAGGCCGATCCGGTGGCGAGCGTTCTGGACGAGATCATCGCGGGGGTCCGCGAGGACGTCGCGACCCGTCAGGAAGCCCTGTCGTTGGACGCGGTGAAGGAACTTGCCGCCGCCGCCCGTCCGGCGCGTGACGGCCTCGCGGCGCTGCGGGCGCCCGGTGTGGGCGTCATCGCCGAGGTCAAGCGGCGCAGCCCGTCCAAGGGCCAGCTGGCCTCAATCGGTGACCCGGCCGCGTTAGCGACGCAGTACCAGTCCGGCGGCGCCCGGATGATTAGCGTTCTCACCGAGCAGCGACGTTTCGGTGGATCGCTCGACGACCTCGACGCCGTTCGCGCCGCGGTGCAGATTCCCGTGCTGCGCAAGGATTTCGTGGTCGGGTCCTACCAGGTGCACGAGGCACGCGCGCACGGCGCGGACGTCGTGCTGCTGATCGTGGCCGCACTCGAGCAGAACGCGCTGATCGGCCTGCGCGAACGGATCGAGTCGCTCGGCATGACCGCTCTGGTCGAGGTGCACACCGAGGACGAGGCGTCGCGGGCGCTCGACGCCGGCGCCCGGGTGATCGGCGTGAACGCCCGCGACCTACGCACTCTCGACGTCGACCGATCGACGTTCGAGCGCATTGCCCCCGGCTTGCCCAGCGAGATCGTGAAGATCGCCGAGTCGGGCGTGCGCGGCCCGCTCGACCTGATCGAGTACGCGGCGGCAGGGGCCGATGCGGTGCTGGTGGGCGAGAGTCTCGTGACGGGTTCCGACCCGAGGCACGCTGTGGCTGAGCTGGTCACTGCGGGCGCCCACCCCGCCACGCCGCGTCCCTCCCGCTGACTGACCCAATCCGGCGGGACCACCCGAGCCCGACCCCGGAGCAACCAGCACTCATCCGCGTTCCTTTGCTCTGCTCACCTGGAGTGAGCGGCTGCGTAGCCACGGTTAGCAGAGCAAAGGAGCGCGACTACTGCATGGTCGCCGGCTCCGTTGTGGACAACCGGCACCGCCGTCCACAGATTCTCGGCACGTATGGATCGGGGATTCGCGGTGTGCCAGCGTCGGCGACATGCGCGACGGTGCCGGCTTCGTCCTAGGGTCCTATCCCTTGTCCTCGATCGTGCGACGCGTGCGCCGCAGTGCCGACTTCAGCCAGCGTGAGCTGGCCAAGTACGCGAAGGTCAGCGCCGCCGCCGTGGCACGGATCGAGACAGGCGCGATGACGCCGTCGCTGCCGACGCTGCAGCGCATCCTGAACGCGGCCAACTACCAACTCGTCGTCGTTGATGTCGAAGGCCGCCTCGTCGTGCCGTTGGAGGTCTGGCAGGACGTCGCCGATGGTGCCGGACGGCGCTACCCGGCGCACCTCGACACGATCCTCGATCCCGTCTTCGGAGACTGGTGGGCCGATGGTCTGGGTCTGGCGCGTCCGCCCGAAACCTTCCGCCGCAACCGTACGGTTCGCGACTACCAGCGGCGCCGCAGTCAATGGGACGTGCGCGTGGCCCAATTCCGCACCGCCCCGCAGCCGCGTCTGCCCCGAGGATGGCGCGAGATCGACGACTGGATCGCCGATCCGTCCGATGGCCCGCCCGACGCGGTGTGAGACCGAAGCGCGGACACCCCGATTGTGGCCGCGCCGGCACGGTCTTGGCCGGACCTCCGTCCACCGTAGGCCCAGGACCTCACGGGCCGTCCCGGCGTAGGACACTGACCACCCACTCGGCGTCGTCGTGCCATGGGCGCAGGTCCCACGTCGCGAACCGGTGCTCGAGCGTGAGTCCAGCCGCCGCGCAATCTCGGTCGAACTCGGCGACCTGGTACTCGCGCGCCGTCGTGAAGCCCGCCGCGACCACGCCGTCCGGACGCAGGTGGGCGGCGACCCGTTGCAGCACCTGCCCCTCGCTTCCCGGCGCGACGAAGACGAGGACGTTCCCCGCGAGCACGGCCGCATCGAACGGCTCCTCGTCCAGCGCCAAGCGGGCCAGGTCACCGACGAGCCAACGCGGTCCCGGATGGTCCGCCTTCGCCGCCTCGATCAGCGCCGGGTCGACATCGACCCCGACCACGGTGTGCCCGCGGGCGTGCAGCGCCGCACCGACCCGGCCCGGCCCACACCCGGCATCGAGGATCCGTGAGTTCCGCGCCAGAAGCGTGTCGACGAAACGCGCCTCACCGTCCAGGTCGACCCCCTCGGCCGCCATGCGCCGGAACCGGTCGATGTACCAGGCTGCGTGCTCGTCGCCGTGGGCGGAGAACCACCGCGGCGTGGCGACGCTCGGATCGGACAACGCAGTCCTCGCAGTCGATGACCGACAGAGGCTCAGACACTACGTGATGGCGCCCCTTGTAGGCTGGGGATCGTGGTCAGGAATCCGCATGTCCGCTGACATCGTTCCCGATCAGACCGGCCATTTCGGCCGCTACGGCGGCCGGTTCGTTCCCGAGGCGCTCGTCGCCGCGATCGACGACCTCACCGCGGCGTTCCACGAGACCCAAGCCGATCCGGCCTTTCGCGCCGAACTGCAGCGCCTGCAGCGCGATTACACCGGTCGGCCGTCCCCGCTCACCGACGTCGCGAAGTTCAGCGAGCACGCGGGCGGAGCGCGCATCCTGCTCAAGCGTGAGGACCTCAATCACACCGGCTCGCACAAGATCAACAATGTCCTGGGCCAGGCACTGCTCACCCAGCGCATCGGCAAGAAGCGCGTGATCGCCGAGACCGGCGCGGGCCAGCACGGCGTGGCAACGGCGACCGCCGCGGCGCTGCTCGGGCTTGACTGCGTCGTCTACATGGGCGAGGAGGACACCCGGCGGCAAGCGTTGAACGTGGTCCGGATGCGCCTGCTCGGTGCCGAGGTCATCCCGGTCACCACGGGCTCGCGCACCCTCAAGGACGCGATCAACGAAGCCATGCGGGACTGGGTCGCCAACGTCGAGACGACCAACTACGTGTTCGGTACGGTCGCCGGGCCGCATCCGTTCCCGCTCATGGTGCGCGAGTACCAGCGGGTGATCGGCGACGAGGCCCGGGTGCAGGTGCTCGAGCGCTGCGGCCGGCTCCCGGACGCGGTCACCGCCTGCGTCGGCGGCGGCTCCAACGCGATCGGGATCTTCACGGCGTTCGTGCCCGACGAGGCCGTGCGGCTGGTCGGCTTCGAGGCGGGTGGGGACGGCGTCGAGACCGGCCGGCATGCCGCCTCGATCACCGGCGGCCTGCCCGGCGTGCTGCATGGCGCGCGGTCCTACCTGCTGCAGGACGAGAACGGGCAGACGATCGAGTCGCACTCCATCTCGGCCGGACTGGACTATCCGGGCGTCGGACCGGAGCACTCCTACCTGCACGACATCGGCCGCGCCGAGTACCGCCCGATCACCGACGCCCAGGCCATGGAGGCGTTCTCGCTGCTCTCGCGCACCGAGGGCATCATCCCGGCAATCGAATCCGCGCATGCCCTGGCCGGCTCGCTGATCCTCGGCCGCGAACTCGGGCCGGACGCCGTGATCCTGGTCAATCTGTCCGGCCGCGGCGACAAGGACGTCGAGACTGCGGCCCGCTATTTCGGCCTGGCCGACCTGTGAGCGAAGCGTGCGAGCGAACTGTGGGCAGCCGGCTTAGCCGGCCGAGCCGAACGAAGCGAGGCCGGCCGTGAGCGCATTGACCGACGTGCTCGCCAAGGCGAAGGCCGACGGGCGCGCCGCCTTGATCGGCTACCTTCCGGTCGGCTACCCCAGCGTCGCGGTCTCGATCGAGGCGATGCGGGCGATGGTCGAGGGCGGCGTCGACATCGTCGAGGTCGGGGTGCCGTACAGCGACCCGGTGATGGACGGGCCCACCATTCAGGCCGCGGCCGAGCCGGCCGTGCGAGCCGGAGTCGGCCTGCGCGACGCGTTCGAGGCGGTCGCCGCGGTCGTGGACGCGGGAGCGGCCGCCGTCGTCATGACGTACTGGAACCCGGTCGAGCGCTACGGCGTCGAGCGGTTCGCCGCCGACCTCGCTGCGGCCGGCGGGTCAGGCGCCATCACTCCCGACCTCATTCCGGACGAAGCGGCCGAGTGGCTCGCGGCCAGTGACGCCGAGAACCTGGACCGGATCTTTCTCGTCGCCCCGTCCTCGACCGACCGTCGGATCGGCGACACTGCCCGGGCATCACGCGGGTTCGTTTACGCCACCGCACTGATGGGCGTGACGGGCGCGCGGACCTCGGTCGGCGACGCGGCGGCCACCCTGGTCGGGCGGGTGCGCGCGATCGCGCCCGAGGCGACCGTGTGCGTCGGCCTCGGGGTGTCCGACGGTGGGCAGGCGGCGCAGGTCGCCGCCTTCGCCGACGGGGTCATCGTCGGTTCGGCGTTTGTGCGCCGCCTGCTTGACTCCCCGGACGCCGACGGGGTGGCTGCGGTGCGAGCGCTTGCCGAGGATCTCGCCGCCGGCGTCCGTCGACGCTGACGCGCCGCCGACTAGCGAAGCGGGCGCCTGGCCGGGCATATCCGGACAAGTCCCGATCTAGGGGACAATAAGCAGTTTGCCGGTCGTCGCCCGCCCTTCGAGATCGCGGTAGGCCTGCGCCGCGTCCTCGAGGGAGTAGCGCCCGCCGACCGCGACGGTCAGCGAGCCGTCGGCGATCGCGGCGAAGATGTCGCCTGATCGCCACAACAGCTCTTCGCGCTCCGCGACGTAGTGCGCGTGCGTCGGTCGTGTGACGAACAGCGAGCCGAGCGGATTGAGCCGCTGCAGGTCGAACGGCGGCACCTGGCCGCTGGCCGCGCCGAACAGCGCGAGCATGCCGCGGCGGCGCAGCGACGCCAGCGAGGCTTCAAAGGTCGCCTTGCCGACCCCGTCGTAGACGACGTGCACGCCGTTCGGGACGAGGTCGCGCACCGCAGCGGCGACGTCGTCCACTTCGTCGTAGCGAATCACGTCGTCGGCTCCTACGGACGTTGCGACCGCCACCTTCTCGGCCCGGCCGACCGTCGCGATTACGCGGGCGCCCTTGGCCTTCGCCATTTGGACGAGCAGCTGCCCCACACCTCCGGCCGCGGCATGGACCAGGACCACGTCGCCGTCGCGTACCGAATAGGTGGAGTTGACGAGGTAGTGGGCCGTTATGCCTTGCAGCGCCGCCGCGGCCGCGATGTCCGCGCTGACGGCGTCGGGAACCGGTACCGCCACCGCGGCGCGGATCACAGTCATGCCGGCATGCGTGGCCGAACCGCTCGCGGTCGCCACGACGTCGCCCTCGGCGAATCCCTCGACGCCCGGCCCGAGAGCGAGGACGCGTCCGGCACATTCCATGCCCAAGACGAACGGCGTCTCGATCTTGTAGACGCCCTCACGCTGGTAGACGTCGATGAAGTTGACCCCGGACGCGGCCACCTCGACGAGCAATTCGCCCGGTCCCGGCTCGGGCCGCGGCCGGGTCTGCACCTGCAGGACGTCCGCTCCGCCGTTCTCGGGAACCACCAGTGCACGTATGTCCTCGGTCATGCAAACCAACGTAGTGAGTCCCTCGGACCGCGGCGCCGGATACCGTGAACGCGTGCAGGTCCTCGCCACGATCCCCAGCCCGACGCACAGCGTGTGGCATCTGGGCCCACTGCCCGTCCGGGCCTACGCGCTGTGCATCATCGTGGGCATCCTCGTCGCCATCTGGCTGACCACGCGGCGGTGGGTCGAGCGCGGCGGAGATCCCGACCACGTGTGGGACGTCGCAGCCTGGGCGATCGTGCTCGGCATCATCGGCGGACGGCTCTATCACGTGCTGTCCGACCCGGAGCTGTACTTCCTCGGCCGGCCGGGCACCAGCCCCGTCAACGCGCTCAAGATCTGGGACGGGGGACTCGGCATCTGGGGGGCGATCGCGCTCGGCGGGGTGGGGGCGTGGATCGGGTGCCGGCGCCGCAAGATCCGGCTGGCGGTCTTCGCCGATGCTGCGGTTCCCGGCGTGATCTTCGCGCAGGCGATCGGACGCTGGGGCAACTGGTTCAACAACGAGCTCTACGGCGGCCCCACATCCCTGCCGTGGGGCTTGCAGATCCACGACCTCGACAACGGCCAGGCGCAGGCGTGCACCTTCGGCAAGATCGGCGCGCAGGTGTGCGGCGTCTATCAGCCGACCTTCCTGTACGAGTCGCTGTGGGACATCGCCATCGGGGTCGGCCTGTTACTGATCGATCGTCGACTGCGTCTCGGCCGGGGGAACGTCCTCGCCTTGTACGTGATGGGCTACACCGCCGGTCGGGCGTGGATCGAGGCTCTGCGCACCGATCATGCGAACCACTTCCTCGGACTGCGGATCAACGACTGGACGGCGTTGGTCGTGTTCCTGGGCGGGCTCGCCTGGTTCCTCACCCACGGCGGCTTCCATGCCGAGCGCGAGGCCAGCCCCTATTACGCAAAGGACGGACCGGTAGAGGAAGAACCCCAGGAGGTGAGCGCTGATGGCGGACGCGATCGCTGACCTGCCCGAGCTCCCCAATCCGGAGATCCACCACGAGCACCGCGACGTGAGCGGCGGCTGGCTGCGGCCGACGGTCTTCGGAATGATGGATGGGCTCGTCTCGAACTTCGCGCTCATCGCCGGCGTCGCCGGAGCCGCCTCGGCCACCAGCGAGGTCGCTATCGCCGGTCTGGCCGGCCTCGTCGGTGGCGCCTTCTCGATGGCTACCGGCGAGTACGTCTCGGTGCAGAGCCAGAACGAGTCGACCCATGCCGAGCTCGACGTCGAGCGGCACGAGCTGAAGCACAACGCGGAAGCCGAACTGGCCGAGCTCACCCAGATGTACGTCGCGCGGGGCGTCGACCCGGACGTCGCGCACCAAGTGGCCGTGCAGCTGTCCCGTGACCCGGACCAGGCCCTGCTCATCCACGCGCAGGAAGAACTCGGAGTCGACCCGCAGCAGTTGCCTAGCCCCTGGATCGCGGCGTTCTCATCACTGGCGGCCTTCAGCGTCGGGGCGCTCATCCCGTTGCTGCCGTATGCGTTCGGAGCCAAGTCGATTGTCATCTCCGCCGTCCTTGCGGTGATCGCGCTGTTCGCGGCCGGGGTCGGGGCTTCCCGGTTCACGAGCCGCGGCGCGCTGTACTCCGGTACTCGCCAGCTGCTGGTCGGCATCCTCGCTGCGGGAGTGACTTTCGGGGTGGGCTCGATCTTCCATGCGGCGGTGGGCTAGCGAGTCGTGAAAATGGGTCGTCACGTTGTCACCGGGCTGCCCTAGACTCGCCGCCACATCGGGGGCATGGGAGGCGTTGTGCGCGGCTGGGCTGAGTTCGTCCTGCGACACCGGAAATGGGTCGTCGGATTCTGGGGATTGATCATCATTGTCGGGGTCTTCGCGTCCGGGCAGGTGTCCAACCGGCTGACCGTCGACTTCTCGCTGCCCGGCCAACCCGGCACCGAAGCGGCGCACAAGATCAAGACGCTGTTCGGCAACGGGGGTGACACCAACCCGTACCTGGTCACGGTCACGATGCCGGCCGGGCAGAAGCTGACCGGTCACGAGAGCGAGGTGGCCCACGCGTTCGCGGCGATCGAGAAGATTCCCGGTCAGCAGCTTCGTGTGGTCGATGAGGCCAACACCGGCGACAAGGCGTTTCGGACGGCGCAGGACGACCGCACCGCCTACGCCCTGGTGTTCTACCGATTCAACCCGTCACCGACGGCCACCCTGCTGACCGAGCCGATCCGCGCGGCCGCCGAGAGCGCCAAGCCGCCTGGTTCAACCGTGGGCGTGACCGGCGAAGACCCGCTCGCCGTGGGCGACAGCGGTTCGGGTGGTCCTGGTGTCCTGGGCGAGACCCTGCTCGGGGCGCTGGGTGCGCTGGCCGTGCTGGCCTTCGTCTTCGGCTCGTTCCTGGCCTTCCTGCCGCTTCTCGTCGCCGCGGCCTCGATTCTGGCGACGTTCATCATGTTGCTGCCGATCACGTATCTGACCGACGTGTCGTTCATCGTGCAGTTCCTCGTCGCGCTGGTCGGCCTAGGCGTCGCCATCGACTACTCGCTGCTCCTGGTCACCCGATGGCGCGAGGAACGAGAACATGGCCGCGAGAACCACGACGCGGTGGTGGTCGCGATGGAGACGGCCGGCAAGGCCGTCGTGTTCAGCGGGGTGACCGTCGCAATCGGCCTGCTGGCACTCATCGTGCTGCCGGTGCCGTTCATGCGCAGCATGGGGTACGGCGGTGCGCTGATCCCGCTCGCGAGCGTGCTGACGACGCTGAGCCTCACGCCCGCCATCCTCGGCGGGATCGGACCGAAGGTCGACTGGCCGAAGATCCGCCACGAGAACCGAGCGAGCCGCGCGTGGAGTCGCTGGGCGGCGATGGTCGTGCGGCGCCGGTGGATCGCCGCGATCACGGCCGTCGCGGCGTTGGGCGCCCTGACCGTGGTGCTGTTCGGAATCAAGATCGGCCTCGCGTCCTCGGGGTCACTGGCCAAGAGCGGACCGGCCTACGAGGCACTACAAACGCTGAAGACCGGAGGCATCTCGACCGGATCGCTGACGCCGATCGAAGTGCTGGTGCGCACCGATCAGGCCCAGACGGTGGCCGACAAGCTCGCCAAGGTCGACGGCGTCGCGCAGGCGCTGGTGCCCAGCGGGCAGGCCAGCAACCGCGACGGCCAGACCGTCGTCGTGCTGCTACCCGACGTCGAGACCGTCAATTCCAAGAGCGTCGAGGTGGTGAAGCGGGTCAAGACCGAGGTGGCGGGGATGGCCGGCGTTCTCGGCGTGACCGGTCTCGGTGCCGCGCAGATCGACTTCCTGCATGCGGTCTACGGCAACTTCCCGCTGATGCTCGCCATCATCGCGTTCCTCACCTACCTGCTCCTCGTGCGGGCGTTCCGATCGCTGTTGTTACCGCTCAAGGCCGTCTTGTTGAACATCCTCTCGCTGTCCGCGACGCTGGGTCTGATGGTGCTGTTCTGGCAGGACGGGCACGGGTCGTCGGCGATCTTCGGCATCGAGGCCACCGGCGCGGTCACGTTCTGGATCCCGCTGATGGTGTTCGCGTTCCTGTTCGGCCTGTCGATGGACTACGAGGTGTTCATCCTGTCCCGGGTCCGCGAGGAGTACGACGGGGCCCGGTCGACCGACGCCGCGGTGATCGAGGGGGTCGGCCGGACCGGACGCCTCGTCACCTGTGCGGCGCTGATTCTGTTCTTGGCGTTCGCGGCGCTGGCCTCGGGGCCGGGTACCGATTTGAAGACGCTCGCGACCGGGCTGGGCTTCGGCATCCTGCTCGACGCGACGATCGTTCGCTCGCTGCTCGTGCCCTCACTGGTGTCGCTGTTCGGCAACTGGAACTGGTACCTGCCCGCCGGCGTCGCCAAGCTGCTGCGCGTCGAGCCCTCGCGCGGCCACGAGGAGCCCCGCCGGAAGGCGGTTGCCCCGGAGCCCGTCGGCTGACCCCGTCCCGTCCTCTTGACCGACCGACTGGTCGGTCTCTAAGGTCGGCCGGGTGACCGCGGACCTGCCTGGAGTGGACATCCTCGCGCTCGGTCGTTGGCTGGACGCCGAGCACCCAGGCCTGCGTCAGGGCGAGCTGTCGGGCGAGGTCATCGCCGGTGGCAAGTCCAACCTGACCTATCGCATCACCGACGGATCGACGACGTGGGCCCTGCGCCGCCCGCCGCTCGCGCACGTGCTGCCCACCGCCCACGACATGGTCCGCGAGTACCGCGTCATCAGCGCCCTGGCCGGCACCGACGTCCCGGTGGCCGATGCGGTGGCGCTCTGCGCGGACAAGGACGTGCTGGGTGCGCCGTTCTACCTGATGGGCTTCGTCGACGGCGTCGTTCTCGACAAGCCGAGGCGGCTGGCCGAGCTCGATCCCGCGCACGCCACGCGCACCTGCGAGCTGCTCATGGACACCCTCGTGGCGCTGCACGAGGTCGACCCGGCCTCGGTCGGTCTGGCTGACTTCGGCCGACCCGACGGCTTCCTGGCCCGTAACGTCGGGCGCTGGCACCAGCAGTGGCAGGCGTCCGAAACCCGGCCGCTTGCCGAACTCGCCGAGGTGCTCGATCGGCTGATGACCACGCTGCCCGAGCAGTCCGCGCCGGGGATCGTGCACGGGGACTACCGCCTGACGAATGTGATGTTCGCCCCGCCGCTTGATCGCATCGCCGCGGTGGTCGATTGGGAGATGGCCACGCTCGGCGATCCGCTCACCGATGTCGGGCTGCTCGTCGTCTACCAGGACCTCGCGCAGCAGGGCGACACGATCATGCCGCGGATGAGCCCGGAGGCCGGTTTCCTGACCGCCCAGCAGATGGTCGCGCGGTACGGCGAACGCTCGCCGCGCGACCTCACCCACCTCGACTGGTATGTCGGGTTCGGCTACTTCAAGCTGGCCGTCGTCGCCGAAGGCATCCACCACCGTTACCTCGCCGGCAAGACGGTCGGCGAAGGTTTCGACCACTTCGGCGCCGCCGTACCCATGCTGCTGCAGGCCGCGCTCGCCGCCCTCGCCCGACGCTGACGCCCAACCGCCAGGAGAATCGCAATGGACTTCGCCCACAGCGAGCGCTCGCAGGTCCTCCAGCAGGAGGTGCGGGCGTTCCTCGACGACTTCGTCTATCCCGCCGAGCACACCTTCGAAGAGCAGGCCGCGGCGAACCGGGCGGCGGGGAACCCGTTCCGGACTCCGGCGGTGCTGGACGGCCTCAAGGACGAGGCCCGCCGACGCGGGCTCTGGAACCTGTTCCTGCCCGACGCCGAGCACGGCGCGGCGTTGTCCGTCCTCGACTACGCGCCGATCGCCGAGCTGTCCGGACGTTCGGCCGCGATCGCGCCCGAGGCGATGAACTGCTCGGCCCCCGACACCGGGAACATGGAGCTGCTGGCCATGTTCGCGACCGACGCGCAGCGCAGCGAGTGGCTCGAGCCGCTGCTGCGCGCCGAGATCCGTTCGTGCTTCTCGATGACCGAGCCCGCCGTCGCCTCGTCGGATGCGACCAACATCGCCACCACCATCACCGCCGACGGCGACAGCTTCGTCGTCAACGGCCGCAAGTGGTGGTCCACCGGCGCACTGCGTCCGGAGTGCAAGGTCGCCATCGTCATGGGCGTCAGCGACCCGGACGCCGGCAAGTACGCACGGCACTCGATGGTCCTCGTCCCGCTCGACACGCCGGGTGTGACGATCGAGCGCTCGACGACCGTCTACGGCTACGACGACGGGCCGCACGGCGGACATGGGGTCATCGACTACGCCAACGTCCGAGTGCCGCGCGAGAACCTGCTGGGGCCGCAGGGCGGTGGGTTCATGATGGCGCAGGCTCGGCTCGGTCCCGGCCGGATCCACCACTGCATGCGCGCGCTCGGAATGGCCGAACGCGCGCTCGAGCTGATGTGCGCCCGGGCCGCGTCCCGTTCCACGTTCGGTCAGCCCATCGCCGGGCACGGCGTCGTCCAGGAGTGGATCGCCGAGTCGCGGCTGGCGATCGAACAGGCTCGACTGCTGGTGCTCAAAGCGGCCTGGATGATCGACACCGTCGGCGCCAAGAACGCCCGGACCGAGATCGCCGCGATCAAGGTGGCGGCGCCGCGGGCCGCGTCGTACGTGCTCGATCGGGCGGTGCAGGTGTTCGGCGCGGCCGGTGTCTCGGCCGATGTCCCGCTCGCTGCCTCCTGGGCCCAGCTGCGCACGCTGCACCTCGCCGACGGGCCGGACGAGGTGCACCTGCGCTCGGTCGCCCGCGACGAGCTGCGCCGATACGCGCGGCAATGAGCACGCCGGACCTGCGCGCGCGGGTGCTCGACGCGGCGGTGGAACTGTTCGCCCAGCAGGGCTACGACGGCACGAGTGTCACGCAGGTGATCACCCGGGCCGGGGTGGCGAAGGGCGGCTTCTACCATCACTTCGCGAGCAAGGAGGCGCTGCTCTACGAGGTGTACGGCGACCTGATATCGCGTCAGCTCGAGGGCATGGACGCGATTGTCGCGCTGCGGCTGCCGGCGGCCGACACCCTGCGAGCGCTGATCCACGACCTCGTCGAGACGACGGCCGCGAGTGCCCGCCCGGCGCTGGTGTTCTGGCGTGAGATGCACCGCCTGGGCGATGAGCGCACTGAGCAGTACCGCACGGCGCGGCGTCGCTACCACGACACCGTGCAGCGCCTCGTCCGCGACGCCCAGGCGACCGGCGAGTTCAGCACGGTCGCCACGGCTGACACGGTGACCTTCACGATCTTCGGCTTCGTCAACGAACTTCCGCTGTGGTACCGGCTGACCGGCCGCAAGCGGCCCGCACAGCTTGCCGCCGAACTCGCCGACCTCGTTCTCGCTGCACTGGAGGTGCGCACATGAGCCGATGGGGGCTCACCGTCCCGCTGATCGGGGTGCCGCTGCTCGAGCACGCCGAGATCATCCGGGCGCTACCGGACCTGGGATACACCGACGTGTGGTCGGCTGAGACGAACGGAACGGACGCGTTCACGCCCCTCGCGCTGGCCGCGGCGTGGGAACCGACGCTGCGCCTCGGCACGGCGATCGTGCCTGTCTACACCCGCGGCCCGGCCCTCATCGCCATGTCGGCGGCCGCGCTCGGAGCCGCGGCGCCGGGACGCTTCGTACTCGGGCTCGGCGCGTCCAGCCCGGTGATCGTGGGCAACTGGAACGGCATCCGGTTCACCGAGCCGTATCGGCGCAGCCGCGACGTGCTGCGGGCGGTGCGCACCGCACTCGCCGGCGATCGCGTGGACGGTGAGTTCGATTCGTTCACGATCAAGCGGTTCAAGCTGGAGCAGCCGCCCCCGACGCCGCCGAAGATCGTCCTCGCCGCGCTCCGTCCCCAGATGTTGCGCCTGGCCGGCCGGGAGGCCGACGGCGCGATTCTGAACTGGCTGGCCAGCACGGACGTGGCCACCTGCGTCGCCGCGATCGGTAACGAGGACGCCGAGGTCGTGGCCCGCATCTTCGTGTGCCCCACCGAGGATGCCGAGTTCGCCCGCAACATCGGCCGCCTGCTCATCTCGACGTACCTGACCGTCCCCGCCTACGCCGCGTTCCACGACTGGCTCGGCCGCGGCGAGGCCCTCAAGCCGATGCATGACGCGTGGGCCGCGGGCGATCGGGCCGGCGCGGCGGCCGCGGTCCCCGACGGCGTGCTCGATGAGCTTGTCCTGCACGGCAGCCCGCAGCAGTGTCGGGAGCAGGTCCAGGCCTACGTCGCGGCTGGGGTGCAGACGCCGGTGCTGGCGCTGCTGCCCACCCCGGCCGGACCGCCCACCCTTGACCTGCTGCGCGACCTCGGACCGGTGGCCTGAACGTGGACGTCACGAACGCGATCGTCGTCGTCACCGGAGGCGCGAGCGGTATCGGCGCCGCCCTGTCGCGTCGGTTCGCGGCCGAGGGCGCGCGCAACGTCGTCGTGGTCGACCGAGATCTCACCGCGGCCCAGGCCGTCGCCGACGAGATCGGCGGGGTGGCCGAGTGCGTCGACGTCGCCGATGCCGCCGCGATCAACGGCCTCGTCGACCGGACGCTGGCTCGCGACGGTGAGATCGACCTGTTCTGCTCCAACGCGGGCATCGCCACCGGCGTCGGACTCGAGGACCCGGACGACCAGTGGCATCGCGCCTTCGAGATCAACCTGATGGCGCACGTCTACGCCGCCCGGGCGGTGCTGCCCGCGATGCTGCACCGTGGCCACGGCTGGCTGCTGAACACGGCCTCCGCCGCCGGGCTGCTCACCTCGCCCGGCGACGCCCCTTATGCCGTCACCAAGCACGGTGCGGTCGCCCTGGCCGAATGGTTGGCGGTGACGTACGGGTCGCGGGGGATCGGCGTCAGCGTGCTTTGCCCGATGGGTGTCGCCACACCGCTGCTCATGGATCCGCTCGCCGCAGGCGACCCCGGCGCGCAGGCCGTGGCCGCGTCCGGCGAGATCATCACGGCTGAGCAGGTGGCCGACGCTGTCATGGCCGGCCTCACCGAGGAGCGGTTCCTGATCCTGCCGCATCCACAGGTCGGTACGTTCTGGGCCCAGAAGGCGTCCAATCCCGACCGCTGGCTCGCCGGCATGCGCCGTCTCGTCGACAACCCCTAAGAAGGAGAACCCAACATGCCAGGAGTCCAGGACCGCGTCGCGCTCGTCACCGGAGCTGCCCAGGGCATCGGCGCCGCAGTCGCGACGCGCCTTGCCGCGGGCGGTGCCAAGGTCGGCGTGCTCGATCTGCAGCAGGACGCGGCGCAGGCCGTCGCGGACGAGATCTCGAAGGCGGGCGGGTCGGCGATCGGCCTCGGGGCGGACGTGTCCAAGCGCGACCAGGTGCAGGCGGCCGTCGACACGCTTGCCGGTGAATTCGGCGGGCTGCACATCCTCGTCAACAACGCCGGGGTGCTGCGCGACAATCTGTTGTTCAAGATGACCGACGACGACTGGACGCTGGTCATGGAGGTCCACCTGCGCGGCGCCTTCCTGTGCAGCCAGATCGCGCAGAAGCACATGGTCGAAGCGAAGTACGGCCGGATCGTGTGCATGTCCTCGACGTCGGCGCTGGGCAACCGTGGCCAGGCGAACTACTCGACGGCTAAAGCTGGACTGCAGGGTCTGACGAAGACGCTGGCGATCGAGCTCGGCCCGTTCGGCGTGACCGCCAATGCCATCGCACCGGGCTTCATCGAGACCGCCATGACGAAGGCCACGGCCGAGCGGATCGGCACGACCATCGAGGCCATGCGCGAGGCCACTGCCTCGGCCGTTCCGGTGCGCCGGGGCGGTGTGCCGGACGACGTCGCCAACACGGTCGCGTTCTTCGCCGGCGAGGAGGCCGGCTATGTCACCGGCCAGGTCATCTACGTCGACGGCGGGCGCGGCCTGCTCTGAGCCCACGTCGGTCCACGTGAACAATCGGCCCGGACTGTCGCCGTTCGACAGCCCGGGCCGGATGATCATGCGGTCACCAGAAGCGGATATAGCCGGCCGAGCCGCATCCGCTCGACGTGCAAACCTGGAACTTGAACCCGTCGTAGGCGAGGTGGTACGAGTCGCTCCAGCCGAGTGTGACCGAACCCGTACCGCAGTAGGTGGCGAGCTTGTTATAGCCGCCGTCCGCGGCGAAGTTCGCGTACGGCGCGTACTTGATGTAGCCGCAGGTGTTGTTCAGGCGCAGGACCACCCGGCCGTTCGCGTGACTCGTGTAGTAGCCGGTGTCGCTGTGGTCGATGATCGCCGACCCGCCGGCGCTGCCGTGGCCGGCGAGCGAGTACCAGTACCCGGTGGCAGCGCCCGCGGGTGACGACGTGAAACCGAGAAGGACGGTGAACGACGCGGCCAGGGTGGCGAGCAGCATCGCGAGCCGGCGGCCGAGATGGCGCGGGGCTTCGATCGTGTCGGTGGTGGCGAGGTCGTTCATGGCGGGCTCCTTGGAGTCGTGGTTGGTGTTGGCCTGACTCTCGGGCCCGTCGCTTGGGCAACCCTTAAGCTCCACCCAAATCGCGGCCGCGCGCCCTCGGGCCACCCGACGCACGTACCCTGGGCAGGTCCGACCACCCGCCGTCTGTGCGAAGGATCCCTCGTGTTCGACACGCTGTCCGACCGTCTGACCGCGGCCTTCACGAACCTGCGCGGCAAGGGACGGCTGTCCGATGCCGACATCGACGCGACGGCCCGCGAGATCCGCATCGCGCTGCTCGAGGCGGACGTCGCGCTCCCGGTCGTGCGGCAGTTCATCGCCAAGGTGAAAGAACGTGCGCGCGGCGAGGAGGTCTCCAAGGCGCTCAACCCGGCGCAGCAGGTCATCAAGATCGTCAACGAGGAGCTCGTGCACATTCTCGGTGGCGAGACCCGTCGCCTGCAGTACGCCAAGCAGCCGCCGACGGTGATCATGCTCGCGGGTCTGCAGGGCGCCGGAAAGACGACGCTGGCCGGCAAGCTCGCATTCTGGCTGCGCAATCAGGGCCACACGCCGTTGCTGGTCGCCTGCGACCTGCAGCGTCCGAACGCGGTGAACCAGCTGCAGGTCGTGGGCGAGCGGGCCGGCGTGCAGACCTACGCCCCGCAGCCGGGCAACGGCATCGGGGACCCGGTGCAGGTGGCCCGCGATTCGATCGACTTCGCCCGCCGCGCCCAGCACGACATGGTCGTGGTCGACACGGCCGGACGCCTCGGCATCGACGCCGACATGATGCAGCAGGCCGCCGACATCCGCGATGCCGTCCAGCCGCAGGAGATCCTCTTCGTCGTCGACGCGATGGTCGGCCAGGACGCGGTGAACACCGCCGAGGCCTTCCGCGACGGCGTCGGCTTCAGCGGCGTCGTGCTCACCAAGCTCGACGGCGACGCGCGCGGTGGCGCGGCCCTTTCGGTGCGCGAGGTGACCGGACAACCGATCATGTTCGCGTCCAACGGTGAAAAGCTCGAGGACTTCGACGTCTTCCACCCGGACCGGATGGCCTCACGCATCCTCGGCATGGGCGACATGCTGACGCTGATCGAGCAGGCCCAGCAGCACTTCGACGAGGACGAGGCCCAGGCGATGGCCGCCAAGCTGGCGGCCGGGAACAAGTTCACCCTCGAGGATTTCCTGGACCAGCTGCAGGCCATCCGCAAGATGGGTCCGATCGGCAACCTGCTCGGCATGCTCCCCGGCATGGGCCAGATGAAGGACGCGCTCGCGCAGGTCGACGACAAGGACCTCGACCGGACGGCGGCGATCATCCGCGGCATGACCCCGCTCGAGCGGGAAAACCCGAAGATCATCAATGGCTCGCGCCGGCTGCGGATCGCGAACGGGTCGGGTGTGAAGGTCAGCGAGGTCAACCAGCTCGTCGACCGCTTCTTCGAGGCCCGCAAGATGATGGGCCAGATGGGCAATATGGGCATCCCGGGGATGCGCAAGCGCAGCGCGACCAAGTCGTCGAAGAACACCCGCAAGGGCAAGAAGGGCAAGAACAGCCAGCAAGGGCGCGGTCCGACCCAGCCGCGGATGCCCGCGGGCTACGGCGGCGGGCTGCCTGGTGGGTTCCCGGGCGGGCCAGGCGGGTTCCCGGGGGCCGGCGGGCTGCCGCCGAACCTCCCGCCCGGCATGGACATGCCCGACCTCTCCAAGCTCAAGCTCCCCAAGGAGTAGCCGCCCGTAGGGTGGCCGCATGGCGCTGCACGAGGTCTGGCTGGAACTGGTCAGCGGGACCCGGGTGCTGGTCGGCTCCGACCTGCCCGACGTCCCGGCCGCGAACGGGGTCGCCCGGCGCTGGCGTGCGATCGCCGAGACCCAGCCCGACGTGCTGCACGAGACGACGCCGGGCAGCGGCTGCATCGTGCGCGGTTCGGCGATCATCGCGATCAAGGCCCAGGAGCAGGCCAAGGCGGGTGTCGCGGAGACGCTGTTGAAGGTCAGCCGCCCGGGCAGCTGGCTCTGAACGGAATCAGCCGCGCCGCATGCGCGCCGCCTGCGCGGCCGTGATCCTGGCGACGACGAGGATCGCCAGCACGCCCGTGCCGATCCGCAGACAGATGTTCACGATCTCCAGAACGAGGTAGCCGGAGAGGCCTTCGACGGTCTGCGGGTCGCCCTGCACGGACATGATCGCGCTCAGGACGACCGCCGCGATCCAGCCGATCCACCAGGCGGTGAGCAACGGATAGGTGTTGCGCCACCCAGACGGACCCGACTCCGTCCGCTCGCTGTCGTCGAGGACGTCCCACGCAATCTGGTAGGGGATCCACAAGTTGAGGATCGGGCACAGCCAGCCGCCGATCGCCCAGCCCTTCGAGAAGCGCTGGTACCGCGAGTTCCACGTGTCGACGTTGGCCCGAGCCCGGTAGAACCAGATGATCCACACGACCGCCGTGGCGAGCAGCAGCAGGAGAATGACGACCGACATGGCGGCCACCGCGTCGTCGGCGTTGCGTAGGTCGCCGAGCTGGACGGAACCGGCGTCGGTCTCGAGCCGGCCGACAAGGTTGCGCTCGTAGACGAGCGCAACGATCAGTGCGAGGTAGGCCGCCAGCTGCACTCCGAGCAGCACCTGCGTCGCGATCGCCAGCCCGCGCAGCGGCGCCGCCCGTTCCACCGGCACCGGGTAGGCCGGGTAATAGCCAGCGGGCGGGTAGGGCGGGTAGCCCGGGTACGCCGGGTAGCCCGCGTCCGAGCCCTGCGGGTAGGTCGGATCGCCCGCGAGAAGTTCTCCCTCGCGCCCCGGAGGCGGGCCGGCATCGGTCACGTCGCTCCCTCCCGGTCGACGCCCGCGCCGAACTGCGCCGAACCTAGCCGATGCGCTCAGCCGGCGGTCGGCGAGCGCAGTGAGGCGGCAACGTTCGGCGGCACGAGTTCCATGCGAGCGAAGCGCCGGTTGAACCGCCCCGTCCCGGCGGTGACGGACCGCAGCGTCGTCGCGTAGCGCACCAGCTCGGCGTCCGGGATCTCGGCGTGCACGACCGTGCGCTCCATGCCCACCATCGCCGACGGATCGGGCTCGGTGCCGGTGACCCGCCCGCGACGTCCGGACAGGTCCGACAGGACGGATCCGACATGCGTATCGGGGACGGTGATATCGACGGCGGCCAGCGGCTCCAGCAGCGTCAGGTTGCCGGCTTCCGCGGCGTCCTTCACCGCCAGCGAGCCGGCCATCTGGAACGCCGCGTCGGAGGAGTCGACGCTGTGCGACTTGCCGTCGACGAGGGTCACCAGGACGTCCACGACCGGGATGCGCTCCTGCGTCAGCCCGTGCTCGAGCTGGGTCCGCACCCCCTTCTCGACCGAGCTGATGAACTGCGACGGCACGGCACCGCCGACGACCTTCTCCGCGAATTCGATGCCAGATCCGCGCGGCAGCGGGGACACGATCACGTCGCACACCGCGTACTGCCCGTGCCCGCCGGACTGCTTGACGAGCCGTCCGTGCCCGCGCGACTCGGCGGTGAAGGTCTCGTGCAGGCCGATCCGCAGCGGCACGGTGTCGACGTGCGCGCCGGTCGCCCGCAGCCGCTCCAGCACGACGTCGGCGTGCGCTTCGCCCAGGCACCACAGGACGAGCTGGTTGGTGTCGGCGTGCCGTTCGATCCGCACCGTGGGATCGCCTGCGGTGAGGCGTCCCAGCGCCTTCGCCAGCGCGTCCTCGTCCGCGCGGGTAGCCGCCTCGACGGCGATCGGCAGCAGCGGCTCGGGCATCTCCCACGGCGCGATGAGCATGGGCGCCGCTTTAGCCGAGATCGTGTCCCCGGTCTCGGCGACGCCGAGCCGCCCGATCGCGCAGATGTCGCCGGCGATGACCCGCTCGACTGGACGCAGGGTGGCCCCGAGCGGCGAGAAGATCTGGGTCACCCGCTCGTCCGCGTCGTGGTCGGGGTGCCCACGCTCGGCTCCGCCGTGCCCGGAGATGTGGATCGGCGTCTCAGGCGTGAGGGTGCCCGAGAAGATCCGCAAGACCGACAGCCGGCCGAGATAGGGGTCGACGGTCGTGCGCACCACCTCGGCGAGCAGCGGGCCGTCGGGAGTGCACTCGACGGCCTTGGCGTCGGTGCCGTAGAGCCCGAGCGACTCCGGCAGGTCCAGTTCGACCGGCGAGGGGAACGCGCCGGTGAGAACTTCCAACAGCTCGGCCAGGCCGAGTCCGGTTTCGGCGCACACCGGAAGCACCGGATAGAAGGTGGCGCGGGCGACCGCGGTCTCGAGATCGTCGATCAAAACCTCGAGGCCGATCTCCTCACCGGAGATGTAGCGCTCAAGGAGCGTCTCGTCCTCGCTGTTATTGATGATCGCCTCGATCAGCGCGCCGCGCGGCTCGTCGATGTCGGTGTCGTCGGCCGGCGTCTCCGTGGGCGGGAACCCGCCCGCGTAGTCGTAGCGCGTTCGGCTGAGCAGACCGACCAGACCGGACTCGCCGACCGGGAGGTGGAGCGGCAGCACGGCCTGCCCGTCCGCACCGCCGAAGACCCGCTGGCAGGCGGCGACGGTGGCCGGGTAGTTCGCCCGCGGCGCGTCCAGCTTGGTGATGACCACCGCGCGCGGCGTGTGCAGGGCTGCGCACTCCTCCCACATCGAGACGGTGATCGGATCGATGTCGTCGGCGGCCGAGACGACGAACAGCGCGCCGTCCGCCGCGCGTAGCCCGGCCCGAAGCTCCCCGGTGAAGTCGGGGTACCCGGGCGTGTCCAGCAGGTTGATCACCACGTCGTCCCATACGAGCGGGCACACCGACAGCGCGACCGAGCGCTGCTGCGCCACCTCGACCGGGTCGTGGTCGCTGACCGTGTTGCCGTCGGCGATCGTTCCCGGCCGGGCGATCGTGCCGGTCGCGGCCAAGAGCGACTCGACGAGGGTCGTCTTGCCCGCCCCGGAATGCCCGACGAGGGCGATGTTGCGGATCTTCTCGGGTCTGTCTGCGGTGTCGATCGTGGCCGTCGTACTCCGGGCGGCGGCCCTCTGTTTCGACATCCCCACACCTCTCCACATCGCCGGCGAGTGGTTGTCGGCCGTGTACCCCGACTCCGGCATTCGACACCCAAGCGCGCCCGTCGGACAAGCGCTCGCCGCAGATCGGTGCGCGCGGTGCGGCTATCGTTGGCGCCCTACGGATCAACCGCCCAGTGCCCCGACCCTCGGAACGGACAGCCTCCCAGCGTGTGGACCGCCCGCCTGCGCATCCTGTTCACCAGGCTGCTCACCCCTATCGGGACGCGCCTGGTGCGCTTGGGCGTCACGCCCAACGCCATCACCGTGGTGGGCACCGTCGGGGTGGTGGGCGGCGCCGCCGTGTTCTTCACCCGCGGCTGGTGGCTGACCGGCACACTCGTGTGCTGGGGCTTCGTCATGCTCGACGCGCTCGACGGAATCGTCGCCCGGCTGGGCGGGCGGACGTCGCAGTTCGGCGCGGTGCTCGATTCCACCTGCGACCGCTTCGCCGACGCGGCCGTCTTCGGCTCGCTCGCCTGGTACTTCGCCCTGCACGGCCAGCGGTGGATGTTCCTGGCCGCGCTGCTCTGCCTGGTGCTGGGCGCCGTGACCTCCTACATCCGGGCCCGCGCCGAGTCGGTCGGATTCACCTGCAACGTCGGCATCGCCGAGCGCACTGAGCGGCTCATCATCGCGCTCGTGGGCACCGGGCTGTCCGGCGGACCGTTCAACGTGCCCTACGTCCAGGCGGTTGCGCTATGGCTGCTGGTGGGGGCTTCGACGATCACCGTGGGGCAGCGACTCGGCACCGTCCATCGCCAGTCCAAAGAGTTGCAGGCGGCGGAGCGCTGATGTTCGAGCGAACCCGCGAGCGGGCGATCGGTCTCGGGTATGCCGCTGGCTGGGGCGTCGTGAAATCGATGCCCGGCGGCGTCGCGGCGCGGGCGTTCCGGTCCGCCGCCGACGCGGCCACAGTCCGCAACGGCGGGGGAGTCCGGCAGTTGCGCAAGAACCTGCGCCGCGTCGTCGGCCCGGCGATGTCCGAGCTGCGGATGGACGCGCTCGTCGGAGACGCGCTGCGCTCCTACTCGCGGTACTGGATGGAGACGTTCCGGCTCGAGGGCATGAACCACCGGGCGATCGCCGACAACACCCGGGCGAACCTGACGGGCGGGGAATACGTCGTCGCCGCGCTGCAAGCGGGCAAGGGGCTCATCTTCGCGCTGCCGCACTCCGGTAACTGGGACGCCGCCGGGCTCTGGATGATCCAGGAGCACGGCTCGTTCACCACCGTGGCCGAGCGGCTCAAGCCCGAGTCGCTCTTCGACCGCTTCGTGGCCTATCGCGAGAGCATCGGCATGGAGGTCATCGCGCTGACCGGCGGCGAGCGTTCGCCGATGGATGTGCTCTCCGAACGGCTCCGCGCCAACGGCGTCGTCTGCTTGCTGGCCGACCGCGACCTGTCCCGCAACGGCATCGAGGTCGACTTCTTCGCGGAGCCGACCCGGATGCCTGCCGGTCCCGCGCTGCTGGCGGCCAAGACTGGGGCGACGCTGATCGCGGCGTATCCCTACTTCGTCCCGGACGGCTGGGGGGTGACGTTCAGCGCGCCGATCCAGCTGCCCGAGGGACGCCTGCGCGACCGCGTCGCCGTCGGCACCCAGTCGCTGGCCGACCATTTCGCGGTCCAGATCGCCAAGCGCCCGGCCGACTGGCACATGCTGCAGAGGCTGTGGTTGGCGGATCTGGCTCCGCGGCCGGCCCAAACCGTCGCGGCCGCGGCCGGCTAGGACGACGGCATGCGAATCGGAATCGTCTGCCCTTACTCGTGGGACATCCCCGGCGGAGTCCAGGCCCACGTTCGCGACCTGGCCGAGAAACTCATCGAGCTGGGGCACACTGTGTCCGTCCTTGCGCCCGGCGACGAAGACACCCCGGGGCTGTCGCCGTATGTCGTGGCCGCGGGCAAGGCGGTCCCGGTGCCCTACAACGGTTCGGTCGCCCGAGTGCAATTCGGCGTCGTGTCCGCCGCTCGCGTGCGGCGCTGGCTGCGCGACGGCGCGTTCGATGTCGTGCACGTCCATGAGCCCGCTCCGCCCAGCCTTTCGCTGCTCACCTGCATGATCCACGACGGTCCGCTCGTCGCGACCTTCCACGCCGCCACCGTCCGCTCCCGCTTCCTGTCGATGTTCGACACCGTGCTGCAGCCGTTCCTCGAGAAGATCACCGGACGGATCGCGGTCTCCTCCGCCGCCCGCAAGGTGATCGTCGAGCACCTGGGCGGGGACGCGGTCGTGATCCCCAATGGCGTTGCGATAGCCCACTACGCCAGCGCCGAGCCGCTCGACGGCTACCCGCGACCGGGCGGCACCATCGGATTCATCGGCCGATACGACGAGGCCCGCAAGGGGATGGACGTGCTCGTCGATGCTCTCGAGATTCTCGCGCCTAAGCGACCCGACCTGCGGGTGCTCGTGGTTGGACGGGGGGACGCCGAGGACTTCATGGACGGGTTGCCCGGCGGGCTCGCCGAGCGCTTCGACCTGCTCGGTCAGGTCAGCGAGCAGGACAAGGCGCGGATGCTGCGCAGCATCGACGTCTACTGCGCGCCGAATACCGGCCAGGAAAGCTTCGGGGTGATCCTGCTCGAGGCCATGGCGGCCCGGACCGCGATCGTGGCCAGCGACATCGACGCCTTCCGCCGCGTCCTGGCCGGCGGGGCGGCGGGTCGGCAGTTCCCGACCGGCGATCCCGCCGCGCTCGCCGCCGCGCTGGCCGACGTGCTGGACGACCCGGTACTCCGAGAGCACCTCGTCGCGAAGGGAGCCGCCGCGGTGGCCCCGTACGACTGGTCGGTCATCGTCGCTGACGTCCTGCGGGTGTACGAACTCGCGATCGCCGGCGCCGGCGTCGTGAGTTAATTCCGGGTCACGAGCGCTCGGAACGGGCGCGGCTGCGCGGCGGCGCGGACCGCCTCGCCTAGAGTCGGCGGGCGTGCTTCCCATTGGCTGGCTGGCGGTCGCGGTGATCATCGCCGTCCTGCTGACCATGTGGATCACGTTCACGCTGACCCGGCTCGACCGGCTCCACGCCCGGATCGATGCCGCGCAGGCCGCGCTGGATGCCCAGCTCGTCCGTCGGGCGGCGGCCCTGCTCCACGTCGCCGAGTCGCCGGACAGCGGCGTACCGGACGACCTACGGGCCGGCTACGACGCCATCGCCCAGAAGGCCCTGACGCCCGGGCAGCCGGATGCCGAGCGCCAGGACGTCGAGAACGCGGTGGGGCGCGCGGTGACCGACCTGTCCGAACTGCCCCGGCCGCTGCGCCGCGACGCCGCTGAGGAACTGCAGGAGGCGGCGGCGCGAGTCCTCATCGCCCGGCGTTTCTACAATGATGCTGTCCGAGACACTAGGGCACTGCGCGCCCGGCGCATGCCCCGCCTGTTCCGGATGGCCGGCCGGCGCGCCATGCCGCAGTTCTTCGACATCGACGACACCCTGCCCGCGCGCCCGTCCCACACCACCACGGAAGAGGATCGATCATGATCAGCCCGTCCCGTCCCCGCCGCGTCTTCGCCGCGTCGCTCGCGGTGACCGCCCTGCTGGGGACCGCCGCGTGCACCGGTAACAGCAAGCCGAAGCAGTCGGCGTCGGAGTCGACACCGACATCGTCGGCCTCGACCTCGGCCGCGCCCAAGCCGCCGGCGAAGAATCCGCTCACCGGGGTCGGCCCGGTGCCGCGCCATCCCGTGATCGCCGTAAAGCTGGACGACACCGAGCCCGGGCGCCCCCAAGTGGGCATCGACCAGGCTGACATCGTCTACATCGAGGCCGCCGAGGGCGGTCTGACCCGGTTGGCTGCGATCTATGCGACCCACATGCCCACCGTCGGCTACGTCCGCAGCACCCGCCCGAGCGACCCGGACCTGCTCCTGCAGTTCGGGAAGATCACCGAGGCGTACTCCGGCGGCGCGCACGACTCGTTGCCGCGGGTGCGCAAATCCGGCATCACGAGCTGGAGCAACGACGCCGGGGCCGCGTACTACTCACGGGTGAGCCGCGCCGCGTCGACCTACATCAATTTGGTGCTCAACCTCGCCAAGGTCGCCAAGAAGACGAAGACGAACCGGCCCAAGAGCATCGGTTGGACGTTCAACCCGAGCCTCGCCGGCCTGCCCGTCCATGTCGGGACCGACGTGCGCACCGCCGTCACGGGCTCCTACGCCAGCGGCACGCCGGTCGAGTTCGTCTACCACCCCAAGCTCAAGAAGTACGTGCGGTATATCGGCGGCGTCCCGCAGCGGGCCGCCGACGGTCGCCTCGTCACCACGACCAACGTCATCGTGCAGAGCTGCCGTATCGTCGCCCACCCGGCGGACACCGATGTCAACGGCAACCCCTCGCAGTTCACGTACACCGTCGGCAAGGGCGGCGTGGCGGTCTTCCGCCAGGGCAAGCGCCTCAACGGCACGTGGTCGCGGCCGAAGGTCAGCGCGGGTACGACGCTGCGCTTGAGCAACGGCAAGCCCCTGCCGCTCGCGCCCGGCAACACGTGGGTGGTGCTGATCCGGAACGGGATCCCCACCGCGGGCTGAGCCGCCCGGCAGGCCACCGGATGCCCAGCGGTCTGGCCCGGGCGGGCGTCCGGGGCCCGTCCGGCTCGTAGACTCGAACCCATGTCTGATCAGCACAGTGTGGGAACGGCCCGCGTCAAGCGCGGAATGGCCGAGATGCTCAAGGGCGGCGTCATCATGGACGTCGTCACGGCCGAGCAGGCCAAAGTCGCCGAGGACGCCGGCGCCGTCGCGGTGATGGCGCTCGAGCGGGTGCCGGCCGACATCCGGGCGCAGGGCGGCGTCTCGCGGATGAGCGATCCCGACATGATCGAGTCGATCATCAACACCGTCTCGATCCCGGTGATGGCCAAGGCGCGGATCGGGCACTTCGTCGAGGCGCAGGTGCTGCAGTCACTGGGCGTGGACTATGTCGACGAGTCCGAGGTGCTGACGCCGGCCGACTACGCCAACCACATCGACAAGTGGGCCTTCACGGTCCCCTTCGTCTGCGGGGCCACCAACCTGGGCGAGGCGCTGCGCCGGATCACCGAGGGCGCGGCGATGATTCGCTCCAAGGGCGAGGCCGGCACCGGAGACGTCTCGAACGCCACCACGCACATGCGGGCGATCCGCGCCGAGATCCGCCGCATCCAGAACCTGCCCGAGGACGAGCTGTTCGTCGCGGCCAAGGAGCTGCAGGCCCCCTACGAACTCGTCGCCGAGGTGGCCCGCGCCGGCAAGCTGCCCGTCGTGCTGTTCACCGCCGGCGGCATCGCCACGCCGGCCGACGCCGCGATGATGATGCAGCTCGGCGCCGAGGGCGTGTTCGTGGGCTCGGGCATCTTCAAGTCCGGCAACCCGGCCCAGCGGGCCGAGGCGATCGTCAAGGCGACGACGTTCTTCGACGATCCCGACGTCATCGCCAAGGTCTCGCGCGGGCTCGGCGAGGCGATGGTCGGCATCAACGTCGAGGACATCGCGCAGCCGCACCGACTCGCCGAGCGTGGCTGGTAGGTGCCGGCGCCGACCGTCGGTGTCTTCGCGGTCCAGGGCGACGTCCGAGAGCACCTGCGGGCCCTGACGTCGGCGGGGGTCGATGCGGTCACGGTGCGCCGTCCGCAGGAACTGGCGCGCGTCGACGGGCTGGTCCTGCCGGGCGGCGAGTCGACCACGATCGTCAAGCTGGCTCGGATCTTCGACCTGTTCGAGCCGCTGCAGGCCCGGATCAAGGACGGCCTGCCGGTCTACGGCTCGTGCGCGGGCATGATCCTGCTGGCCGATCGGGTCGACGCGGGCGGCTCGCCGATCGAGGCGACGTTCGGCGGCATCGACATGACCGTGCGCCGCAACGCCTTCGGCCGGCAGGTCGACTCGTTCGAGGAAGACCTCGCTATCGACGGGATCGAGGGCGAGCCGGTGCGAGCCGTGTTCATCCGCGCCCCGTGGGTGCAGGACGTCGGCCCGGCCGCCACGGCGATCGGTCACGTCAGCGGCGGCGAGCACGCCGGTAGAATTGTGGCGGTGCGTCAGGCCAACCTGCTGGCGACGTCGTTCCACCCGGAACTGACGGGTGACGGACGCATTCACGCGTACTTCTGCGAGATGGTGAGGACCAGGACGTGAGTGGCCACTCCAAGTGGGCGACGACCAAGCATCAGAAGGCCGCCAAGGACGCCAAACGGGGCAAGCTCTTCGCCAAGCTGATCAAGAACATCGAGGTCGCGGCGCGCACCGGGGGCGGCGACCCTGACGGCAACCCCACGTTGTACGACGCCATCCAGAAGGCGCGCAAGACGTCCGTCCCGATCGACAACATCGAGCGCGCGGTCAAGCGCGGCTCCGGCGCCGAGGCCGGCGGGGCCGACTGGCAGACGATCATGTACGAGGGTTACGGGCCCAGTGGCGTCGCACTGCTCATCGAGTGCCTCACCGATAACCGCAACCGCGCGGCGATGGAGGTCCGCACGGCGATGACCCGCAACGGCGGCTCGATGGCCGACCCGGGTTCGGTGTCCTACCTGTTCAACCGCAAGGGCGTGGTCATCGTGCCGGACACTGGTCTGGCTGAGGATGACGTCCTGACCGCCGTGCTCGACGCCGGCGCCGAAGAGGTCAACAACATCGGTGACGCCTACGAGGTGATCAGCGAGGCGACCGACCTGGTGCCGGTCCGCACGGCGCTGCAGGAGGCCAAGATCGACTACGACTCGGCCGACACGTCGTTCCTGCCCACGGTGCAGATCGAGCTGGACGAGGACAGCGCCCGCAAGGTGTTGCGCCTCGTCGATGCGCTCGAAGATCTCGACGACGTACAGAACGTCTACGCCAACTTCGACGTCAGCGACGAGATCCTCGAGGCCGTCGGCGCCGAGTAGCCCGCCTCAGTCGGCGAGTTCGGCTACGAGCGCCTCGGCCTGATCGTGCCGGTCCAGCGCAGCCAGACGTTTCTGCGCCTTTCCGGCCGCGTCCCCGTAGCCCTGCGAGACCACGTACTCGAAGTGCTCGCGGGCTTCGGGTTCCATCCCCAGGAAGAGTTCGGCCATGCCCACGTTGAAGGCCGCCTTGGCGTGCTCGGTGGACGCGATCTGTGACGAATCGATGATCGACAGGTACAGCGTGCGCGCCTGCGAGTAGTCGTTGGCGAAGAACGCGGACCGGGCCGCGTCCATGGTGTGCGTGAACTCGTCGGCCGTCGTCCCGTCCTCGATCGCCGTCTGCGCACCCTGTTGGTCCTTGATCCATGCGAGTAGCTGGTTGGCGCCGGCCGCCGGTCCAGCGTGACCAGTCCCGACGACGTACTGGGCGTACTGCGTCGCCTCAGTGAGTTCGCCGCGATGCGCGAACACGGTGGCAATTCCCAGCGCGCCCTTAGCCCGCGCCTCGGCGTCGGGATGACCGTCGTACACCGACCAGTACCGGGCGTAGGCGTCGTCGTAGTCCCCCCGCGCGAGGGCGTCGTCCGCGGCCGCCAGCACTGCCGCGGATTCACTCTGGTCGACACCGTCGACCTCGGCGCCGGCGGCCGCGTCGTGCCGACGGATCTCGGCCATCCGCTTCGCCACGTCGGCCTGGTTCGTCGGGCTTGCGGTTGTCGATGCCTCGTCCAGGAAGCCCTGCGCGGCGTCCCAAGCACCCATGTTCAGGTAGGCGACGCCGAGCAGGTACGCGGCGTCGCCCTGATCGGTTCCGGTCAGCAGGTTCTGGTCGTACACGGGCCGCAGCAGGTGGTCGACGTCCTCCCACTGGTTGAGGTGGGCGGAGTCAGTCACCGAGGCCAGGACCGTCTTGGCTTCGTCGGGAGTCATGGACCGAGGATCGGGGGCCCGCCCCGCCGCGGCAAGGACAGCGGCACGGATTCGCCCGTTTCACCGCGCCAGGTGGCGGCCCACGAACGCGAGCTGAGCGGGGGCCTGGGCCCGCCAGTAGGCCGAGTCGTGTCCTCCCGGCTCGATGCCCCCGGCGGGTGTGGGCGAGATGCTCGCGCGCAGATCGCGGGTGACCGGCGCGAACCCGTCGCTCGCGCCGCAGTCGACGCGCAACGGGATGCCGGCGAGCAGGCGCTGCCTACCGAAGACTGCGTGCTCGTCGAAGTCGCGCGCGTCGTCGAACGCGCCCTCGACGCTCTGGTAACTGTGGTGCCAGATGGCCGGGCTCTCGGCGACCGCGACCGCGACCCGCGCCCGCCGTAACACGGTGGCGAGGTAGAGCGTGCCGTAGCCGCCCATCGACCATCCCATGAGCCCGATGCGGCGGACGTCGAGGCCGTGGTCGGCGAGCAGTGGCAGGAACTCGTGAATGACCATTCCGGCCGGATCAGTGCCCCGGCGCGGATGCCAGTACTCGTGGTTGCCGCCGTCGGCCGAGGCGATCGCGAACGGGTTCATGCCGGCGGCCACCGCATCGGCCAGGACCGCGTCCAGGTGCAGGATGCGGTAGAAGCTGGTGTGGTCGCCGCCGCGTTCGTGCAGGGTGACCAGGACCGGGAGCTTGGCGCGATCGTGTCCCGGAGGGTAGAGGATCGTCCAGCCGGTGCTGGCCCCGCCGCGGCGCCGCGACACGAAGCGGCCCGTGACGCTGGTGCCCTCGACCGGCCGGTCACTCGAACAACCGGCCAATGCGACGCCCAGCCCGGCCAGGAGCACGGCCCGGCGGGTGATCATGGCGCCGAGCCTGGTGCATGCCGCCTGTGAAACCGCGCTAGACCGGCGACTTCGTCCAGAATTTGAACA
>JAVHVH010000218.1:0-23918 GCA_032160665.1 Pseudonocardiales bacterium
CCGCCGGCGTGCCGGCCAGCGTCGCGGTGCCGTCCTCGTTGTCGGTGAACGTCACCCCGCTCGGCAGTGACCCGGTCTCAGACAACGACGGCGGCACCGGGTAACCAACCCCGGTCGTCACGGTGAAGCTGCCCGGGCTGCCGACGGTGAACGTGGTGTGGTCGGGACTGGTGATCACCGGCGACTCGTGCACCGTCAAAACGAACGACTGGTCGGTGTGACCCGCGGAGTTGGTCGCGGTCAGCGTCAGCGCATACGACCCGCCACTACCAGCCGCCGGCGTGCCCGACAGCGTCGCCGATCCGCCGCCGAGATCGGTGAAGGTGAGGCCGGCGGGCAGCGTGCCGGACTCGGTCATCGCCGTGGCCGCGGGGAAGCCGGGCACGGTGCTGATCGGGAAGGTGGCGCTGGTGCCCACGGTGACGGTCGTATGGTCGGCGCTCGCGAACGTCGGCAGATCGGTCACGGTGAGGGTGAACACCTGCGTCGAACTTGTAGCGCTGTTTTCGGCCAAGATTGTGATCGGGTACGAGTTGCCCGTCCCGGTCGCCGGCGTTCCGGAAAGGGTGGCCGAGCCGTCGCCGTTGTCCACGAAGGTCACGCCAGATGGCAGCGCCCCCGTCGTGCTGAGCGTGGTGGCATTCGGGTTGCCGGGCGTGGTCTGCACGGTGAAGGTGCCGTCCGAGCCCACCGCGAACGTGGCGTGGTCGGCGCTGGTGATCGTCGGCGGCCCGAGCACCGTCAGGGTGAAGCTCTGCGTCGTCGCTGCCGTGAGGCCGCCGACTGCCGCGGCCGAGACGACGATCGGGTAGGACCCGGAGGTGCCGGCCGACGGTGTGCCGGCCAGTGTTGCGGTGCCGTCATGGTTGTCGACCAGGGTGACGCCGCTGGGCAGCGCGCCGGACTTGGTGATCGCGGTTGCCGTCGGGAAGCCGGCCGTCGTGGTGACGGCGAACGTGCCGGCGTTGCCCACGGTGAACGTCACGTTGTCCGCGCTCGTGATCGTCGGCGACTCGTCCACGCTGAGCGTGAAGGTCTGGCTCGCCGACGGGCTGAAGCCGTTCGCCGCCTTGAGGGTGAAGGTGTAGGCGCCACCGCTGCCGGCCGGCGGCGTGCCGGTCAGCGTTGCGGTGCCGTCACCGTTGTCGGCGAGCGTGAGCCAGGCGGGCACCGTGCCGACCGAGCTGAGGGTCGCGCTCGGGACGCCGCTGGTCGTGATGGCGAAGCTGCCCGCAACGCCGACCGTGAAGGTAGCGACGTTCTCGCTCGTGAACGCGGGTGCGCTGCCGACCTGCAGCAGTGCTGCGGTCGACGTCGCGGTGCTCACGACGTTGGTGAACACGGCGCGGTAGCGGTTGCCGCTGTCGGCGGAGGTTGCGGTGAATGAGTAGGTGGCGCTGGTCGCTCCGGCGATGTTCGAGTAGCTGCTGCCGCCGTCGGTCGAGCGCTGCCACTGGACGGTCGGCGTCGGCACCCCGGTGGCGGCCGCGGTGAAGCTGACGGGGGTGCCGGGGTTGACGAGCTGGTCGGACGGGTTGCCGGTGACCGCGGGCGCCTGATTCACCTGGACGGCCAGGCTCTGGGTGCCGGCCGGGGCGACGCCGTTGACGGCCGTCAGACCCAGCGGATAGGTGCCTCCGGTGTTGGCGGCCGGGGTGCCGGCCACCGTCGCCGTGCCGTTGCCGTTGTCGGTGAAGGCGAGCCCGGAGGGCAGCGATCCGGTTTTGGTGATCGCGCTGACCGTGGGCTGGCCGGAGGTGGTGATCGTGAAGCTGCCCGCCGTGCCGGTGACGAACGTGGCCGTGGTGGCGCTGGTGAACGACGGCGGCTGCTGCACGGTCAGGGTCGCCGCCGTGCTCGTCGCCGTCCGGCTGATGTCGGTGACGTTGGTGAACAGCGCCCGGTACCGGTTGCCGCTGTCCGCGGCGGCGGCGGTGAACGAGTAGGTGGTGCTGGTCGCACTCGCGATGTCGGTGAAGTTGGTGCCGCCGTCGACGGAGCGCTGCCACTTCACGGTCGGCGTCGGGAAACCCGTACCGGCGGCCGTGAAGCTCACCGGGTCGCCCGGCTGGACGGCCTGATCGCTGGGGTTCAGCGTGACGGCCGGCGCCCGGTCCACCGTCACCGGCACCGTCGACGAACCGCCGTCGAGGGTGGCCACGACATGGCCGACCCCGGACGAACCCTGCGACCCGTAGGTCACCGAGCTCTGACCGGAACTGATCGTGGTCTGGGTGCTCACCAGGACGCCGTTGACCGTGGCTCCGTTCGGCAGCGGGTCGCTCCACCCCACGGTCAGGTCGTTGAAGGCGGCGAGGTTCGCGGACGGGACGGCGCCGCCGAGGGAGTCGGTGGTCAGCGACGCCGTGATCGTCGAGGTCGCGCCCGGCCCGAAGACGGTCGACGGGTTGGCGGTGGTGGTGAGCGCCAGCCGCGGCGACACGACGAGCGATCCGGCGACCGAGTCGCAGCCGGACACGCTCGGCGCGGCGTTGCAGCCGAACCAGTTCTCGCTCGCGTCGACCGCGCCGGCACCGCTGCCGACGTCGACGGCCGCGCCGGAGGTGGCGGTGTTGCCGACGAAGCGGTTGTAGTGCAGCGTCGCGGTGCCGGTCGTGACCTCGATCGCGCCGCCGGCCGGTGGCGCGGCGCCGCCGTTGACCGTGTTGCCGGTGAAGGTGGAACCGGTGACGGTGAGCGCGCCGCTCTCGTGCCGGATGGCGGCGCCGACTGCGCCGCCGGTCGTGGCCACGACGGAGTTGTTCGTGAACCGCGAGCCGGTGATCACCGCCTGGGTGGTGGGCGCGCCGCGGATGTCGAGGGCGCCGCCGTTGGTGATGCTGGTGCCGTTGGTGTTGGTGGCGCTGTTATCGCTGAAGGTCGTGTTGGTGACGGTCAGCGCCTCGCCGGCCGTGGCCCCCGTCCCGGCATAGGCGACGCCCGAGCCGGGGCTGCTGAGCGAGCTGTTGTTGCTGATCGTCGAATTGCTGATTGTGAGTGTGCCGCCGATGAACTGGACGCCACCGCCGGGACGGTTCGTGATGGTGGGTCCGGCGTTGTTGGCGTGGTTCGCGGTGATGACGCTGTTGCTGATCGCGAGCGTGTCGGCCGACGCCGTACTGCCCGATCCGGCGATGATGCCGGCGCCGCCGAAGGTGCTGTCGACTCCGCCGGTGATCGTCAGGTCCGACACCGTGCCCCCGACGCCCCCGGCGAGATTCGGATCGAAATCGAGGACCCGGCTGCCGCCGCCGGCGCTGATCGTCGTCGTGGCCGCGGTCGTGCCATCCAGGGTGACGTTCTGGCCGGCGTGCACGCCGACCTGCAGCTCGCCGTGGGTGAGCACGTAGGTACCGGACGGGATGGTGATCGTGACCGTGCCGCCGATGTTGTTGGCCAGGCACGTGGCCTCGCGCAGGCTCAGTGGGCTGGGCGCCGTGGTGGTCCCCGCGTTACCGCACGCACCGGCGTTCACGGCGATGTCCGCCGTCGTCGACACGACGAGGGTGGTGGCGGCCGCGGCCGGCGACGGGCCGAGCGCAACCTGGGCGCCGAGCACGAGGCCGAGGCCGGCAATGGTGGCGACAATTCGTCGCTTCGGGTGATTCATGGGGCGAACCGTCCTCGGATCGGAGAGCAAGAGGATCGCGAGGCTGCCGGATGACACGACGCGATTGCGGGCAGCAGTCATGGACGAGGCGGGAAGACGCCTTCCATGGCGATGATGAAGGTCAGCACAAGGTAGGGCGGCAGGTTGTTGTGCGGCTCATTGCCGCCGGAGGCGGCAAGGATCGACGGGGACATCTGGGCCACCGGTCCGCTGGTGGCGTAGACCTGATCGACGGCGCGGCCGAAATGCGGCTGCGCCCACACCGCGCCGCCAGGCGTGTTGACGGTCCCGGGCTCCAGTGCGGCTTGCGCGATGTGGGTGTGCGGCGGCATGGTCGCCGGTGTCAGGGTCACCGTGCTCGCACCGTCTGACTCACCGAGCTGGTAGGGCGTGAGGCCGGCGGTCGCGCCGGCGCCGGCCGGGAACCGGCCCTGCAGGTCGGGTAGCGCGAACGTCGTCTGCCCGTCCCCGCCGTAGAAGGTGCCGATGATGGAGAACAGTGCGGTGTTCTGGATGATGGGCAGCAGCTGACCGTTGCACAACGCCCAACCCCGCGGGGCGAAGTTGAAGCCGACCGCGCGGATCTCGCCGAGATACGGATCCATTCGGAGCTCCTCAGTTCCTCGACGGGAAGATGCCGACCGTCGCGATCGCGAAGCTGATCACCAGGTGCGGCGGCATGTTCTCGTGCGGTTGGTTGGCGCCGGCGTTGCTGAACGCTGCGGCGCTCATCGCCACGTCGGCGGTGGCCGCGTAGGCCGGTTGCGGCAGCGCGGCCCAGGACGCGCCATTCGGCGACGATGTCGAGACCGTCGTGCGAGTGGTGACGACATGCGTGTGCACCGGCATCTTGGACGGGAGCAGGACGTGCGTCGCCTCGCCGGCCTTCTCGCCCAGGTTGTGGGTGGTGCCGGGGGTCAGGTCGACATGCATGGGTGCGCTGTTACGCAGATCGGGCAGGGAGAAGGTCGTCCGACCGTCGCCGCCGTACGTAGTACCGAGCAGCGCGAACAGCGGCTGGTTCTGCGCGATGAGCATCGTCTGGCCGTTGCACAGGGACCACCCCTGCGGTACGCCGGCGAAGCCGAACATCCTGATCTCGCCGATGAATGGGTCAGTCATCGATACCCCTCAGGCCAGGCTCGGGAAGAGGCCGTCGACGGCGATGATGAAGGTCAACACCAGGAACGGGGGGCGGTTCTCATGCGGAAGTCCGTTGCCGACGCTGGAGACGGCCGCCGCATCCATGAGCACGTTCGGCAGGTCGGTCGCGTAGGGAGCATCTCCCCAGCCGGCCCACACGTTGCCGGCGGGTGTCGACGATGTCGCCGCGCCGTTGGACGCCCGGGCGGTGTGACTGTGCGACGGCAAGTGGCTGCTGTTGAGAGCGACCGACTCGGCGCCGGCGACCTGGCCGAACGGGAGGGCCGGCCCCTGATGGAAGGGGATGCGGCTGATCAGGTTCGGCAGCCCGAACGTCTCCTGACCATCGCCGCCGTAGGTGGTGCCGATGAGGGTGTACAGAGCCTCGTACTGCGAGATCGGCAGTATCTGGCCGTCGCACAACATCCAGCCCACCGGGGCGAAGCTGCCCCCGAACATGCGGATCTCGCCGATGTACTGCATGCTCACGGCGCCGTCCGCCTCTCCATCGCGACATAACCCGCGTCGGTACCGCGCGGGACGAACCCGACTTGCTCGTAGAGCCGGCGGGCGGGGGCATTGGCCGACCAGACACGCAGCGTGACTGCTCGATTACCGGCCGTGGCGAGCAGCTCGTGCAGCACGGCGCTGGCTATGCCCTGCCGGCGGTAGGCGCGCGCGATGGTGATGTCGACGATGTGTGCCGCATCCGCCGAATACGCCACGACCAGCCGGCCGACGTCGCCCCCGTCCGCGACCAGTACCTCGTGGGCGGCGTCAGGATGGGCGGCGGCGATCTGCCCGCGCTGGGCCTCGAACTGCATGTCGATCAACGGATCCCGCACCTCGGGCGGCAGAAGCATCAGGTCGTCGCGGCTGTCGGCGAACAGGGCACGCAGGTATGGATCGTCGTGCGGGGCGGCGGCGCGTCGCGTCACCTGCCGGGCCTGGGCCAGCACGTCAGACCGACCGATTGACTAGGGCTTGCACCGTTCGCGGGGCGCCCAAATGGGACAGGAAGAGGGCCTGCGTGGGGACCCCCAGTCGGCGCACGGTGTAGATCCCCTCGGGCAGCTCGCTGGTGCCCGCGACAGTGAAGACGAGGTTGAAGCAGCGATCCCGGTAGGACGACCTGGTGCCGGCGACGTCGCGGATGTGCGCGAGCTTCACCGTGTGGCTGCGTCCGTTGCGCGTCGCGGTGAACGTGCGACCGACCGACTTCGCGTAGTGGGCTCGGCGGGGCAGCGAGGGAGTCGCAGCACCGGCCGGCGCCGCCAACCCCATCGCGGCGAGAGCCAGCGTACCCACGCTGGCACAGAGCACAGCGCGGCGCGGCACGTCAATCATTCGGAACCCTCCCAGCATCGCCACCGCCTACCCAGCGCGACGACATCCACATCTAATCACACAAAAATCTAACAGGACGGTAATCGGGTGAACGTGCTCGAAACACCTAGGCAGCGCCCAGCAGATCCGCCGCGACGGATCGCCTCAACGCGGCGGGGCCTGGGGCGCGTGCTGCCCCGGGCCCCGCCGCGTTGAGGTTGTCGTACGGCCGGGTCAGACCATCTTCACGACGATGGGGAACGACCTGGTCGCCGCCGCGGAGGTGGGCGTGCCGGAGTAGCTGACGGTCAGACTGTGGCGGCCGGCGAAAATGTGAGGCAGCGTGATGACTGCCTTACCGGCGCGCACGGTGCCCGAACCGAGAAGCCGCGTCCCGATCTTGATGGTGATCTTCGCACCGGCGGTGCTCGCACCCGCCGAGACGACCGTGACGGTGGCCTTGGCCCCGGTGGTCTTGTTGGTGATGGTGGCCGGGTTGAGTTGGAGCGTGAGCGTCGACTTCACCTTGGCCACGGTGAGCGTCTTGGAGACGGCCGAGGTCAAGGTCGAGGTCGTGCCGTGAAATGCGATGCTGATCGGGTGTGCGCCGCCGGTGTACCGGCGCAGCCGAATCGTCGCGGTCTTGTTGACGACCGTGCCGGTGTAGGTGGTGCTTCCGCTGGTGATGCCGACGGTCCCGCCGGTCGGGTCGCCGGTCGTCGTGACTGTGACCTTCACCGAGATGATGTTGGCGCTGGTCGGCTGGGCCGGCAAGACACTCGCACCCAGTGACGTCACCGCGCGGGTGACGGTCACCGTCTCGGTGCCCGTGACCGTGGCGCCGTTGACGTCCTCCGCGGTGTAGCTGAAGTGATCGGTTCCGGCGAACGCGGCGGCCGGGGTGTAGGTCAGCGCCTGCCCGGATCCGGTCACCGTCCCGTGGGAAGCGGGTCCGTGGGTGTAGGTGAACGGTCCGTGCTCACCGGCTGCGTCGGGGAGCGTGACCGTCACCGGCTTGCCGGACTGGGTGGCGTCCGCGTGGTCGGCGATCGTCGGCAGGCTCGCGACGACGTCGATCGTCTGGGTGTCGGTCGCAAGCGTATTGATGACGGGGTTGCCAGAGCCCGAGGACACCTCGTCGAGGCTGACGGTGCTCGTGAGCGGGCCGGTCGCCGCGGATGCCGAGGGGACCGAGATCTTGAAGTTGGTCACCAGCGGCTCGGTGCTGGCCGGGAACGGGAAGCCGCCGAACGGTCCGAAGTACCCGGTGATCGCGTCGCCGGTGGTCGCGGTGCCATCCAGCCCCACCGTGGCGTAGTTACCGGGGCTGGTCTCGTACTGCAGGGTGATGTCGGACGCGGTGAGCCCCGACGTGCCGGTGAGCGAGATGTCGTAGCGGGCGTGCGCGATGTCGTCGCCACCGACCGGGTTGACGGCCGTGCCCTGGAAAGCGACAGGGGCCGCGCCGGTGGTGACCGAAGCCGGTGCACCCTGATCGATCGTCGGCGTCGGGCTCGGGATGATCGTGTCCGGGGTTGAGGTCGGCGTGATCGTGATCGAGCCCGCGTTCGGGGTCTCCTCGATGGTCTTGGTCGGCGCGGCGACCGCGCCGGTGTTCCCGCCCATCGTGAGGTTCAGTGCGTCACCGGCGTTGATGGCGCGAAGCCGGATCGCCGAGCTGGTCAGGAAGCCGGGGGCATTGGCTGCGAGGTCGAAGGTGTTGCCCGTGATCGAGCCGCTGACCGACCCGTCGCACACTGTCTCGGTGCAGCCGCCGAGGTTGTATCCGGCCGAGTAGGCGATGCCGATGCCGTTGTACCCGTCGAAGGTGTTGTCGGTGACGTCCTGGTCGCTTGCGGAGCTCTGCTTGTCGGAGAGGACGTAGACGCCCTCGGCCGGGTATTTGTTGGTTCCATCGTCGTACGGGGTGAGGTCGTGTATGTGGTTGTGGCTGACGTCGAGGGCGCCGTGCAGACCCTCGAGCAGGACGCCCTGCCACACGCCGCTGATGTCGTTGTCGGTGACCGTCATCGCGGCGAAGGTGTTGGCGCTGTCGATGCCCAGCGGGGCGTTGATCAGGTAGTCCGGGTCCGCGGCGGTGCCGAGGATCGTGTTGTGGCTGATCGTGATGTGGTCAGCCGCGGTCGGGTCCCACACCGAGATGGTGAACGGCCCGTGGAGGCTGACGAACGGGTTTTCGACCGTGAAGCCTTCGATGGTGACGTCGCCATCGGTGGTGCCGATGTGGATCAAGCCGAAGTCGGAGCTGCTGGGGTCAACGCCGGTTCCGTCGATGATGGTGCTCGCGGCGCCAGAGCCCTGCAGGTTCACGCCCTTCGTGATGGTGACGGCCTCGTGGTAGGTGCCGGGCGAGACCTGGACCGTGTCGCCGGAGCTCGCCTGGTCGACCGCGTGCTGGATCGTCAGGCACTTCTGGTCGACCCCGCCGCACGTCGGCGAGTCGATCCCGCCGGGGCTGACGTAGACGGTCGACGCGACCGCACTGGCCGGGGCGCTCAGCGCGAGGGCGCCCGCCGCTACCAGGGAGGCCACCGTCGCCAGGGTTGCCGCTCGTCGCAGACTGGGACGGCGCGGGACTTCGTCAGCTGTATTGATCACTTCGCAGTTCGCCTCTCATGGCGCAGTCGCCGCACGCGCGGCGGGTAAGGGGAGCCGCAACGGTGATCAGCTTGTTTGTTGATCACGGTCGCGTGCGGACTGTAGCCCAGCCCTCAGCCATTGTCGATATCAAGATCGCGATCACTATCAGTAGCCACGCTCTCGGCGATATGGCACGGTTTGGCTCATAGGGTCGATTGGCACCGAATTCCAGGGGTGCCACGGTCTGTGATGGGAGTTGGTCCAATGTCACGACGTCCACGGCGGTTGCCGCTTCGGTGGCTGGTACCGGCCGCAGTTGCAGCGCTCACCGTCGCTCTCGCGACCACGGCGCCGGCCGGTGCCGGGCCGGCATCGGCACCGCGGCTGGCCGCGGCCGCTCAAGCGCCCAGTTCCCCTGGCTGCGCCAACCGGGTCAACGACACGCCCGGCAAGCTGTTGCCATGCATCCGGACCGAGGATCTCTGGCGACACATGCAGGCCCTTCAGGCCATCGCCGACGCCAATCCTGGGCCGGACGGCCACCCGTCCCTGAACTCCGGCGAGCCGGGCTACAAGGCGGCAGTGGACTATGTCGCCAACCTGATGCGGCAAGCCGGATACAACGTCACGATCCAGACCTACAAGTTCTTCTACTTCGCGTACATGGGGCTCCCGACGCTCCGCGAGGTATCGCCGACCTCCCACGACTACACGATCGCCGACGAGTGGAACCCCGGTCAGAGCACCGGGACCACGACGGCTGATCTTCAGCCGGCCGGCGGCATCGTCATCCCGCCGACCCCGTCGCCCAGCTCGTCCAGCGGCTGCACGACGAGTGACTTCACCGGCTTCGTACCGGGCCGCGTCGCGCTGATCCAGCGCGGTACCTGCAACTTCGGCGCCAAGGTCCTCAACGCGCAAGCAGCCGGCGCATCCGGGGTGATCATCTTCAACGAGGGCAACCCCGGCCGCACGGGTGTGGTCAACGGCAGCCTGACGGATGCCTCCGGCAACCGGATCGTCCCGACGATCCCGGTCGCCTTCACCTCGTTTGCGACCGGCAACGACCTGTTCAACCGGTACAACCAGGCGGTTCAAGGCGGCACCGCATTGCCGGTGATGAACCTCGACATCAAGGCGGTCGTCAACCCCAACGCCGACGACTACAACGTCATCGCCGACTCCAAGGGCGGAGACCCGAACCACACCGTGGTCGTCGACGCGCACCTCGACGCGATCTACGGCGCCGGCATGCTCGACAACGCATCCGGCTCCACGACGATCCTCGACATCGCCCAGATGATGCGCAAAGTTAATCCGCGCAACAGGTTGCGTTTCATCTGGTTCGGCGGTGAGGAACTGGGCCTGTTGGGGTCCTCGTACTACGTCGACAACCTCAGCCCGAGCGAGCTCAGCAAGATCGGCTACGACCTCGACGCGGACGTGACCGCGACACCGAATTATGTCGTCGGAGTCCTCGACCCGGCCGGGGTTGACCTGTTCAGTCGGACCGTCTCGACACAGTTCCCACCGCAGGTCTATGAGCCGTCGGCTGTCGCCCGGGACCAGGGGATCCAGTACTTCAACTCCATCGGGCTCAACCACGAGCTGTTCTCGCCGGTCGGGACGGATGCGTTCAACTTCAACGCTGCCGGCATTCCCGCGAGCGGGGTGCTGACCGGCCAGGACTGCTGCAAGACCCAAGGCGATGTCGACCTGTTCGGCGGGTACCTGGGGAACTTCGAAGGGAACGTGCCGAGCTTCGACGGAGGGTGCGTCGACAACCCGTTCCGGTGGTGCGACAACCTCAGCAATAACGACCCGAGGGTGCTCACTTTCATGTCGAAGGGGTTCGCCAACATGGTGGTCCAGATGGCCTTCGACACGACGGTGATGTCCTCGAGTGGCACATCGGTGCACAAGCGAGCGCCGTCGATACGGCCGAACGCCGGCCAACACGGCTCGGCGCGGTGAGGGCGTCGCCTGGCCACTGAACTGGCGCATAGCAACGGGAATTCGCCCGGCGCCTCCCTGGTGCCGCAAAGCCGTGGACCCCCAAGAAGGCGCACTCGCAGTTACGATCCGGTGATGACCGGGCCGGGTGACACCCGACCGCTCATCGGTCGTGACGACCTGCAGTGCCAGCTCACGTCGCGACTGGGTCTGGACGGATCCGAGGCTGGGCTGACCACGACGGTGCTCACCGGGTTCGCCGGTATCGGCAAGACGGCACTGTGGGACTGGGCCGTGCAGTCCGCGCAGACCGCGGGATGGCGCGTGCTGATCGCGCGGTGCGCGGCCGCCGAGACGGCGCTGCCATGGGTCGGGCTCACCGATCTGCTGTCCGGCTGCGACGACCGTCTCGTCGGGAAGCTCCCGGCGCCCCAGCGTCACGCGCTGGCGGTTGCGACGCTGCGGGCCGACCCGGTTGGCCCACCGCCGGACGAGCGATCGGTCGGCACCGCGGTCGCGGGGCTGCTCACGGACTTGGCCGAGTCCGGGCCGGTGCTCCTGGCCATCGACGACGTTGCCGCGCTCGACCCCACCACCAAGCGCGCCCTGCGGTTCGCACTACGGCGGGGACCGGAGCGGTTGCCGCTCCGAGTGCTGGCGACGACGCGCGATGAGGCGTGGGGCGTCATCGATGAGTTCCCGGGCCCACCGGCGACACTCACGGTGGGGCCAATGTCCGTGGCTGCGCTGTTCCAAGTGCTGCGCCAGCATCTCGGACTCACGTTCGGCCGGCCGACGCTGGTCCGCATCCACGAGACGAGCCAGGGCAATCCGTTGTACGCGCTCGAGCTCGCCCGCGCGCTCGAACGCCGCGAGATCCACGACGTGCCCGGTCGTCCGCTCGCCCTGCCCGACACGTTGCAGGACCTGCTCGCCGACCGGCTCGAACGGACGCGCGCCGACGTCCGACAACTGGTCGCCGCCGCCGCCGCCACGTGGCGACTGTTGGCCACCGACGTTGAGTCCGGTGCGCTGGCCCAGGCCCGTGCGGACGGGCTCGTCACCGTCCACGGCGGCCTCGTCGTGCCCGCCCACCCGCTGCTCGGCTCGGCGGCTTACGCGGTGTTGTCCGAGGACGACCGGATGTCGCTGCACCACAGGTTGAGCCGGACGGCAGCGGACCCGATTGAGCGCGCGCGGCATCTCGCGATCGCTACCCCCACTCCCGCGCCGGACGTCGCATTGGTGCTCGATGACGCCGCCGCGCAGGCCGCCGCCCGCGGGGCGGTCGAAGCGGCTGCCGAGCTCGTCCGGCTGGCCGTGCCGCACACGCCGCTCGGATCACCGGAGGCCGTCCTTCGTCGTGAGCGGCTCGCCGACCTCCTGCTACAAGGTGGTGACGCGGCCGCCGCGGAGGCCGCTCAGCGCGAAGCCGTCGCGGCCTGCCCCGGGGGGCCCGAGCGCGCCCGACCGCTGATCCGGCTGGCGGGAATTCTCGTCGAGACGACGAGCTGGAACGCTGCGGTGCCCGTGCTGGAGCAAGCGGTGGCGGCGGCCGGGCAAGACGCGGTGATCGCCGCCGAGGCGTATCTGACGCTGTCCGCCGTCATCTACGACGACATCAAGCTGTCGCATCGGCACGCCGCACGAGCGGTCCAGCTGCTCGACAGCGCCGTCGATCCCGACCCGGTCGTGCTGTCCGGAGCGCTCAGTCAGGCCGCCGGGGCACGCTTCAGGGCCGGATACGGTCTCGACCACGAGATGGAACAGCGGGCAATCGAGCTCGAACGGGAGCACCCGGGTCGGCGCCTCTCCGACCGTGCCGACGCCGGATACGCGGCCCTGCTCAAATACGCCGACGACCTCACCGCCTCCGCGGCAATGTTCGAGGACCTGCTCACCGAGGCCGAGGCGTCCGGCGATGTCTCCTCAATCGCCTACATCCTGTCCCACTTGCCGCAGCTCGAGCTCTGGCGTGGAGACTTCGCCGCCGCGCGACGCTACGCCGACGGGCATCGCTCACTAGCCGAATCCGCCGAGCTCGCGTCGCAGATCGACCAGGCGCATTACATCACCGGGCTTGTCGCCGCCCACGAGGGCAACGTCGCGCAGTCCCGCCGCCTGCTGGAGGAGGATCTCGCACTCCGCGATCCGGACGGCGACTTGTGGGAGCGCCATCGAACGCACGGCGCGCTGGGGTTCCTCGCGTGGTCAGAAGGGGACACCGCGCGCGCGGCCGCGCACCTCGACACCTGGAACGAGCTGTTGCGCACGATCGGAATGGACGAGCCGGGGTACAGCCGGTTTCACCGCGACCACGTCGAGGTCTTGGTCGCGACCGGCCGGTTGACCGAGGCCGAGCGGTTCCTCGACCGATTGGCCGGGCAGGCCGAGCAAGCCGATCGCACATCGGCTCGCGCCGTAGTCGCAACCGGGCGCGGCCTGCTCTCCGCTGCCCGCGGCAACGACGACACCGCCCAGGAGCACATGGCGGTGGCGCTGGACATCCACGCGACGATCCCGTTGCGCTTCGACCGGGCGCGGACGCTGTGGGCTGCGGGACAGGTGCACCGCCGGGCGAAGGCCAAGCTGCTCGCCCGTGAGGCCTTCAGCCAAGCGAGGGCCGAGTTTGCCGCGATGGGCGCCCGGCTGTGGATCGTCCGGGCCGATGCCGAGCTCGCCCGCGTGAACATCCGGCCGGGCGCGTCGGCCGAGCTCACCGAGACCGAGCGTCGCGTCGCCGAACTCGTCGCCCGAGGCATGACCAACCGGCAGGTCGCCGACGCGATGTTCGTGTCGCCGAAGACCGTCGAGGCGAACCTCAGCCGCATCTATCGCAAGCTCGGGGTTGGGTCGCGAGCCCAACTCGGCGCCCGGTTCGGCGGTACCCAGGGCGGATAGGCCAGCGCCTGCAGGATGCGGTCATAGCGAATTCCCGCGTCGTCGTTGGCGAGCCGCACGGCCTGGACGTCCGCGCCCACGAACCGGCATTGCACGACGTCGTCGTCGATGAGCAACGTGCTGCCCAGGTAGCGCACGGTGCGCGCCGTGCGCGGATCGTCCGCCCGTCGCAGCTGGTCGGCGAGCGCTGCGACGTCTGCGGCCGTGACACCTGGCCAGTAGCGCTCGACGACGAAGTAAGGCACCCGGCCACGCTAGAGCGGCCAGCACCAGTCGGATATGCCCGCAGGGCGTCGGCGCCCATGTCGAGGGTTTCTCCTGATTCGCCGCGAGCCCGGCATTCCTAGCGTGTGGATCACGGCGCTCGCATCGGCGAGCGATCCAGTGAAAGGGCTCGACATGACAGCCGTCCGCATACTCCTGCTCGCCATCGCAAGTGCGTGCTGCCTGGCCGGGTGCAGCTCCGGCTCTGGCGGTTCGACGCCGGCCGCGTCCACGCCCGCAGCTACCGCGACATCCGCGCCGGCATCGTCACCGGTGGCGCCGACCACGAGTGTCCCGCCAGCTGCCGGCGGATGTGACGTGGGAGCCCTGACGCCGCTGTGCGACACGATCGATTTCACCGGTGCGGTCCGGATCCACGGTTCGACGGCAGAGACGGCTTTCGGGGCGTCCGGTCCCGCGAAGAGCTGTGCCGAGGTTGTCGCCGGGCGCACCAACGCGGCGGGCAACACGTACTTCGCGGTGCCGAGGGGCAGCGCCGAGAAGGTCGGCGGTCATGCCGTTCTCGTGGACGCCGAGGTGAAGGCTGGGCACTACCACGGCGCCGGGTCGTACGGTCCGCTCGACATCGATACCAGCGGCGGGCTGCTCATCGATGACGTGTCCTACGGCTCCGGCCCATCAACGACGGCCACCGTGACGGTGCGCAGCGACGGCGGCGGGAGCCTCGTGTTCTCTGATGTTGTGTCGGCCGACGGCAAGTCGGTATCCGGGTCGATGTCGTGGACCTGCGAGCTCTGATGCGCCCGCCGAGCTTCGGACCGACCAGCACCATGGCACTCGTCCTCGCCGCCGCGCTCGCTGGCGCGGGATGCAGTAGCTCGGTGGCGGGGCATGGATCGGTGTCGCCACCGACCCCGTCCGTGTCAGTGCCCGCAAGTTCGTTGCCATCGACCGCGGCGGCTCCCGCCCCGTCCGCCCCGACGGCCCAACCCGTCACGATGAACGGCGATGCGGTCACCAATCCCGCCTGCACGATCATCTCGGTGGCCGAGCTCGAGGCGCTCGCGAACGGCCAGATCACCGGCCTGCTGGGCCTGTCGACCTACAGCCACTACGCGCCGAAGAAATACCACTGCACCTGGTACTTCGCGGCCACCGACATCAGCTCGCCGGTCGTCGAGGTCAGCTACGAACGCGCCAGGAGATCGCCGGCCGACCTTGTCGGTTACCTGAAGTCGTTGCTGACCCAGCACATCGCCAAGCCGGTCGCGGGTCTGCCGAAGACGACGGTCGCCGAAATCCAGGGTCACGATCTGGACCTCGTCGCCGGCCGCACGATCGTGTCGGTCCGTGCGTGGTTGCACAACGACGCCACCGAGCCGGTCACCGCGATCGCGGTGACCAAGCTCGTCCTTTCGCGGGTTCCGCGATGAGGCGAGGGGTCCTCATCGCGTTGGCCGGGACACTCGTCGCGATGACTGCCTGCACGTCGTCGGCGAGCGACGGCCACCCGCGGTCGACCATCGCAGCGCAGTCGTCAGCCGGCCCGCCGACTGCCGCGGCCGAGCAGCGTTACGGCAAGGCGCCGCACCGGGCCGCGGGCCTGACGTACCAACCCGATGTCGTGCTGGTGGGCGGGGGCGCAAGTTCGGTGCGGTCGGTCAGCGCCGATTCGCTCACCTGGACCATCGACGCGCAGGCACCGCATGCCGACCAGCTGGCGGTCGGCAAGGTCATGTTCCTCACCAGCCGAGGAGTCGGTCGGGTCGTGCAGTTGGTGCCGGCCGGGGACACGCTGGCGGTGACGATCGGCCCCGTCCAACTCGGCGAGATCGTGCGCGACGGCGTGCTCAAGGCTGACGGCCCGCTGGACCTGAACGCGGCGTCTGTCCAGACGTTCCCCGGCGTCGGCGGGCTCACGACCGTGCCCGCCCGCACGTCGGCGAGTCCGTCGTCGAGCACTACGCACAACTGGGCCGCATTGCGGTCCGAACCCGAGCTGCCGCCGCCGACGAAGGGACTCGGTGCCGAGCTGAGCGTCGGCGGATTCTCCGTCGAACTTGCCGGTTCACAGAAGGCCACCAATGCCGGCAGCATCGACCTCAAAGTCGGATACAACCACGGCGGCGTGGTCCTCGGTCTCACCTTCGCCATCGAGTACGAAGACGCCCACGTCAGCTCCGAGATCCACGTGGTGGGCGGAGAACTCGCCGAGGGCAGCCGGACCGAGGTCACCGGCATCACCGGCGCCAAGGTTGACGTCTCCGGCGGCTCCGAACTCGGGCTCAAGGGGAACAAGAAGGCGCGCATCGAAGTGCCGGCCGAGCAGAACTTCGAAATCCCGTCCGAGCCGGTGCCCTTCGTGTTGAGCGTGCGGCTCAAGTTCATTGTCGAGACCGCGTTCAGCGCCCGCAACGCGACACTGACCTCGACTGGCCGCCTCGCCATCGACGGGCCGCTCGGCTTCGTGAAGACGGCGGGCAAACTCTCGCTGGAGCAGCCGTCCGTCAGCATCAAGCAGAACCCGGTGGAGACCATCGCGGGGGTCTCGCAAGGCGTGAACGGGCTGGTGTTCGCCGCTCAGATGAAGATCCAGATGGGAGTCGGCATCGAGGTCGCGGAGGCAGGGCCGTTCGTCGCGTTCACCGCGAGCGTCGGGCTCACCAACGGCTCATCGATCGGCATCGTCCAATGCAAGCAGGCGACGGTCGACGCCATCCTCGCCGGCGGCATCGGATTGACGATCGACCCCGGCGAGAGCGAATGGCTCAAGAAATCGCTCGGCGCGCTGACCAAGCTCCTACCCAAGCTCGACGTCGAGTTGGGCAACGTGAGCGTGTCCGTCGTGCACAGGTCGGACTACCGGCCAAGGGTCGCCGTCTGTCATATCTGAGTCGGCCTCCTCAGACCTGCATCGCGTGATCGCACGACACGTCGGTCCCGACGCGCGCACAAAACGCGGGAGGGAATCCCGCGCTACCGGCGACAACATTGTTCCCAGACCGACGACCGCATCACCGACACGATCGGGTCGTTGGCCGAGAGGCTGGGTGGTGAACGGGGCGAGGTCCTTGAGCAGCTGATCGTGCACTGTCGCCGGCGAAGTGCCGGCGGCAGTGCACGATCTCGGCGCCGATTGTCGACACCAGACTGGGGCCAGGTGCGGCGGCTAGTTGGCGCCGACGACCTTGAAGGCCTGGTTGACGAAGATGTGATGCGGCCAGTTGACGCCGATATAGTGGACCTCGTACTCGCCGTTGCTCAGCTGGACAACACGGTCGACGACGCCACCCGGGTACGCGGCCAGCGCAGCTTCGGTCGCCTTATTCGCTGTGGCTCCGCTGACGATCGTCCCCGACCCCTCGGTGTAGTTCGCCGGGATCTGACCGACCTGCTTTGACGCGCTCGGTGCACCCTGCTGGAACGGGACGACCCCGGCCGCCGAGGAAGCCGCAGTTCCGCCGCTGCCAGCCGGTTGCACGAGGACCTGCGTGGCCGTGATGGTCGTTCCGTTGGTCGTCCCCAGTACAAGGACGGGTTCGCCCGCGGTAATGGCACTCGCCGAGGTCGAGCTCGTCCCGTTCTGGTACGTCGTGGACGACGCCTCGTTGACGGTGACCTTCTGACCCGCTGATGTCGTCATGGTGAAACCCGACGTGGACACACTGCCGACCGTGCCGGACGATCCCCCTGCGGCCGGTCCAGACCGAGCGTTGGATCCCCCGCCGCCGCCGCCGAATCCGGGCTTGCCAGCGACGCCCCCGCTGCCGGGCACGGCCTGCGCTGATGTCGTCGAGCTCGACCTGGCCAGAACGACGGAAAGTGCGATCACCGCACACACCAGCGCAGCGGCCACGATCCACGTCAATTTCTTCGACAGCAATCGCCGCGCCCTTGGCCAGCGTGCCGGCTTGGCCATGGGCGCCGAGGCCGACCAGTCTGGCGAAGACGCTGGCGGGGGAGGCGGCGCGGCGCCGGCGCCGGCTGAACTTCCCGCAACCGAGGGCCCCGACATCGCGCTCGATACGGGGCGAGCGGGAAAGGTCCCGTGGGGGCTTGTTGGTTCGTAATCCTTCATGATGGCGCTCCTCTGATTCAGGCAACAACGCCGAGACTGCCCGCCGTTTATGAGAGATTTCTGTAGTCCACCTGTGAGGCGTGACTGCTCGGAACCCTCCTTGCCTCTCACTCGAAGGCATGCGACGACGTCAACTCTGGTGATGTGGAGAGCGGGCGACAGGTGCGAGGGTCAAGGTGCCCCCTTGCTGACACCGAACGAGGCCGCTCATGCCTGAAGACGCCAGGCCGTCGGCGACCGCCGCACCACCACCATTCCGTCGAGAGGCATCGCCATGACTGAGATCAACCCCCGCCAGAACGTGACATTCGCCAGCAACGGCGGACAGGTCCATGGCTACCTGAAACAGCCGGCAGGCGGGCACGGTCCCGGCCTGATCGTGATCCAGGAATGGTGGGGCCTCGACGACCACATGGCCGACGTCGTCGACAGATTCGCGGCCGAAGGCTTTGTTGCCCTCGCCCCCGACCTGTACGGCGGTCGCGTGGCCCACGACGCTGACACGGCCGGCAAGATGCTCGAGGCGTTACCCGTCGAGCAGGCCGCGAAGGATCTCGCCGGCGCCGTCGACTTCCTGCTGGCGGAGCCGTCGGTGACCTCGTCCACCGTTGGGACGGTCGGATTCTGCATGGGCGGCGGCTTCGTTCTGCTCGTCGCCGCGCAGCACGGCGACAAGATCGGCGCGGCCGTGCCGTTCTACGGCGTCGGGCCGGCCGTGCCGCATCAGTACAGCACCGTCACCGCCCCGATCCAGGGTCACTACGGCGAGCAGGACGCCTTCTATCCGGTCGAGCAGGCGCGCGCCCAAGAACTGCAGATCCGCCAGGAATCCCAAGCCAAGGTGGAGTTCTTCTACTACCCCGCCGGGCATGCGTTTCACAACGAGAAGGACCAGCTAGGCACCTACAACGAGGAGTACGCCAACCTTGCCTGGGAGCGCGCGGTCGCGTTTCTCAAGGCCAACGTCCGCTGAGCACGACGTGAGCACGTCCCTATTGGCGCAAACCAGGAGCCGGACGCCCCTGGCCGGCAGCTACCCCGCGGCGGTGTCGATGGCGCTGGTGGCCTTGTGCCCGTTCATCGTGTTGTCGACGGCCTCGTTGTTGATCACGCAACTGTCGGCCGATCTGCACGCCTCTGCGTTCGGGACCCAGCTCGCGGACGGGCTATCGAATGCGGGGTACGCCTTCGGTGCGGTCGTCGCCGCGGACCTGACCCAACGGCTACCGGCGTGGCGCGTCTACGTGCTGGCCGAAGCCGGGTTCGCCGTTGGCTCATTGCTCGCGGCCGCGGCGTCCGGAATCGTGGAGTTCACCGTCGGGCGGGTTCTGCAGGGCATCGCGACGGGCATGTTGCTGGTGGTCGCGCTTCCGCCACTCATCACGAGACACGGCGCGGCACGGGTGCCGCTGAGCGCCGCGTTCGTGAACCTCGGGTTGTTCGGCATGGTGACCCTCGGGCCGGTCGTCGGTGGCATCGCGGCCGCCGAAAAGGCGTGGCGGTTGCTGTTCATCGTCATGGGCGGCGTAGGCGCGGTCGGCGTCGTGCTGGGACTGCTCGCGTTCGAGCGCAGCGACGCCCGCTCACCGCGGATGGGTTTCGACTGGTCGGCGATCCCGGTGGCGCTCGCTGCGACGGTGCTGCCGTTCTTCGGCGTGTCCTGGTTGTCGCGCGGCGGGTTCGGTTCGCCCGCCTTCTACTTGCCGGTGGCGGCCGGGCTGCTTGCCCTATGTGCACTGCTGGTGCGTCAGTACCGGAAGCGTAATGCGCTGATGCCGCTGAAGTTGATCTCGCACACCCTTCCCGTCACCGGCATCGCGACAGCCATGGTCACGGGGGCCGTGGTCACTGCTTTGGTCGAACTAGCCGTGGTGTACCTACTGCAGGTCCAGCACGAATCGCCTGCAGTGACGGGGACGATCCTTGGCACGCAGGTCCTCGGCGTCGTGGCCGCTGCGCTGTTGTTCAAGATTGCGTTGCGGACGCGATGGCTGCCCGCGTTCGCTCTGCTAGGACTCGGGATCGCCGGTGTGGCTGGTGCACTGCTGCTCGGGTTGGGGCCCGGCCGGACGATCTGGATCGTCGCGGTCGCGGGCGTCCTGCTGGGATTCGCCGCCGGAGCCGGGGTGACGCCGGGACTGTTCATGGCCGGGCTCAGCGTGCCCTCCGGTCGGCTCGGCCCGGCATTCGCGATGGTGGAATTGCTGCGTTCGGAAGCGGCGTTCCTCGTCGCCCCCGTCATCGTGCAGATCGTGACGCAGTTCAGAGACCCGGCCCAGGGAATCAGGCTCGCGGTGCTGATCCTCATCCTGCTGTGCGCGGTGGGCGGTGCGCTGATCCTCGCGGTGTTGCTCCTCGGCGGAGCGCGCCCGCACGCGCCCGACCTCGAGCTGTGGGTCGGCGGCGAGCAACCGGCTTACCATTCGCCACGGCTCGCGGCCGCTGTCCGCCACATCTGACGCCGCTCCCGCGTCGTCGCGTGCTGATGGCGCACGGCCGGAACGTCAGGCGGGCTTGACGAGGCTAGCCGGCAGGACGGCCCAGTTCGGCACGCCGAGGCCGCTTGCGGGGTCGTAGCCGGCGGTGGCTTGGCAGCATCCGACTCCGGCCAGGTCGTTGTTGCCGGTCGTGATGTCGAAGAACGCGCCCGGTTGTGACGCGGCCTGGTAGAACCACCCGTTCGCCAGCCCCACGCGGGGACGTCCGGCCTTGCGCTCCGAGCCGTCGACCAGGGCTGTGGCCGCCGCGATGAGAGGCGTCGAGCCGCTGGTACCCCCGACTGGCTGCAGCGCGGCATCGGTGACTACTGGCCAGCCAGGAACGATATCGGCGAGGGCGCTGACGTCGGGGACAGCACGGTGATTCTGCGGCGTGAAGCCGTCCTGGTACGCGGGCCGAGGTTCCCGGCGGCTCAGTGCTCCGCCGCCTGCCGCACGCTCGCCGTATACCGAGTCGTTCCACACAGTCTCGGAGACGCGGGCGTTTCCCGGGCCCAGGGTGAGCCGGGAGCCGCCGACTGCGGTGACGAACGGTGACACCGCCGGATACGACAACGAAGTTCCGCTCACGCTCGCCCCACAGGTGGTTGACCCAGAGTCGCCCGCTGCCACAAAGGAGGACACGCCGCTGAGCGCCGCCATAGCCAGCACGGCATCAACGACGGACGTGAAGGCGGGCTCGGCTGCGTTCTCTTCGATTGCGCATCCGCCGTAGGAGACCGAGATGACGTCCGGAAGGCCGCGCGGGCCGCCCAGCGCCCGGCTGAACCCGTCCAGGATGCCGCTCCCGGCGGCGGTGGTCTGTACGAGCCGCAACTGTGCCTTGGGGGCCACCGATGCCGCGGTCTGCAGATCGAGGGATGTCTCCGGGTTGGCGTTCCCGATCGCAGTGACGACGCCGTCGCCCTGCAGCTGGTCGACGTGCGGCGGGGAGTATCCGAAGCAATGCCCCGCGAGCGTGAGGTCGCTCGGCAACCAGCCGCCACCGAGGTCCAGGACCGTGATCACCGGCGTGCCGGACGCGCGGGCCCGCAGCGTGTCGAGACCGTACGCGGTCTGAACCTGCTGCTCCGTGTAGACCTGGCCCTGTTGCAGCGGCGCAGCCGAGCAGTCGGCGGTGAATGGGGTGCCGCGGTTGAGGGGCCACGGCTCGGCCGCGTTCGTCGGGCTGGCAGTGGCCGCGGCACCCCCGGCCGCCTTCGGACGACTCCCGCTGGGCGGACGGCGTCCCTCCGCAGCGGCGTCGTACACCTCCGCACTGGGCAGCAGCAGACGGGCGCCCGAGGGTCGCAGCGCGGCCGGCGTTTGGGCCGGGAGGCCGTAGGTGATGAAGGGATTCGACGCCGTGGCCGCCCGCTCGGTCAGCGGAATCCCCAACGCGGCCCGCCACTGCTTGGTCGATCCACTCACCCGTGCGAACAACCGGGTGGGGTCGGCGGCGAATTGCAACCCGAGGGTTTGGACCGATTTGGCGATGGTGTTGATCTGCGCGTCGGTGGCGCCGAACTGTCCGGCAGCGCTCGCCAGCGAACTGAAGTGGCGGTAGTTCGATGATCCCGGCGTTGCGACCTTGGCCGCGGCATCGCTGAGCCCGGCCATCGAGGCGGGGAGCGAAAGGTAGAAGGTGATTTCACCGGTCTTGGGCACCGGGAGGAACACGGGCGGCGCCGGGCTATGTGACGTGCACCCGGAGGCCAATCCTGACATCGCCGCAAGCACCGCAACAACGACAACCGCGCCGCGCGGGCGATCAACCGCCGCCCGTCGGCGTCGATTCACCTCGGGGTCAGCCCGCGAGAGCCAGTGGTAGCTGCGAGAGCGTCGGGATCGCCGTCGACAGCGGCGGGTAGACGGTGCGGATCGTTGCCAGCGCCCAGGTCATCCGCGCCGCCGCCGTGTCCGGGTGGTCTCCGAACTCGCGGGCTATGTGTGCGACGCAGCCGCCGATGCCCAGCCGCCGAACTGTCGTCGCGACGGCGTGCCGGACCTCGTCGGTGGCGGGCGACTCGGAGGGCTGAAGGGTCGACGCGAACAGCGCTTCGGCCCGGGCCGCACCAACCGGGTTGGGCGTCTCATTCCCACGGTGCGAGGTCTTCACAGCCGGAATCTCCACCATCGTGATCCCCTCACTTCCGTCCGATCAGCGGCTCGCTTGGGCCTTGTGCTTCGTCCTCTACCTTCGCGTCTGGGCCCGCTCACGTCTTCACAGTCAGCGCCCAGTTCCGCTACCCGCTAGCAGGAATCCAGCACTCATCCGCGTGCATCCCGCCGTCCAGTCCGCACGACTGCCCCGACCGGTGACGTTATGTCAGCGGCGGCTACGACGCTTTCTTGAGAAGCGCCGCCAATCCTGGTCGACGCTTTCTGTATCGGGCGCCGGCGACCGTTTCCGCTCGGGGGCCTCGTGGTCAGGCGCCTCCGGCGCGGCGCTCAGCGCCGCGTCGACCGCATCGAGGAGCGCGCCGATGTCGCCGCTCTTGGTCACAACTCCGAGGACACCGAGCGTCGCCGCGAGGGGGCGTGCCTCCTCCGAGAGGTACGCGCTATAGAAGATCACCGGCATTGCTCGGGTCGACGCATCCGCACGCAGTGCGCGGACGAATTCATACCCGTCCATCGCCGGCATCAGGACGTCGGTGACGATCAGGTCCGGCGGCTGGCGTCGCAGCAGCTCGAAGGCATAGGCGGCGTCGTCGGCTTCGATGATCGTGTGACCGCGGTGGGTGAGCACGGCCCGGACGAGATCGCGGTTCGCCGGGCGGTCGTCCACGACCATGATCCGGCTCATGAAAGCGCCCCGCCCGTGGCCCGCAGCTCGCGTGGTGGAAACGGATCGGGGTGGTCGGACTGGACCCACATGTCAAAGTACCGCCTCTTCTTGACGGGCACATCACGCTCGAGGCCGCTTGGAGCCCAGGCCACCGTCGCGGGGGCTGCAAGCCGTGCTCGTGTCAGTTGTCTGTGAGCATGACGCTAATTCCGGTTACTCCGCGTGTCCAATCCTGGATCTCGAGGAGCCTCGCAGCGCTTGCCGACGTTCGTGTTGTTGCCCGCACCCGCGTGCGCCGCGTCGGTGCCGGCACCGCCGTCGACGGTGTCGTTTCCGTTCACGTGGCGTCCGCCTGGTGTTCGTCTTACCGGGCCGGCTTGTTGCCTACGCTCGCTCTGCGCCTGGCCGCCGTGCACAGGGGATGTGGTGGTGGTCTGGATGGCTGGTCGTGGTCTCGGCGGTTTCGCGCATTCCCTGCGCTATCCGGACTTCCGTCGGCTGACGATCGCACTTGGCATCTCCGCGTTCGGATCATGGGCGTACTACGTCGGGCTGACCGTCGTCGTTTATCAGCAGACGCATTCCCCGACGTGGGTCGGCATCGCGACGGTCGGGCGCTTCGTTCCGTCGCTGGTGTTCGGGACTTTCGGCGGAGTCCTCGCGGAGCGGTTCGAGCGCGTTCGGCTGATGGTGGCGCTGGATGCCACGTGCGGCTGCATCATGCTGGCGTTGACCGCCGTCGCGGCCTCGTCGGGCCCGGTAAGCCTGGCGATCGCGCTGGCTGCAGCGAACTCGTTGCTCAATCGGACGATT
>JAVHVH010000239.1:0-3780 GCA_032160665.1 Pseudonocardiales bacterium
TGATCGGCCGCGTAGCGGATCGCCGGCGGTACCTTGTCGGCCTGACCCTGATCAGTGGTGCCGTTGAGCGGGACCGCGATCGGCAGCACCTTCGCCCGCGGGGCGATGCCGGTGATCCCGAACAGCCCCGGCCGGGCGACCATGATCGAGGCCATCGCGGTGCCGTGGCCAAACACGTCGATCTCGCGGTCGACCTGGCCGTTGCCGCCCTTGCCCAGGTCCGTACCGGGCAGGATCCGTCCGGCCAGCTCCGGGACGGCAACGTTCACGCCGGTGTCGATCTCGGCGATGGTGACGCCCTGTCCCCGCGCCCCCGAGTCCCACAGCGACTGGATGTGCCAGCTGTCGAACCAGTACTCCGGAGCGTTGCTCGGGCCCGGCGTCGCGACTGCGGGCTGCCCCGCACCGAGGACGACGGCGACCACGGCGACCACGGCGGCCAGCCGGGTCATGGAGTCGTCCAGGACGTCGTCAACGGCGCCACCGCGTACGCCGCGGCGCTGACATCCAGGGAGAAATGGGCGGGCCCCGAAACCTGCCGGTTGTGAAAGTTCAGGCGTCGATAGCGGCCGGTGACCGTCGCGCTGGCCTCGAACTCGATCCGGCCGGCCGGGTTGAGCAGGTCCAGGTAGACCCGGGTTGTGCGCATCGCGCCCGTGACGCGTCCATGGACCGAACCCGGGACGGAGCGCTGGTCCGGGAGCGGGCAGGCGTACTGGCGCGCGGCGGTCAGGCACGTGTTCAGAGCCGTACGCACGGCGGCGAGCATTGCCGAACGCGCGCTGTCGGTGACCTCGAGGTAGACGCTCGTTGTCGTGGGTGCGTCGAACGAGACGCTGTCGCGGAACGGATCCAGCTGCAGATAAGGGGTGTCGACCCGGATCGGCAGGGCACCGGGGAACAGCAGGATCGGACCGGACGGGATCGGCCCGCCCAGCATCGACTGCCGCTGTTGTCCGCCGTCGGCCCGCAGCTCGGTACTGATAGCCGTCTGGTCGAGCCGCCAGTCACCCGAGCTCTCGTGGACGGGAACGGTCGCCTTGACCGGCACGTCCTGGCCGTGGAAGCGCAGCGTGTACTGGACGTCGACGGTGGCCTTCGCGCCGTCGCGATGGGTGGCGAGGACCGAGAAGTCGCGAAGCGCCGCGATCCGTTGCTGCTCGCGCAGGACGGTGGTGGTCAGCAGGGTGCGCCGGCCGTCAGGGACATCGCCGAAGGCGAGCGCGCCCGGAGCATCGGACCGGGCGAGCGCGGCGAAGAAGCCACGTACCGCGCCGGACGGTCCGGCCGTCCCGGAGTAACCGAGATACGCGACGGCGGCACCGCCGACGGTCGCCGCGACGGCGACGAACACGCAGACCCAGTAAAGCCCCCTGCGCCGACCCGCACGCTCCATTGCCGGGGATGCCCTAGTCGACCCGGCGGCGGCCGGAGAACGCCCGGCCCAGCGTGACTTCGTCCGCATACTCGAGATCGCCGCCGACGGGCAGCCCGCTGGCCAGCCGGGTGACCGTAAGACCCATCGGATTCAGCAGCCGAGCCAGATAGGTGGCGGTCGCCTCGCCCTCGAGGTTGGGGTCGGTGGCCAGGATCAGCTCGGTGACGACGCCGTCCCGCAGCCGCCCGAGCAGTTCCCGGATCCGCAGATCGTCCGGTCCGACGCCGTCGATCGGGCTGATCGCCCCGCCGAGGACGTGGTAGCGGCCCCGGAACTCCCGGGTGCGCTCGACCGCGACGACGTCCTTCGGCTCCTCGACGACGCAGATGACCGTGAGGTCCCGGCGCGGATCGCTGCAGATCCGGCAGACATCGGCCTCGGCGACGTTGCCGCAGACCGAGCAGAATTTGACCTCGTTCGTGACCCGAATCAGGGTCGCGGCGAGCCGTTCAACGTCGTCGGACTCGGCGGCGAGCAAGTGGAACGCGATGCGCTGGGCGCTCTTCGGACCGACCCCCGGCAACCGGCCGAGTTCGTCGATGAGGTCCTGGACGGCGCCTTCGTACATGGGCTGGTACTGCTACATGCCCGGCAGGCCGAGGCCGCCGAGCCCACCCATGCCGCCGGTGACCGGACCCATCTTCTCCTCCGCGATGTCGCCGACGATCCGGCGCGCGTCGCGGACGGCGGCGACGACGAGGTCCTGCAGCGTCTCGACGTCGTCGGGGTCGACGGCCTCCGGGGCGATGGTGATGGCGGTCAGCTCGCCGCCGCCGGTGAGGGTGGCAGTGACGAGGCCGCCCCCGGCCGTGCCGGTGACCTCCGTCGCGGCGAGCTCGGCCTGGGCTTCCTCGAGCTGCTGCTGCATCTTCTGCGCCTGCTTCAACAGCTGCTGCATGTTGGGCTGGCCGCCGCCGAACTGTCCACCACCGCGCTGACTCATCTGTCCTCGCTCTTCCTGCATCCGAAGTCGCCTCAGGGTAACCGGCGCGGCCGAGCGTCGCGGGACGGGCGACGCATGCGATCGTGGCGTGGTGCGCCGTGCCCTCGTTCCGATCCTCGTTCTCGTGCTCGCGGGCTGCTCGTCCGCCGTCCAGGGCAGCCCCAACCCGGCGGTGTCAACGGTGTCGACCCCGTCATCGCGGCCGACGAGTGCAGCGCCCTCGAGCCCGGCCTCCCAGACGAGGTCCCGCTCGTCAACGTCGGCTCCTCGACCCAGGCCGTCGACTACGCACGCCACGCCGACCGCGCTTTCGTTGCCGCCCCGTCCGACAACCGCGGGCGGGCTCACCGTCGTACTCAACCCGGGGCACAACGGGGGCAACGCATCGCACACCGCGGAGATCAACCGGCAGGTGCCGGCCGGCTACGGCGTCTACAAGGCCTGCGACACGACGGGGACGAACACTGACGCCGGATATCCGGAGCACGCGTTCAACTGGTCGGTCAGCCGGGACGTGGCGCGGATCCTTCGCGCGCACGGCGTGCGGGTCGTGTTCACCCGGCCGGACGACACGGGAGTCGGACCCTGCGTCGACGAGCGCGCCGCGATCGGCAACCGGGCCGGCGTGGCGGCAGTGGTGTCGATCCACGCCGACGGGGCGCCGTCGTCCGGACACGGATTCCACGTCAACCAGGACAGCCGCCGCCCGGACGGCGCAACGGCGGCCACCGCCGCGGCGTCGATGCAGCTCGGCCGCGACATCCACGCAACCCTGCAGAAGTCGTCGGGCTTGGTGCCCTCGACCTACATCGGCCAGGACGGGTACTACTACCGCAGCGATCTCGCCGGGCTGAACCTGGCCGTCAAGCCGGCGACGTTCCTCGAACTCGGGAACATGCGCAACGCGGGGGACGCGACCCTGCAGTCGTCAAGTGCCGGACGGGCGCGCATCGGCGCGGCGATCGCCGCCGGGATCCTGACCTTCCTCGGCCGATAGTGCGCGCGCCCGTTAGTTCGTCGGGGTACAACGATGTTCGGGCTCGGGTGTGTTCCCGGGTGCAGTCCCTCGCGGCCGGACCGCGGCCGGACCGCCGCCGGGGGTTGGGTCGTGGCGCGTTCCTGACCGCCGGGGGGTCGCGGTGGGCGCCACGAGTGGCGCCGATAGGTCGTCGGCGAACAGTTCCGGCCCGGCCGGGATGGTCAGAACGGTGGCGGCTCGGTGTCGGGTTCGGTCGGGTCGGACGGTGCGAGGCGTTCACGAGCGGTGAACGCCGGCCCGAGTGGTCGCCCGCGTTGGGTGACTGGGTTGAAGCTCGGCCGGCGTGAGGTGTCGGCGGCGTCGTTGTAGGCGCTGCTCAGGCTCGGGTGGGTGGTGTCGGGTTCGGGTGGTCTGGGTTGG
>JAVHVH010000275.1:0-2945 GCA_032160665.1 Pseudonocardiales bacterium
CGCCTGACCCGCCGCACCCAGCGCACCTTCGCCTGGATCAGCCCACTCGGCCGACGCCACCTCGTCCACATTCCGGCAATCGCGCCACCACTACCCCCACCCCAACCCAGACCACCCGAACCCGACCCCACCCACCCGAGCCTGAGCAGCGCCTACAACGACGCCGCCGACACCTCACGCCGGCCGAGCTTCAACCCAGTCACCCAACGCGGGCGACCACTCGGGCCGCCGTTCACCGATCGTGAACGCCTCGCACCGTCCGACCCGACCGAACCCGACCCGCCACCATTCTGACCACCCCGACCGGGTCCGTGCCGCTCGCCCGTCGATCCAGCGGCACCCCGCCGCAAACCCCTCGGCGGTCAGGAACGCGGCACGACCCAACCCCGGCCGCCGCGGTCCGGCCGCGAGGTACTGGACACACCCGAGCCCGAACATCGTTGCGCCCCCGACGAACTAACGGGCGCCGGCACAAGCGCGCCGCGCGGTGCCCGGAAACACGAACGTGCCATCATCGGGCCGATGGAGACGCGTCGGGTGGCGGTGGGGTGTGAATTCACCTATTTCGCCGAAGCGCTGACGCCCGCGATCTTCCAGGTACAGCCCGGCGCGTCGGACACGTTGCGAGTGCGCTCGGAGGAGTGGACGTCGGCTCCGCAGATGCGCCTACGCAGCTACACCGACCTCTACGGCAACCCCTGCACGAGAGTCGTCCTGCCGGCCGGCGCGTCCACGTTCCGCTACCAGGCGGAGATCGACCTGCCCGACGCAACCGAGGACGTCGACGAATCGGCGCAGGAGATCGCCCCCGACGACCTGCCCGACGAGACCCTCCTCTACACGCTGCCCAGCCGTTACTGCCTGCCTGACGTCCTCGGCAACGAGGCGTGGGCGTTGTTCGGGTCGCTGCCGCGCGGGTACTCGCGGGTACGGGCGATCTGCGACCACGTGAACTCGCATCTGACGTTCCAGTACGGCAGCTCGTCCGCCTGGTCGACGGCGGCGGACGTCAACAGCACCCGGTTCGGTGTGTGCCGCGACTTCACCCATCTGGCGATCTCGTTCTGCCGGGCGCTGAACATCCCGGCCCGGTACGTCTTCGGCTACCTGCCCGACATGGACGTGACGCTCGAGGACGCCGAGATGGACTTCGCGGCGTGGATGGAGGTCTGGCTCGGCCACCGCTGGTGGACCTTCGATCCCCGCAACAACGTCCCGCGCAAGGGACGGGTGGTCATCGGCCGTGGACGGGACGCGTCGGACGTCGCGATGGCGACTACCTTCGGGGGCCCGCGCCTGGATGTCATGACCGTGCTGGCCGAGGAGGTAAGGCCGTGATGCTCGACGAGCAGGTGCTGCAGATCCCGCCCATCGATCACGACGAGGTCGATCTCGAGGGAGCCGAGCGGGTCACCTACCTGCTCGAGCAGACCTTCCGCTACGACTACCCCCGCCCGGTCGAGCAGTTGCGGCACCGATTGGTCGTGCTGCCCCCGCCACGGCACGGCAACCAGCACCTGCGGGCGCACGCACTCGTCGTGGACGGGGTCCGCGCCCGCCGAGATATGCGCCGCGATGCCCGCGGGAACACCGTCGTGCGGTTGCGGGCCGACCGGGTCGAGTGCAGCGTCTCGTTCCGGATCAGCGCCCTGCTCGAGCGCGTCCACAGTGACGGCCCCACGCAGGTCCCGGTCGAGGCTCTCAGCGATCCTCGGCTGCTGCGAGCGACGCGTCTGACTGCTCCCGACGATCGGCTGCGCGACCTGGCCCACGACGTGCTGGCGGGCGCGGGCCGCGCGCCCGCTCCGCTCGACGTGGCCTCGGCCCTGTGCCGGCGGGTGCACGCCGAACTGAAGTACGAGTATGGGGTGACCGCCATCGACACCACCGCAGCCGACGCGCTTGCGGGTGGAGTCGGTGTGTGCCAGGACGCTGCACACGTGATGATCGCGATGTGTCACGTGCTCGGGCTGCCGGCCCGATACGTGTCCGGGCACCTGCTCGGCCAGGGCGGCACGCACGCGTGGGTCGAGGTCCTCGTGCCGCGCGACGATCACGCGATCGCGGTGCCGTTCGATCCGTGCAACGGGGTGCCGGGCTCGGCGCGATACCTGACGGTGGCGACCGGGCGCGACTACAGCGACGTCCGGCCGACGTCCGGGTCCTACGTCGGAGCCGTCAGCGGCAACCTCACGACCAGTCGGCGGGTCGCCGTCCTCGCGGCCGCGTGAGCGTGGTCCGCGTTCCTCCCTCGTGAAGGCAGGAAACCTGCCCACACGGGGGGAGGAAGCGGCGGGTGGGCGGTCGATCAGTTGCCGCCGGGGCTCGTTCCGTTCGGGCGCTGGCCCGGACCGTGGCCGCCGGCCGGAGCCGGGTCGCCGGCCCCCATCCCGGACTCGGTCTTGGTGATCGCCAGATTCTTGTCGAACTTGACGGTGACCTCCGTGCCGTCGGCCTTCGTCATGTGCGCCTCGTACGCGGCGTCGCCGGCATCGGTCTCGATCCGGTAGACCGTGCCGCCCGGAACAGCCTTGAGCGCCGCCGCCTTCAGCTTCGCGGCCGTCGTCGCGGCCACGGCCTTCTCGTCGCTGCGCACCGGGGCCGCGCCGTGACCGGCTGGCGGGTTGGCCGCCGTGGACGCGGTGCTCCTCGTGGCCGCGGTGTCCGTGGCGGTCGACGATGTGCTCGTCTGCGCGTTCGCTCCCAGCGCGGTCGCGCCGACGATGCCGGCCGCGGCGCCCGCGCCGATCAGCGCGACCTTGATGCCGAGGTTGCTGCGCCGGGGTGGCTCGGAAGTGAGGGATTGGTCGGTCATTGTCCTGTCCTTCGGTCGTTCGCCGAGAGGGCGATGTCCTGATCGATCCGTCCTGGTGGGGACCGTGGCACCACACTCGGCCGAACACCGTCATGCGCGTCCCATCCCGGCGTCAAATCCGGCCTAAGCA
>JAVHVH010000002.1:0-25493 GCA_032160665.1 Pseudonocardiales bacterium
CCCGGCGACCGGCGCGACCATCCAAATCCCGGCCGCGAACACGGTGAAGTTCACCGCCGGCAGCTCGCTCAAGGAAGCCGCCAACAAGAAGTAGCAGCGACCGACGACAAGGCCCGGCCGCCAGCAACGGCGCCGGGCCTTTCGTCTGCCCTCAGCCGCGCTTCGACGCCGACGCAGTGGCAGACGCAGACGCAGACGCAGACGCGGACGAAGACCCGGACCCCGACGGCGACACAGACGGCGTCGGCGTCTTGGACGGCACGGGTGCCGGGCCCTTCGCATCCGCCGCCGCAATCGCCTTCGTCAGCGCATCCAGCGTGTTCCCGATCGTCTTGCCGTTCACCATGACCGTCGGCGTGGAATTGATGCCGTGCTGGCTGGCGTTCTCGGTGATCGCCGCGACAAGCGCCTTGTGGGTCTCTCCGGCCACGCACTGGTCGAACGTGGTGAGGTCCTTGCCCTTGATCCCGGCCGCACTCGCGTAGGCCTCGAGCTGGTTGTTGGTGCGCCCGCTGCTGTTCTCGGGCGGCTGCACCTGCTTGCCCTTGTACGTGCCGTACAGGATCGAGTGGTACGCCACGAAGTCCTCAACCGAGATGTCCGACGCGCACAGGGCAGCATTGGCCGCTCGGGAGGAGTACCGGTTGCCGTTGCTCGAACTGTCGAGGATTGAGATCGTGTGGTACCGCACCTGCGCCCGGTTCGCGCGCACGTCCGCCTCGAGCTTCGTGCCCACTGCCTTCTCGAAGTTGAGGCAGTTCGGGCACTGGAAGTCCTCGTACACGTCGACGGTGGCCGCGGCCTTCTTGCCGAAGACGACGCCGTTCGTGGCCGACGCGTGCGTCGCGGTCAGGCTGCCCTGGATCTTGGCGCGGCCGGCCTGGACACCGATCCCGATCAGCGCGATCAGCACGATGACCGCGGCGATCGAAGCGCTGAGCCACATCTCCCGGGTCCGCGCTGCCTGTCGCCGCGACTCGAGCATCGCGTTGTACTTGCGCCGGCCCTGGTCGGTGCGCATCCGCTTGGCCGACGGCTGCGGCACGTGGTCGTTGCGGGCGAGGAACTCCTCGACCGAGATCCGGGTGACGCTCCAGATGACGAGGTACACGGACAGGGCGAGCAGCCCCAGATCGCGCAGCACGTCCAACCAGTAGCTCGGATCGGTGGTGATGCCGCCGCCACCGAAGCAGCCGCACTGCACCTGCAGACCGCGCGCCCACGCCTGCACGATGCCGATCAGGAACACCACGAAGAGCAGGGCCGACAGCGCGGCCGCCATCCGGACCACAATGCCGATGATCAGCAGGACGCCGAGACACACCTCGAGCACTGGCAGTCCGTACCCGATCGCCTTCGACATCCACTCCGGCGTCGCGTCGTAGGCACGGACCGCCTGGACGAACGTGCGGGGCGAGCGCAGCTTCACGATCGAGGCCCAGATCCAGACGATGCCGAGCACGAGCCGGGCGACGGTCCCCAGCCAGGGGCGAATGGCGTACCACTTGACGTTCACGAGGGACGATTGTGCCGTAGGCATATAGCGGCTAACCCTTCGCCACGAGCGGGAGGTCGTGCTCGATCTGCTGCCGCAGGTTGACGCTCTGCAGGAACGACACATGCGCGTAGTCGTCCGTGCCGTACAGCAGCGTCTGCGCCGAGTGCGTCTTGCCGTCGTCCTGGGCGATCGCGATGTGCGCGGCCGCCTGCGCCGCGTCGATCTGGGCCTGCGTCCCGCGCAACCCGACGAACGTCGCCAAGCTGCCGCCGGAGAAGTTCGACAGCCACTTCGCCAGCACCGGACCGGTGTCATGCTTGACGTCGGTCGTCACGAAGACGACGTAGGTCAAGCGGGCCAGCGCCACCGGCACCTTCTGCAGCGCCAGCCGGATGTCGGCCATCGTCTCGGGGCACACGTCCGGGCAGTTCGTGTAGCCGAAGTAGAGCAGCGTCGGGTGCCCGGCCGTCACCGTCCCGAACGAGAACCGCTGGCCGCTCGTCGTCGTCAGCGTGAACGACGGCCGCGGCTGCGCCGGATCGAGGCCGGCGCCCTGGAACTGCCCGACCTGGTCGAACCCGTTCAGCTCGGACGGCTTCGGCTTGCCGGTGCCGCTGCTCGTACATCCGGCGAGCGCCAGGACGAGCGCGAGCAGGACGGCGACGCTTCGCCTCACGAGTGACCTCCTGAGTCAGTGGGGACGGGCGCGCCGACGGCGATCACCGGCGCGGCGACGTCGATCGAGCCGGCATTGGCGAAGTCGAGCTCGATGTTGACGCTCTGTCCCGCCACCAGCTTGCCGAACAGGTGCTCGATCATGACGTGCGCCCTCCCGGTCGTCAGCACCAGGCTGCCGTGCGCCGGGATCCGGACCCCGTTCGTCGCCACCTGCATCGACCCGTCCGCGGCGACGCTGTGGATCTCGGCGGTCGCGCCGGCGCCCGTGCTGACGTCGAGCAACCGGTCGTCGGTGCCGGTGGTGTTGTTGACGGTGAAGTACGCCGCGGCGATCTGGGTGGGCGGGACGGGGGCCCGCACGTACGCGCCGGTCACCACGATCGGGCCGGCCGCCGACGGCCCCGACGAGCCGGACGCCAGGGACTGCGGGACGGCGCCGCGGACCAGGCCGGTGGCGCCGAGCGCGACGACCAGCGTTCCGCCCACGACCGCGGGCCACGGAAGCCTCATTTCCGATCCGCCGGGTGCGTATCTCCGGCACTGCCACTCGCTCCGCTCGGGCGGGTACCTCGCTTCGCTCGGGCCGCGGCGCGGCCGGCGGGCTCTTTGCGTGAGCGCTCATCGCGTTGTGCGCGCCCGATGAACGCGACTCCGAGCGCGGCGGCCGCGACGATCAGCGCGATGATCGACAGGACGATCGGTCCGGTGTTGCTCGCTGCCTTCGTGGTGGACGCCGTGGGCTTCCCCGGCACCGACGACCCCGAACTGGCGGACGCGGACGCGGCCAGGTTGAGCACCGGCGCCGGGTGCTCCGGCTCCTGGGTACTCCCCGGCGCGGCCACCTCGATCCAGCGCGCCACGCTGCCGTCGCGGTAGGTCTGCAGCGCCTTGAACGTCAGCGACTTCGCGTCCGGCAGCTGCCCGGCGATGATCGTGAACTCGCCGTACTCCCCCGGCTTGAGGCCCTGCCCGGCCGCGGCCGTCCACGTGATCTGCGAGACCGCGGTGGTGATGTCGCCGTCGTCGGTCGTGATCGGCTGGGCCAGCGTGGTGGTCTTCTGGGTGTGCGTCCAGCCGGGCACCGGCAGCACGTCGACCGACGCGATCGGGGTGTCGGTCGGCAGTTGCACGGTGAAGACCGTGGTGTCGACGTTCTCTTCGACCGGCACCCGGAAGGTGATCTCCTGGTCGCTGCCGCCGCGCACCGCACCGGGCGCGGTGACGGTCACGTGCGCGAACGCCGGCCCGGCGAGCGCGAGCAGCGCCGCGAGCACGGCCGCGGTGATCAGGGCCAGACGCTTCATCGAAGAGACCTCTCAGTGCAGGGTGATCGTGACGTCGGTCGTGGTGGCGTCGAACTCGGAGGTGGTGACGACGAGGGCGACGGTCCACCGTCCGGCGACCGGCAGGGTGGCGCTGCCGTCGAAGAGCCGGCCGCCCTCACGCGCGAGCGTGATCGGGAGCGGTCCGATCTGCGCCTCCGGCTGCGTGGCGGTCGCGGTGATCGACGTCGCGGCCGAGCCCGGTGACAGCTCGACGGTGAACGTGACCGGCCCGTGCGTACCCGGGTCGGCGGTGACGGTCACGGTGCGCCCGCCACCGAGCGCGGCCGCCGCGGTCACCGGCGAGCGGTACGAGGCGAGCAGCGCCTCTTTACCGCGCGGCTGCGCGACCAGCACCGCACTCAGCCCCAGTATCGAGAGCCCGATGATCGCCTCGACGTACACCGACCGGCGCAACCGCTCGGTCGTCACGTCATCGACGAACGGGTCGGGCTCGTCGTCGAGCGTCACGGTGTCCGTCATCGCGTACGCGACCGTGCGCCGGCGGATCAGCACCCGCGAGAAGTTGCCCAGCGCGAGCAGGCCGACGAACAGCACGATCTTCGACACCACGAGCACGCCGTAGGTGGTGCTGAAGATCGCGTGGACGGTGCCGATCCCCCGCCACGCCGAATACGTCCCGCTCGCCGCGAGCGCGACAACGGCGACGAACGCGGTCCTCGAGAACACCGGCAGCACGTCGCGCAACTCGGCCGGCTCGCGGCGGGGCAGCACGGCGGCGACAAGCATGATCAGCCCACCGATCCAGGTGGCCATCGCGGTGAGGTGCACCGCGTCCACCCCGACCGACAGCCACGCCGGCGCCGTCGTCGCGCCGTGCCCGGACGCCGAGAACGTCAGCACCACGCCCAGACCCAGCACGCCGAGGACGGCTTCCCAGCGGGCGGGCTGCGCGTCGGCCTGCAACGAGCGCGCGAAGACCAGCGCGATCAACCCGAGCAACACGAGACGCAGGCAGTGCAGCTGCCCGTAGTTGGTGTGCAGGGTGTCGTCCAGCAGCGACAGACCGACGACCTTCGGCACCGCCGCGCCGGCGGAGTACGGACCCTGCAGCAAAAGCTCCAGCAGCGCCCCGCCGGTCACGCCGGCCCAGCCGGTCCAGACGAGGCGCCGGGCGCCGCGATCGTCGCGCCCGACCGGCCACACCGTGAAGACGAGCCACGCGCCGCCGAGCACCGCCAGTCCGGCGAACGAGATCCACCGGCTGACGTCGAACGCCTTGCTCGTCCCGGGGTCGACCGTCGGGCCGGTCGGGCCCGCGCCGCGCACCAACGCCCCGTTGCCGACGACGAAGCGGATCGTCCCGGTGATCGGGTGCGCGTCGGCCGAGACCACGCGGAAGCTCTCCGTGTAGGTGCCGTCGCCCAGACCGCTCGTCAGGTCATCGGCGACGACGTTCCCCTTGCCGCCCGGGTGGTACGCGGATCGGGCGTCGACCCGCTTGCCGTTCTGGTCGGTCACGTGCAGGTAGCCGACCGAGCCGAGCCCGACGCTCTCGTCGAAGGTGATCGACACCGTGTGCGGCGCCGCCTTGAGCCGCGTCCCGTCACCGGGATCGGACGTGACGACGCTGGCGTGCGCCAACGCGGGTCCGGCGAGCAGCAGACCGGCACCGAGCAGCCCGAACAGCACCGCGCCGAGCGCGCACAACCGACGGATCATCCGGGGTCCCCGCGAAATCGTGGAGCGCCCGCGGAGCGATTTCGTGGGGTATTCACGCGACGGTCCGTAGGGGCGAATCGCCGTCGTCGGTGCCGGGCAGGCTGGTCGACCATCCCGGCGGCAGCGCACGTTCGGCGCGGTCCAGGGCGATGAGCAGCAGCAGCCCGACGAGCACGGCCAGATGGGTCAGCAACCGGCCGGCCGACACCGACCCGGCCGCGAGGTCGCGCACCGAGAGGGCACCGAGCACGACCAGGAACGTGGCCAGCAGCGGGATCAACCCGGCCGCCCGACGCGGCAGGGACGCCGCGGCGACGAACGCGGCACCGATCGCCAGGTTCCACGCCGCGGCTTCGTGCGCACCGTGCGCCGACATCGCCATGCCGATGCTGTCGCCGGCGAGCGCGGGCAGCCCGATCGCGAGCTGGGCCAGCCCGGCCAGCAGCAATCCCACCCGCAGCCCGCGACGGCGGCGCACCACCCGGCGCACCGGCAGCGCGATCTGGGCCGTGATCTCGTCGGACAGGTCCGGAACGGGACGCACGTCCATCCGGGTCAGCCGGGTCGCCCGCGCGGCCGACTCGGCCCATCGGGCACAATCGGGGCAGGACGCCAGGTGCTGGTCGAGGGCCGACGCGGACATCCCGAGCGGCTCGTCGTCCAGCCGGGCCGACACCGCCTCACGGAACCGATCACATCTCACGCATGGGTTAGTCGGCTGGGATAGCCCGGAAGTTCCCGGTGCAGTCCAACTCACAGCTCTCAGGCACAGGAACGGACGCGATGGACGACTTCGACGAGATCACCGCGGCGGCGCTGCGCGCCCGCCGGGGTGACACCGTCGCCGCGTCCACGTTCGTCCGGTCGACGCAGGCCGACGTGTGGCGGCTGTGCGCGCATCTCGGCAGCCCGGCGCAGGCCGACGATCTGACGCAGGACACCTATGCCCGCGCGTTCGCGTCCTTGCACCGCTACCTCGGCCGTTCGTCGGCGCGCACGTGGTTGCTCTCGATCGCGCGCCGGGTGTGCGCCGACGCCGTGCGTGATGCGCAGCGGGTCCGGCGACTGCCGGTGCAGGTGGCGCGGCCGGTCGAGGATCCGGCCGGTTCGGTGGCGATGCGCTCGCTCGTCGCATCCCTCGAGCCGGAGCGCCGCGAGGCGTTCGTCCTCACCCAGGTGGTCGGGCTGTCCTACGCCGAGGCGGCGGACATCTGCTCGTGCCCGGTCGGAACGATCCGGTCGCGAGTCGCGCGGGCGCGGGCGGATCTCGTGGCGGGCTTGGGCGGTGCTCAGTCGCGCACGGACACCGGCTGATCGGCCGCGGCCCGCGTTGCCCGGGTGACGAAGTGCTCGGCGACGAAGGACATCGTGGGGATCGTCCCGGCGAGCATGACCAGGACGTAACGGGCCAGCGGCCACCGCAGCTTGAAGCCCAGCACGCCGGTGACGATGACGTACACCAGGTACAGGTAGCCGTGGGCCAGCCAGAGGATGCCGGTGCCGGGCTCCATGTCGAGCGACGTGGCGTACTTCAGGATCAGCGCGATCGTCCCGCTCAGCAGCACGAAGCCGGTGACGAAAGCCATCACTCGATACAGGGCGAGCGTGCCTTTCGCCGCGGCGACCTTCTCGGGCGACACGGGCGGCTGCCGGTGGTCGAGGACGCCGTTGCCGAGGTTGAAGCCGTGCTCGCTCATGTGCGCTTCTCCGCGTCCTCGGCCGCCAGGCTCGCCAAGTAGTCGTTGTAGGCCGCGTGGACGGGATCGCTGGAGGCGGGCTGCGCCGGCGGCATGACGTAGCGACGGTATGCGACGACCTCGTCCTCGGACGGAGCGGGTTGCGCCAGTGTGGGGTCGCGCGCGATCTCGATCCGGCGGGCGGCGTCGCGCACGATCCGCAACCACAGCGCCGCGGTGAACAGGCTGAACAGCCACCATTGGATGGTGTAGCCGAAGTTCTGGATGCTGAAGTGCTTGGACTCCGACACGCGCAGCTGCCATCGTCCGAGCAAGATCATCGTGACGATCAGCGCCACGGTGATCAGATGCAGCGCGAGCCACCCCGGCCGGAGGGCGAAGCCGAATCTGCGCACGGGACAACGGTACGTCCTGCGTCCGCGCCCACCCAGCCCGCGCGCAGCGCCGGGAATGCGTAGCGTGCAGCCATGAGCACCTTTCACCTCGCCCAGGTCAACATCGGGCTGCCGATCGAACCGGTTGAGTCCGAGCGGCTGGCCGGTTTCGTGGCGATGCTGGAGCCGATCAACGCACTCGCCGACGCCGCCCCCGGATTCGTCTGGCGGCTGCAGACCGGGGACGGCGACGCGACGGCGGTGCGGGCCTTCGAGGACGAGCGCCTGCTCATGAACATGAGCGTGTGGGAGTCGGTGGAGACATTCGGCGCCTTCGTCTACGGGCCCCAGCACGCGGCCGTCATGAAGCAACGCCGGCAGTGGTTCGTGCCGATGCGCGAGCTGTACACCGCGCTGTGGTGGATCCCGGCCGGCGCCGTGCCCACCCCGCGCGACGCCGTCCACAGGCTCGACGTCCTGCGCGCCCACGGTCCGAGCGCGGACGCGTTCACGCTCACCCGCGCATTCCCACCGCCGGACGCCGGCACCGGCGCCGCGCCGACCGTCCCCGAGGACTGGACCTGCTCCGTGTGATTCGCACGCGTGTTTGATACCGTGGACGCATGACCCTGGCGTTCCAGGCTTCCTTGCTCGACTGCGCGGCGACGGTCGAGGTCGGTGAGCTGGGCGCGTCGGTCTGCCGCCGAGAGCTGAGCGACGGCGCGTGGATCGACCTCCGCCCGCGCTGGATCGCCGGCGCCGACACACTGTTCGAACGCCTGGTCCACACCGTGCCCTGGCACGCCGAGCGGCGGCCCATGTACGACAAGGTGGTCGACGTCCCCCGGCTGCTGAGCTTCGTCGACGAAGGCGAGCCGCTGCCCGACCCCGCGCTGGCCGACGCGAAGCGCAGGCTCGACGCCCACTACGCCGCCGAACTCGGCGAGTTCTTCGCGACCGCCGGCCTCTGTCTCTACCGGGACGGGCGCGACAGCGTCGCCTGGCACGGCGACCGGATCGGGCGCGGCAACACCCACGACACCATGGTCGCGATCATCGTTCTGGGCGCCCCACGCGCACTGCTGCTACGACCTCGCGGCGGCGGCGAGACCATCCGGCACGACCTGGGGCACGGCGACCTGGTCGTCATGGGCGGCAGCTGCCAGCGCACCTGGGAACACGCGGTGCCCAAGACCGCCCGGCCGGTCGGACCGCGGGTCAGCGTGCAGTTCCGTCCTCGCGGAGTCCGCTGACGGTGGCGGCGCGGGTAGGCCGCGGAGTCAGACTCCGGCCGCCGTGACGATCGCATCGGTGGCGAAGCCGGCCAGCAGACCGACGAGGATGCCGTAGGCGAGCAGGTCCGAGCGCTTGGCCCGCGCTGCGACGCCGAGCAACTGGCACACGACGTAGACGATCGACCCGGCGGCCAGGGTCAGGAACACCTCGCTGACGGCGACGCTGGTGTAGCCGTGCCCGATCGCGGTGCCGACGAAGGTCGGGCCACCACCGATCAGCGCCATCGTCAGCAGGAACCGCCAGCTCGGCCGGCGCACGGTGCCGTCGCCGTCGACATCGGCGGCCAGCGGCGCCACGATGCCGAAGCCCTCGGTGGCGTTGTGCAGCGCGAACCCGATGACGAGCATCGTCGCCAAGGCGACCTGGTTGCTCGCCGCCGACTGCCCGATGGCCAGGCCCTCCGCGAAGTTGTGCAGGCCGATCCCGACCGCGATCAGCAGCGCCAGGCGCCGGGCCGGTGACCACGAGGCGATACCGGCGCGCGGGTAGGGCCGCTCGTCCACCGACATGGCACCGGGCCCGCCGCGGGCCGCCCGCCGGGAGACCCGACCGAGGTACTTGTCGTAGCCGACGAGGCCGAGCAGGCCGACGGCCAGCCCCAGGGTGAACAGCCCGCCGTAGCCGAAGACCGGTCCCAGCCCGCCGGTGTTCGCGTGGACGGCAGCGAGCGCGCCGTCGATCGGCTCCCAGGCGGCGGAGAGGACGTCCCACACGAGGAACAGCAGAATCCCCACCGCGGTGGCGTTCAGGAAGAGCTTCAGGCTCGGCATCGGCCGACGCAGACGCCCGATCGGCAGGCCGATGACGATGGTGCCGCCGGCAATGAGCCCGAGCAGCAGCGTCTTTCCCAGGTCCATGAACCCCTCCGAGAGTCAGGTAAGGCTAGCCTTCCCTAATAGTGCCCGACTTGACCAGAGTCGCCGCCGAAAAAGTTGGGGTGTCCTCAGGCACAGCGAGCAACGCTGGAGAACTTGGGCGATCGGAGGCGGCCATGGACACGGGGAAGCGGGCGGCCTGCGTGGCCGCGGCGCTGCTGACGGTGACCGCCTGCACCAGCGCGTCGGTGAACCGGCCGAGCACCCCGGCCGCCAGCATCTCCAGCGTGTCGACCACCGCCCCAGCCACCAGCGCCGGGCCCACCGCTCGTCCGGCGCTGCCGGCGGGCACCCGCCACATCGTCATCGTCGTCATGGAGAACCACTCCTACGCCGACATCATCGGCAGTTCCCAGGCGCCGTACATCAACGCGCTGGCCCGACGGGGCAAGTCGCTCACCCAGATGTATGCGATCACCCATCCGAGCGAGCCGAACTACCTCGCGCTGTTCTCCGGCGGCACGCGCGGCGTCGCGGACGACTCGTGCCCGCACACCTTCTCGAGCAACAACCTCGGTCACCAGCTTCTCGCCGCCCGACGGACGTTCGCCGGGTACTCGGAGGGCCTGCCCATGACCGGTTCGACGGTATGCACGGCGGGGGCGTACGCGCGCAAACACGTGCCGTGGGTCAACTTCGCGAACCTGCCCACCAGCGTGAACAAACCACTGACCTCGTTTCCCACGACGTACTCGTCCCTGCCGACGGTCTCGTTCGTCATCCCGAACCTCAACCACGACATGCACGACGGCACCATCCGGCAGGGCGACACTTGGCTGCAGCACCATCTGGGCGGCTACGCGAACTGGGCGGCGAAGAACGCCAGCTTGCTGGTCGTCACCTGGGACGAGGACGACACCAGCGCGAACAACCACATCCCGACCGCCATCGTCGGCGCGGGGATCACGCCGGCCCGGATCAGCACCCACCTCACCCTGTACAGCCTGTTGCGCACGATCGAGGACCGGTACGGGTTGGCCCGGCTCGGCGGCGCCGCGACCGCTCCGGCGATCCCGCTCAATTAGACATTTGGCCAGGCTCACACCCGAATTTTGGGTACACGTCTCAGCAAGGGCGGCCCGCCGTTGGCGTCCGGGGGACAGCGGGCTGCCCGCTAATGAGTGCGGGAAACCTGGTCCACAGCGGCAGCGTCGGGCGTCGGCGCGGCGTGCTCGCTGAGCCCGCGTAGTTCGGCGAGCCAGGCCTGACCCTCGTTCTCCTCCAGCAGGAGCTGCTCGTGGACGTTACCGAGGCCGGTTCGCACGCCGGCTTCGATTGCGTTGCGAATGTCTTCGGGACGGGCGGTGAGCAAACGCCAGGAGCGAACGGCGATCGTGCCTTCGACGTAGAGCACCAGGGCGTCATCGAGCAGCTGCGCGACCCGCTCCTGGATCTCGTCCGCGACCGCGTCCGCCTGCCTGGCCTCGAAAGCTGCGCCGCCGGTGAGAGCGACGGTCAACTGGTAACCGTCCTTCGTCCACGCGAACTCAGCCGTCCGCCACTCGAGAAGATCCGGTTCGGTCACCCGCTGCTCTTTCTAGGGTTGGGTCGCGGCCGGGTCAAGGCCGTCGGATTGGTCAGTACCGGGGCTCGGCCGTTTCGTCGACAACCGTAGTGCGGCGCTGCCCAGCGGGCGCTCCCTGGACCACGTCGGTGCGGTGCATGGACATCCAGATCAGCGACACGAGCAGCCCGAGCGCGCCGACCACCATGAGGATGACGCCGGCCGTGTTGATGTTGAACCCGTGCGAGTTGTCCACATTGATCGCGAAGGCCAGGATCGCGCCGACTGCGATCAGGGCCAGACTTGCGCCGATCCTCATGGCGCGCTCCCTTCGTCGGTGTCGCGGGCACCAGACTGGTGCGCGCGGGACGAAGGAGGTCTACCCAAGATCAGATCGTGCCCAAACGGCCCGCATCCGAGTGGATACGGGCCGTCCAGGTGTGGAGGTGGCGGGAATCGAACCCGCGTCCTCCGACGCTTCATCAGGGCTTCTCCGGGCGCAGTGTGCGTTGTCTCTACTCGGCCTCACCGCTCATGCACACAAGTCGGTGTGACAGGCCCAGCCGCTGTGAGTTGTCCCGTCCTCACCCGCGACCGGCGAGGACGGTGAGTCACCTAGCTGATGCCAGCGACCGGGTCGGTGACGAACCCGGGCTGACAGACTTGCTCAGGCTGTACTAGGCAGCGAGAGCGAAGTCAGCGCGATTGGAATCGGCGCTTATTTTTTTGTGCATCGCTTTTTTAACGAGGTCAGCAATGCAGTCCTCGGCCCGCTTCCCCTGACTCGACGTACGGAGTCGAGACCATTCACCCCCTCGAGTGGAACCGTTCCAGCCTAGCCCGTCCCGGCAACCCGCCGAGCCGCCGAAGCCCGGCGTCCAGCTAGTCGCGGTCCGGTCCGTAGAACCCCTCCGGCAGCGGATTGGCGCCGGACGGTTCCAACCCGGCGCCGGCCGAGGCGCGCGGCGTCGTGACGAACGAGGGCGTCGACGCCAGAAACCGGGCGCCGGCATCGACCAGCGATTCGATCACGTCGTCGCTGAGCTCGACGCCGTCGAACGTCCGCAACTGCACCGACGAATCACGCAACAGCAGGCGCTGCAACCGCGCAGCGACGAGCACCTCACGCGCGGTGGGAGTCAGCACTCGGGCGATGAGTTCGGGCTCGTCGGCGCCGACGAGGTAGGTCGCGTCGAACACGGGATCGTCGAGTTCCTGCCGATGCGGTGCCGCGGCCGGGACGCCGGGACGGCCGACGGCGTCGTAGTTGTCGGCCACCAGGTACGGCACGCGTCCGGGCAGCGTCACGTTCAGCGTGCACCAACGCGCGTCGCCGTCCTCGCTCACGTACTCCTCGGCCACCGCGAGATAGCCGTAGCTGACCACGTCCCGGCGACGACGCACCCGGGCGGCTTCGGCGCCGCCGCCGAAGCTCGTCGGATCGGTCATGACGCCGCCGTAGCGTGCGAGTGCCGGAATGCCCGGTTCGGCGTGCGCCGGCGCGCGTTCGCGGCGCGAGCGCAGCAGGTACACGACGACGATGACGAGGACGGCGGTCAGCAGGCTCGTCCCGATTGCCGCCTCCACGGCGCGAAGGACCTCGACGGCCGCCAACTGAGACGATTCCGACGGCACCCGGCCCCCTCACCCCAAACCCAACAGGCGGACTCCGTTGTCATAGCAGACGGCTCGCAGCCAGTCCTGTCCAAGCCCGAAATTCTCCAATGCCGTCAGCTGCTCGGCATACGCATACGGGATGTTAGGGAAATCGGTGCCCAGAACGACCCGGTCGGCGACGTCGCCGTACTGCGCGATGACCTCCGTCGAAATCGGGGTGAAGTCGTTCATGAACGGGGTGCCGATCATCGTGGTGTCGAGGTGGACGTTGGGGTGGCGCCGCACCAGGGCGAGGTGCTCCGCGTACTCCGGTCCACCGGCGTGCGCGATCACTGCGGTCAACTGCGGGTGCCGGGCGAGCACCTCGCCGAACGGTCCCGGCCCGGTGTGCCGACCGGGCAGCGGGCCGCTGCCGCAATGCACGACCACCGGCGCCCCGGCCTCGGCCAGCAGACCCCACACCGGATCGAGCAGATCGTCGCGCGGGTCGTATCCGCCCACCTGGACGTGGGCCTTGAAGATCACCGTGCCGGCGTCCAGTGCCTCGCGCACGTAGCGCGCCGCGGCGGGTTCGGCGAAGAACGTGCCCGTGGCGACGCAGCCGGGTGTCGCGGCGGCGAAATCCCGGGCCCATCGCGACAGCGACTCGGCCATCCCCGGCTTGTGCGGATAGACAAGCGCGGTGAACGCTCGCACGCCCAGCCGGTCCAGGATCGCCAGGCGCTCCGGCTCGGGGACGCGGTAGTGCACCGGCCACGCGCGTCCGTAGTGCTCACTGCCCGCGTCGAAGTAGCGCCAGACCGCGTCCATGACGCGCTGGGGCATGAAGTGCGTATGCACGTCGACGAGGCCCGGCAGCCCGAGCCGCTGCCACCACGCGGGCACGTCTTCGTCGAGCACTAGCAACCCTGCCCTGCGCGCAAGGTCAGCCCATGCCCTTGGACCGGCGGCCGAGCGCGCGCTGCACCTCGCGGTCCGCGTCCCGCTTCGCGAGGTCCTGCCGCTTGTCGTAGGACCGCTTGCCCCGGGCCAGAGCAATCTCGACCTTGACCTTGCCGCCGGAGAAGTAGATCGACAGCGGGACCAGCGTCAGACCGCTCTCCTTGGTCTTGCCGATGAGCCGGGTGATCTCTTCGCGGTGCAGCAGCAATTTGCGGACGCGACGCGGCTCGTGATTCGTCCAACTCCCCTGCTCGTACACCGGGATGTGGACGTTGCGCAGGAACACCTCACCGTCGTCGATGGTCGCGAAGCCGTCGACCAGTGACGCGCGGCCCAACCGGAGCGACTTGACCTCGGTGCCGGTGAGCATGACGCCGGCCTCGAACACGTCGACGATCGTGTAGTCGTGGCGGGCCTTGCGGTTCGAAGCGATGATCTTGCGCCCGGTCTGCCGGTTGCTCGACGCTGCCTGGGCTTGCACGGTTACAGCCTGACGTACAGGCGCAAGGTGGCAAAGGCGGTGAGTCCGGCCAGCACGACGCCGGAGATCAGGCCGACACCGCCTGCGACAAGGACGTCGTTGGTGCTGAGGTTCGGGATCACGCCGTTCGAAACGGGGATCTTGAAGATGTCGTTCAGGACGATCTGCTTGCCGACGGCGATCAGCCCCATCGCGATCAAGCCGCCGATGGCAGCAGCGACGATCGTCTCCAGCATGAATGGCAACTCGGTCATCCATCGCGATGCTCCGACGAGGCGCATGATGCTCGTCTCGTTCTTGCGTTGCGCCGCGGCCACCTGGATGGTGTTGGCAATCAACAGAATGGACGCGATCAGCACCACGATGGCGATCATGATTGCGAACAGACGGATGCCGTCGATGACGTTCAGCAATGTCTTGAGCACCTTGCTGGCGTTCGACGTCCCGGAGACCCCGGGTTTCTGCTTGTAGGCCGCGACGAATTTGTCGTAGTCCTTCTTGATGTCCTTGAGCTTGACCGTGAACGAGGCCGGGAGGTCCGCGGCCGTGGTGAGCCGGGCGACCTCGGGCGTCGCCGTCTCCTTGAACCGGGCGAGGGCATCCTCCTGCGAGAGGAACTTGACCGAGCTGACGAGCGGGTCAGTGTGCAACTCGGCCGCGAGCGCGTCCTTCTCGGCGGTCGTGTACTTGTGCTTGCACGGGCCGGGCGCCACCCCGCTGCCCAGCTTGGGCGGCGTGGGGCACAGGTAGAGGGACACGTTGAGCTTGCCCTCGTAGTCGTGCTTGAAGTTCGTGATCTCGCGGGACGCCAGGATCGCCGCGCCGACGAAGGCGAGCGCGATCGCGGTGCTGAGTACCAGCGCGATCGTCATGGTCAGGTTGCGTCGAATCCCGGTGGCGACACCGGTCAACACGAAATTGGCGCGCATCAAATCCTCACTGATCGGGGCGGGCGAACACGACGCGCGCCTCTGGGCCGCTCGGTCAGCGGCCGACTCCGTACACGCCGCGGTTCTGGTCGCGGATGACCCGCCCGGCGTCGAGCTCGACCACGCGGCGCCGCATCGCGTCGACGATGTTGTTGTCGTGGGTGGCCATGACGACGGTTGTCCCGGTGCGGTTGATCCGCTCCAGCAAGCTCATGATGCCCTGACTCGTATCCGGGTCGAGGTTGCCGGTCGGCTCGTCAGCGAGCAGGACGAGCGGCCGGTTGACGAAGGCCCGGGCGATCGCGACGCGCTGCTGTTCGCCGCCGGAGAGCTCGCCCGGCATGCGCTGTGCCTTGCCGGTGAGTCCGACGAGCTCGAGCACCTCGGGCACCGTCCGCCGGATCGACTTCGGCGACTTGTTGATTACCTCGAGGGCGAACGCGACGTTCTCGAAGACGTTCTTCTTCGGCAGCAGCCGGAAGTCCTGGAAAACGCAGCCGATCTTGCGACGCAGGTCCGGAACCTTGCGGTTGGCCATCTTGCCGACGTTGCGACTGTCCACGTGGACATTGCCCTTCGTGGGCAGCTCCTCACGCAGCAGCAGCCGGAGCACGGTCGACTTCCCGGAGCCGGATTGGCCGATGAGGAAGACGAACTCGCCCTTGTCGATATCGATGGACACGCTGTCGAGCGCGGGCCGGGCGCCGGCCGGATAGACCTTGGACACGTTTTCCAGCCGGATCACGCCCGAGCCTCGCTGCGCTCGTCCAATCGGCGGACCCGGCGTCCGATGGTTGCGTCACTGTGCTTGCTCACGAGGGGCGAGTTTACCGAACGGTTATCTGTGCACTGGGCACGCGGACCGGCGGGGCCCCCCTCCGGCACCCCGACAAGGACGACATATCGGGAATCTGTGTCGTGCCCGGTTGCTAGCGTCCGGTGATGTGGAGGCGATCGTGACGCAGGGCAAAGCCGCCGTGTCCGAGGCGTCGTCCGCCGGTCCGCTGATTCGCGCGCGCGGCCTCACCAAGCGTTTCGGGTCCTTCACCGCCGTCGACGGCATCGACTTCGACGTCGAGCGCGGCGAGGCGTTCGGCTTCCTCGGCCCGAACGGTGCGGGAAAGAGCTCGACGATGCGGATGATCGGCTGCGTCGCCCCAATCACGTCCGGCACGCTGCACATCCTGGGCATGGAGCCGGGTGTCGACGGCCCGAACATCCGGGCCCGACTCGGCGTGGTTCCGCAGCTCGACACGCTCGACATCGAGATGACGGTCCGGGAGAACCTCTACATCTACGGCCGCTACTTCGGCCTGCCGCGCGCGGCATTGCGGACCAAGGTCGACGAGTTGCTCGAGTTCGCCCAGCTCTCCGATCGCGCGAAGTCGAAGGTCGAGCCGCTGTCCGGCGGCATGAAGCGCCGGCTGACGATCGCCCGCTCACTGATCAACGATCCCGAGATCCTGCTGCTGGACGAGCCGACCACCGGCCTCGACCCGCAGGCCCGGCACGTGCTGTGGGACCGGCTGTACCGGCTCAAGCAAGAGGGCGTGACGCTGGTGCTGACGACTCACTACATGGACGAGGCCGAGCAGCTGTGCGATCGGCTCGTGGTCATGGACGGCGGCCGGATCGTCGCTGAGGGCTCACCGCGCCATCTGATCGCCGAGCACTCCACCCGCGAGGTCGCCGAACTGCGGTTCCGTCCCGGGGACAACGCGCCGGCGGCAGCGCAACTGGCGTCCGTCCTGACCGGCGACCGCGAGCGGGTCGAGGCGCTGCCCGACCGCGTGCTGCTCTACGTCGCCGACGGCGAGGCCGCGCTCGGCCGCGCCCACGAGCTGGGCCTCGCCCCGGTGTCGTCGCTCGTCCGGCGCAGCACTCTCGAGGACGTCTTCCTGCGTCTCACCGGCCGATCCCTGATCGACTGAACTCATGCGCCGTTACCACCGGGCGGTGAGCGCTCGCGCGAAGAGCCCGCCGGCCGGCGGCGAAGCCGCTTCGGCAAGCGCCGAAGGCGCGACGCGGATCGACGACGGCCCCGAGCGCAGCGAGCGGTCCGTGAGGAGATCCGCCCCCGGCGGGATGTATACCGTCGTCGAGCACGAGCTGCTCGACGCGCGGCGGTACTGGCGCAGCCTGGTGGTGGCCGGGTTGCTGACGCCGCTGCTGTACGTCCTCGCTCTGGGCATCGGCCTCGGGAGCGTCGTCAACAGCCACGGCAACGACCTCGGGGTGCCGTACGTGCAGTTCGTCGCGCCCGCGTTCCTGACCGCCGCCGCGTTGCAGACCGCCACCGGCAGTGCGACGTTCGCGGTGATGGGCGGCTTCAAGTGGATCCGGTACTTCCATGGCATGGCGGCCACGCCGTTGACGCCGCGACAGATCTGCGACGGCAAGGCGCTCTGGATCGCCCTGCGCTCGCTGGCCAGCTCGGCGGTGTACTTCGCGATCATGGCGTGCTTCGGTGCCGTCCGTCGCTGGGAGGCCATGCTGGCCATCCCGGCGGCCGCGCTCACCGGCCTGGCGTTCGCCGCCCCCGTGCTGGCGCTGACGGCCTCGGTCACCGCTGAGGGGCAGGCGTTCAACATCCTGTTCCGGTTCGTCGTCACGCCGATGTTCCTGTTCTCGGGCACGTTCTACCCGATCAGCCAACTGCCGCCCTGGGGGCAATGGCTGGCCTACGTCTCGCCGCTGTGGCACGGCACCGAGCTCGCGCGCAGCGCGGCGCTCGGGTCCGGATCCGAGCTCGGCGACCTCGGGCACGTCGGCTACCTGCTGCTGTGGCTGGTGGTCGGCCTGGCCCTGGCGCGCTGGCGCTTCCGGGTGAGGTTGACCGAATGACTGTGGTCGATCAGCCGCGGGCGAGCTCGGCGTTTCGCATCCTGCCGCCGGGCATGTACAGCCACCGCAGCCACATCGTGCTCGAGCGGGCGTTCCGGGTCTACCGCCGCAGCTGGATGGTCATCTTCTCCGGCTTCTTCGAGCCGCTGTTCTACCTGTTCGCGCTCGGGACCGGCCTGCACAACCTGGTCGGCACGGTCATCGGGCCGGGCGGGCAGCCGATCAGCTACACCGCATTCATCGCGCCCGCGCTCCTCGCGTCCTCGGCGATGAATGGCGCGATCTTCGACTCGACGATCAACGTCTTCTTCAAGCTCAAGTACGCCAAGCTCTACGACTCCATGTTGGCCACCTCGCTCGGCCCGCTCGACGTCGCGATCGGCGAGATCAGCTGGGCGTTGATCCGCGGCGGGCTCTACTCGGCCGGCTTTCTCGCCGTGATGGTCGCGATGGGGCTCACGGCCTCGTGGTGGGCGGCGCTGCTGCTGCCGGCAGCGCTGCTCATCGCGCTGGGGTTCGCGTCCGTCGGCATGGCGGTGACGTCCTACATGAAGAGCATCCAGGACCTCGACCTGGTCGATGTCGCGGTCCTGCCGCTGTTTCTGTTCAGCGGCACCTTTTACAGCCTGTCGGTGTACCCACAGTGGCTCCGGATCGTCGTCGAATGCCTGCCGTTGCAGCACGGCATCGCGCTCATGCGCGGGTTGAACGCCGGGGTCCTGGACTGGTCGATGGTCGGGCACGCAAGCTACTTCGTCGTGATGGCGGCGGTCGGCCTCGTCGTCACCGCCCGCCGACTCGAAGCATTGTTGATGCGCTGACCTCAGTCGAGCAAGTACCGCAGGTACATCTCCGGCCGCTCCAAGAAGGCCCGCCAGTGGGCGACGAGTTCGAGGTCCTCCCAGTCGGGCGTGCGGATGCCGGATTCGCCGAACTCGAGGATCGTCGCGCCCGGGAAGGCCGCGAGCACGGGCGAATGGGTGGCCAGCAGGACCTGCGAGCCGCCCTCGACGGCGGCGCCGATGATCGCGAGCAGCCGCAGGCAGGACGTGAACGACAAGGCCGCCTCGGGCTCGTCCAGCACGAACAGGCCACGCTCGCTGAGCCGCGACTCCAGGTAGGCCAGGAAGGACTCGCCGTGCGAGCGCACGTTCAGCGCGCCGCCGAATGCGGTGGTCGCCCCGGCGTGCTCGCCGGTCCCGGCGTCGATCTCGGCGAACAGTGCGTGCATCGACTCGGCCCGCAGGAAGCAGCCACCCTGCGGCATCGGGTACTCGCCGGTCAGCACCAGCGCGCGATGCAGGTCGGTGTCCTCCGCCGTCGATTCCGGGCTCCAGTGCTTGACCTGAGCCGTCAGCCGATCGGCCCAACGCCGGGCCACCGCCTCCACGAAGGTCGACTTGCCCGAGCCGTTCTCACCGACGACGACGGTCACCCGCGGGTCGAGCTCCACGCCGTCGCGACGCAGCTGGCCGATCGCGGCGACGTCCACGAACCAGGTATCGCGCACGAGGCGCTGGTCCCGCAACCGGGCCTCGTCCACGCTGACCCGATCGAGCACGCCCATGGTGCGTCGGTCAGGAAGCGTGGTTCGCGCTGCGCCGCCAGCGGATGCCGGCTTCGATGAAACCGTCGATCTCGCCATCGAGGACGCCTTGCGGGTTGCCGACCTCGTAATCGGTGCGCAGGTCCTTGACCATCTGATAGGGGTGCAGCACGTAGCTGCGCATCTGGTTGCCCCACGAGTTGCCGGAGTCCTTGAGCGCGTCCATCGTGGCCTGCTGCTCCTGGCGGCGCCGCTCGAGCAGCTTGGCCTGCAGAACCGCCATCGCCGACGCGCGGTTCTGGATCTGGCTGCGCTCGTTCTGACAGCTGACCACGATGCCGGTCGGCAGGTGAGTGATCCGCACCGCCGAATCCGTCGTGTTGACGCCCTGACCGCCCGGGCCGCTGGAGCGGTACACGTCGACCCGAATGTCGTCGTCCGGGATCTCGACGTGGTCGGATGACTCGACGACCGGCAGCACCTCGACACCGACGAAGCTGGTTTGCCGGCGTCCCTGGTTGTCGAACGGGCTGATCCGCACGAGCCGGTGTGTGCCCTGCTCGACGCTCAGCGTGCCGTACGCGTACGGCGCCTTGACCTGGAAGGTGGCCGACTTGATCCCGGCCTCTTCGGCATAGGACGTGTCAAGCACGTCGACGGCGTAGTTGTGCCGCTCGGCCCAGCGCAGATACATCCGCATCAGCATCTCGGCGAAGTCGGCGGCGTCCACCCCGCCCGCTTCGGAGCGGATGGTCACCAACGCCTCGCGGGCGTCGTACGGGCCGGACAGCAGGGTGCGCACCTCGAGTTCGTCGATCGCGCGACGCAGGCCGGCGACCTCGCCTTCGGCCTCGGCCCGCGAGTCCGCGTCGTCCATCTCTTCGGCGAGGTCCCAGAGCGTCTGCGCATCATCGAGGCGGCGGCGCAGATCCTCGACGCGGCGCACCTCGCCCTGGACGAAGGAGAGTCGGGAGGTCACCTTCTGCGCGTTCTCGGGGTTGTCCCACAAGTTAGGAACGGAGGCCTGAGCCTCGAGCTGGGCGACTTCGCGATGCAGCGCGTCGACGTCCACGACCGCCTCGATGCTGGCGAGTGTCGCGGCGAGTTCCTTCAATTCGGCGGGGACGTCCACGACGGTCGAGGGTACGCGGTCCCCACCCCGAGGTTGCCGCGGTCAGCGGGTCAAAGCCGGTCGAGGAGGGACTTGGGTGCCACCTGCCGATAGGCGTCGCGGACGATCTCGTCGACCTCGGCCCAGTCCGTCTCGGCCAGCCCGTCCGCCTGCAGCCGCACCCCGACCCAGCCACGATGCCCGACGTAGGGCGGCCGGAAGAAGCGCCGCGAATCCTCGGCGATCAGCTCCTCCTGGACGCCGGGCGGCGCCGCGCACCAGAACCCCAAGTGCTCGGCGCCGTGGTGATGGCTGTCGAGCATGACGAACAGTGATCTGCCGCGGACGAAGAAGCACGGCTCACCGTGGCTCAGCCGCTCGGCCGCCTCGGGCAGGGCCAGGCACAGCGCCCGCAGCCGCTCGACCGGGTCGGCTGAGACGTTCGCGGCGCTCCGCCGGGGCGTGGGTTCGGGCATGTGCTGGTTTGCCCCTTAGCGAGAGCGGGTAGGGCATTGTCGTGGCCGATCTGATCTTTGCACTAGTCCTGCTGCTGGTGGCCGCTGCCGCCGCGGAGCTGGTCCGCCGGACCTGCCGCCGTCAGCTGCTCAGCCCCCTCGCCAACCGCGCCGTTCCCACCGGCACCTCTGGCACCGTGACCAGCGCCGCCACCGGCGCCGTCAGCCGTCGCTAGCTTGGCGGGTTCCATGGCGTAGGGCGGTTCTGCAACGCTGAGGCCGTGCGCATCGCCACCTGGAACGTGAACTCTGTCGTTGCCCGGCTGCCTCGCGTCGTCGACTGGCTCGGCGTCGTCGAACCGGACGTCCTGTGCCTGCAGGAACTCAAGACCAGCGCCGATGCGTTCCCGGCTGACGAGGTCAACGACCTCGGTTACGAAGTCGCGGCGCACGGGACCGGGCGGTGGAACGGCGTCGCGATCCTGTCCCGGGTCGGCGTCGAGGACGTGCGCCGCGGCCTGGCCGATGAGCCCGGGTATCAGCCCGAGGACGCGATGCTCGAAGCCCACGAGCCGCGCGCGATCGGCGCGACGTGCGATGGGGTGCGCATCTGGTCGGTGTACGTGCCGAACGGGCGCGAGGTCGGCCATCCCCACTACGAGTACAAGCTGCAGTGGTTGGCGGCGTTGCGGGGGACGGTCGCCGAAGAGCTGACCGAAAGCCGTCCATTCGTCGTCATGGGCGACTTCAACATCGCGCCGACCGACGCGGACGTGTGGGACCCCGCCGCCTTCGCCAATCTCACCCACGTGACGCCGCCGGAGCGGGCCGCGCTCGCCGCGCTGCGTGATCTGGGGCTGCAGGACGTGGTCCCGCGCGGGCTGAAGTACGACACGCCGTACACGTACTGGGACTACCGCGCCGGCATGTTCCACAAGAACCAGGGCATGCGCATCGACCTCGTGTACGCGAGCGCGCCGATCGCTTCGGCGGTCGGTGACGCGTATGTGGACCGCGAGGCGCGCAAGGGCAAGGGACCCTCCGACCACGCCCCCGTGGTTGTCGATTTCGCACGCTAGGAGTCGCCGATGAGGGTCTTCGTCGCCGGAGCCACCGGCGTGCTGGGCCGGCCGCTGGTCCCGGCGCTGGTGCAGGCGGGGCACGAGGTGACGGGCACGACGCGTTCGCCGGCGCGGACGGGTGGCATTGAGGCGGCCGGGGCGACCGCCGTCGTATGTGACGCGCTGGATCGCGATGCGGTACATCGTGCCGTCGAGGCGGCCGGGCCGCAGGTCGTGATCCACCAGTTGACCGCGCTGCCGGACCGCTTCGCCAAGCTGCGCAAGGGTTCGCCGGACACGAACCGGTTGCGCACCGTGGGCACCCGTCACCTCGTGGATGCCGCGGTGTCGGCCGGCGCGCGGCGGGTGATCGCGGAGAGCATCGCGTTCCTGTACGAGCCGTCCGGGCCGAGGATCGCGGACGAGCAGTCGCCGGTGTGGCCGGACGCTCCCGAGCCGTTCGGCTCGATGATCGGTGCGCTGCGCGAACTCGAGCGGATCGTCACCACCACCGAGGGAATCGAGGGGGTGGTGCTGCGGTACGGCGCGCTCTACGGGCCGGGCACCTGGTACGCGCCGGACGGCGACATGACCATGCAAGTGCGCAAGCGGCGATTGCCCATCGTCGGCAGCGGCGACGGACTCAACTCGTTCGTGCACGTCGACGACGCGGCGGCGGCCACGGTGCGCGCCGTGGCGCAGGGCGCGCCCGGCGTCTACAACATCGTCGACGACGAACCGGTGGCCTATCGCGAACACTTGCCGGCATTCGCCGAGCTGATCGGTGCCCGGCCGCCGCGGCACCTGCCGACCTGGCCGGTGCGGGTGCTCGCCGGGAGCGTCGCGGTGGCGAGCCTGACGCAGCAGCGCGGCGCGTCCAATGCCAAGGCCAAGCGCGAGCTCGGCTGGACGCCTCGGTATCCGACGTGGCGCGAGGGCTTTGCGGCCGAGTTCGGCTGAGTCGTTGGCGGGCTACCCGGCGCGCTCGCGGGCGGCGGCGACGGCAGCGGCGTTGGGGCCGCGGTGCACGTCGCCGTGGCCGGGCAGGATCACGTCGGCGGCCAGGTCCTCGAGCGGGGCGAGGGCCCGCAACGACTCGGCTCGGCGGCCGAACATCGGCGAAATCAGCTGCGGGCCGTCGACCCGGGACACGGCGTGCCCGGTGATCAGGCCGTCGCCGGTCGCAACCACGCCGGCGGTGGGGAGGTGGTAGGCGCTGTGCCCGGACGTATGCCCGTGCGTGGCGACCGGGACCGGCCGGCCGGGCAGATCGAGTGCGCCGTCGTTCGGGAACGGCTGGGCCCGAGGCACTGCGACCTTCCTCGCCGCTCCGACGCGCGTGATCCGCATCGACCACGCGGCGACGCCGGGCCGCCAGATGTTCTTGACGATGTCCATCGGGCCGGCCTGCTCGAGGTAGTCGCGGCGCGCGTGCGCCACCTCGACGGGGTCCATGTACACCGGCGTCCCGTACCGCTCCTGGAAGTGGTTCAGGCCGCCGACGTGGTCGACGTGCGCATGCGTGAGCAGGATGGCGCGCACGTCCTCGGGCCGGCAGCCGATCGCGCGGATCGACGCCTCGACCGCCGCCGTGTCGCCCGGGTAGCCGGAGTCGATGAGGGTGACGTCGGCGCCGTCGCGCACCAGGATCCAGTTGACCTCGGTGCCGCGGACGAGAAAGACGTCGTCGGCCACTTCGTTGACGTGATCGGGCACGACCACCACAGTAGGGTCCCGGTCATGCGCGCGGTGGTCTACGAGGCGTTCGGCGAACTCCCCGAGGTGCGCGACGTGCCCGAGCCGGCCTGCCCGCCGGACGGCGCCGTGATCCGGGTCGAGGCCACGGGCGTCTGCCGCAGTGACTGGCACGGCTGGCTGGGCCACGACCCGGACATCGTCCCTCCGCACACGCCGGGCCATGAGTTCGCCGGGGTCGTCGTCGAGGTCGGGACGGAGGTGCGGACGGCCGCGGTCGGGCAGCGGGCGACCGTGCCCTTCGTCTGCGGGTGCGGCTCGTGCGAGCAGTGCCTGGCCGGCGACGAGCAGGTGTGTCCCAACCAGACGCAGCCGGGGTTCACGCACGCCGGCTCGTTCGCCGAGTTCGTCGCCGTGCACCACGCCGACGTCAACCTCGTCCCGCTGCCCGACGCGATCGACAGCGTGACGGCCGCATCCCTGGGTTGCCGGTTCGCTACCGCCTACCGCGCGGTCGTCGCGCACGGTCGCGTCCAGCCCGGGTCGTGGGTGGCGGTGCATGGTTGCGGTGGGGTCGGGCTGGCCGCGGTCATGATTGCGGTCGCGCACGGCGCGCAGGTCGTCGCCGTGGACGTCGACCCGGCGGCGCTGGCATTGGCCGGTGAATTCGGTGCCGCACATGGCGTCGCCCCGCCGGCGGCCGACGAGATCGTCCGGCTCAGCGGCGGTGGGGCGCACGTGAGCATCGAGGCGCTGGGCCGCGCCTCGACCTTGCGCGATTCCGTCGCGGGCCTGCGCCGACGCGGGCGGCACATCCAGGTCGGGCTGCTGGTGGCCGAGGACGCCAATCCGCCGGTGGACATGGCCGCCGTGATCGGGCGGGAACTGGAGATCATCGGCAGCCACGGCATGGCGGCGCACGCCTACCCGCAGATGCTGGCCGAGATCGCCGACGGACGGCTGCGTCCGGACCGTCTGGTGTCGCGGGTGATCGGACTCGAGGAGGCGCCGGCGGCCCTCGCCGGACTCGGATCCGGTGGCCACGCCGGCGTGACGGTGATCAATCTGGCGCGCTGAACCGACCGCTCGTCCGGTTAGGGTGCGCTATGGCGACATGGGAATACACCGAACTGGCCAGCTCCGGGTACGGCAAGGGGTACCACGCCGCGGGCCAGGCCCGCGCCGAAGCGGTGAACGAGTACTACGCCCGGCTCAACGAGTTCGGCGCGCAGGGCTGGGAGCTCGTGGCCGAAACCCGCACCGTCGAGCTGACCAAGGCCGAAGGCAACTACGTCATCTCGTCCACGCTCAAGCGTCAGGTGACCTGACGATCCGGGGAGAGTGCTGCGGTCACGTAGGGCCCCTGGCCGGCGGTGACGCCGACCAGGGGCCTTTCGTGGTTGTGATCAGCCGGCGCTAGTTGCCGCCGTCCAACGACGGGATGTAGGCGCCCGGCACCTGGTTCGGCGAGTAGATCTTGTCCTCACCCGGGTAGGGCTTCGTCCACCCGTGCGTCTGGTACCACGTGAGGTGGTCCATCTGCAGCGGGTTGGCGTAGTCGGGTGTGGCGTTTGCTCCGGTCAGGTGCTGCTGCGTCTTCCACGCTTGCCACTGCGCCGCAACCTTCTGCTTGTCCGCCGGCACCGTGGTGGACGGTTCGGCCGCGGCGTACTGCGGCGCGACGGTGTCCACACCGCAGGACGGCGCGGCCCCCGTCAGACCTAACGTCAGCGAGGTGCGGTTAGGCACCGCGTTGAACGGCGTGTAGTTGGCCGTGTTGGTGAACGCCGCGCTCATCGGGGTGGCCGCGCTGTCCTTCTGGTTCATCGGGTGGATCCCAAGGATCTGTTCGATGGTGCGGATCATCGTGATCTGCGAGTAGTAG
>JAVHVH010000022.1:0-3701 GCA_032160665.1 Pseudonocardiales bacterium
GGTCACCGCGCACGGGATGACGGATGTGAACGGCGGGACGCTCGATCCCGGCGACGCGGTCGACGTATCCGTCACGGTCAGCAACCCCGGTGCGGCGGACACGACGGGCACGCTCTCGGATGCGCTCACCGAACTCGCGGGCCCGACCAACATCAAACTCGACGGCGTCACCTGCGGAGCGTGCTCGTCGACGACGTCAACCGTGACGGCCCCGTTGGGCACGCTGGTCGGCGGCGGCTCACACGCCGTGACGTTCACCGCGTCGATACCGGCCTCGCCGGGCGGCGCCACTGCGTCCTCGAGCGCCACGGTCTCCTTCGCCCCGGCGACGACCGGTACCAGCCCGACCGCCGCGGACGTCGTGAGCCTCACGATCGGCGCGGCGAACCTCCAGGGCTGGCAGGTGGCGATCTCGCCGCCGCCGCCGCCCTCGGCCGTCGTCGGGGACACCGTCATCGTCAAGGCGAAGATCACAGTCGACGCAGGCGCCAACGACCTGAGCGTCACGGCGCTCTCCGCGGGCGCCGGGACGTCCGGTCTGGATCAGGTGGCCTTCGCCGACGCGACGCCGTTCACGGTGTCGGCGGGTTCGTCGCACGTCGTCACGGCGACGGCCCGGGTGGTGGCCGCGCCGGGTACCGGCGGGATCAAGCTGGAAGTGTCCGTCGACGGGGCGCTCGGCGCCGCGGCGACGGCCACCGAGTCGGCGTCCTCGGCGGCCATCGCCAGCACCGAGGCGGTGACCGCCACGCTGACCGGCGGACCGGCGAGCGTCACGACCGCCGACCAGGTCACCTACACGCTGACCTTCACCAACGCCTCGGACACGGCAGCTCAGCTGACCGGGTTGCCGGCCGCGCTGGCGGCCCCGCCCGGAACGACTGCGGCCGGGTCGCCGTCGGGCAGCACCACCGTCGCGGCCAACGGCAGCACGGCCTGGACACTCACCGCCGACGTGGACGACGCCGACCCCGCCGGCACCGTGCTGACCCAACTGCCCGGCGCCGTGTCGTACGGGATGAGCGCGATCGGTCTCGCCCCCCGGGCGGTGGCGGTGACTCCGGCCGTCGTGACGTCGACAGTGATCGTCCCGGACGTCACCAATTCGGACGTGACGATCAACCAGGCGTCCGGGCAGCCGGATCCCACCTCGACGTCGCCGATCCACTTCACTGTCACCTTCAGCGAGTCGGTGACCGGCTTCGATGCGGCCGACGTGGACCTGACGGCTTCTTCGGTCGGCGGTGTGCTGTCGTCGGTGGTCACCGGTGGCGGCAGCACCTACACGGTGGACGTGTCCGGGATGACGACCGGGGGAACCGTGGTCGCCTCGATCCCGGCGTTCGCCGCGATCGACGCCTCCTCCAATCCGAGCAACGCCTCGACGTCGTCGGACCACACCGTGACCTGGGTGCAGAGCATCGCGTCGAGCGTCTCGGTGGCGTTGACTCCCACGTCGCGGGTGTACGGCCAGCCGGCGCAGGCCGCCGCCACGGTCGGCGTGACGTCGGGAACCCCAGCGGGCACCGTCCAGTTCGACGTGGACGGTGCCGACGTCGGTAGCCCGGTCGCGGTCGGCGCCGGCGGGATCGCCGTGAGCCCGACGCTGACCGGGTCCGGTGGCGCCGCGCCGACGGCGGGCTCGCACACCGTGACGGCGACCTTCACACCGACCGATCCGGTCACCTACGCCGGATCGAACGGCTCGACGGGCCTGGTCGTGGACAAGGCCGCGACCGAGGTCTCCGTGTCCGTCGCGCCGACGAGCCTGCACGCGACCGTCACCGCGACGGCGCCCGGGGCCGGGGAGCCGGGCGGAACGGTTACGTTCTCGGTCGACGGGCAGAGTGTCGGCAGCGCCCCGGTGTCCGGCGGCGCCGCGCAGCTGTCATACAAGACGCCGAGTGGCAAGACCCGGCACATCGCTGCGCTCTATTCCGGCGACGCGAACTTCACGGCATCGTCGGCCTCCACCGCACGTCACGACCCGGCGATCACGGCCCACGCCTCCAGTGCGCACGCCAAGACCTCGTACGGCTGGTACCGGTCGTCGGTCACGGTCACCTTCACCTGCGCGACCAACGGTGCCCCCCTTGTCGCGAGCTGCCCGTCGCCGGTCACGCTGACCCACAACGGCGCTGCGCAGAGCGTGTCGCGCACCATCTCCGCCACCGACGGCGGGATGGCAACCGCGACCGCGCACGGCATCAACCTCGACCACAGCCTGCCCATTGTGAAGGTCACCGGCGTGACGAACGGCGGCCGCTACGCGCGGCCCGGCCCCACGCCGCACTGCACGCCGTCGGACGCGTTGTCCGGGGTGGCGAGCTGCACGCTGACGCGGTACTCGACCCGGCACGGCGACGTCACCACCGTGCACTACACGGGCACCGCGAAGGACAAGGCCGGCAACGCCCGGGCGACGAGCGGAACGTTCCAGCTCTCCTCGTTCGCGCGATCCAAGGGGTCACCTTCAGCACCGGCGCCTACACGGTGCACCGCGGGCACACCTATCTGTTCGTGGTGAACTCGTCCACGCGCCCTGCCTACTACGACGCCGCTCCATTCCCGGCGACCCCGTTCCAACCGGACCCACTGGCGATGCGCTCGGCCGGCTACCACCGGTGGTCGCTACCCGTGATGATGACCCAGTCCCTGCGCGCCCACCTCTACTGGAACATCGGCATCAAGATCGGCAGCACCCTGCACGTGCTGAAGATCCGGGTGCTGGCCTCAGGCTCAGGACAGCTTGGCCGCTGCCTTCATCTGCTGCTTGAACGCGCGGACGGCCTTCAGCGAATCGGCGTCCACGACGTCGGCGACCGAGCGCAACGATCCGTCCGCGCCGTAGTCACCTGCGGCCTCGCGCCAGCCCGGCGGGCGGACGCCGACCTGCTTGCCGAGCAGCGCGGTGAAGATCTTGGCCTTCTGCGGGCCGAAGCCGGGCAGCTCGGCGATGCGTTGGACGAGTTCGCGGCCTGACTGCACGCCGCCCCAGACTGCGCCGGCATTGCCGTCGTAGCGCTCGACCAGGATCTGCGCGAGCGACTGCACGCGCTTGGCCATCGCCGCGGGAAAGCGGTGCAAGGCAGGTGGTTCGCGGAAGATCGCCTCCAGCGCGTCCGCGTCGTAGGAGGCGATGGTGCGGGCGTCGAGCGCACCGCCCAGTCGCTCGCGCAGGACCTGCGGCGAGGTGAACGCCTTCTCCATAGGGATCTGCTGGTCGAGCAGCATGCCGATCAACAACGCGAGCGGGTCTCTGGCGAGCAGTTCGTTGCCGGCGTCGGTCGTGGCGAGGTGCATGCCCCGATCTCACCACACACCGGTCGCGCACGCTGCGCCGCTTCGGGCCGGTCACCGTACCGAAGGATCGGCTTTGGGTGATGGGCGATCACCGTAACGACTCCGCCGACTCGCGATATCACTGCGGGGTCGGCGACACCGACATGATCAACGACACGAACTGCAACAGCAGGGTGAGCACTATTCCATTGGGCGGGTGATCGGCATCGCCAAGAAGATCATTTCGCCGTTGGACGACGACGACCCGCCACGCGAGCTGCGACTCGGGTTCGACACAACCGGCCGATTGCTTTGAGACGGTCGTACTCCTGCTCGACGACGACGAACTCGTCATTCATGCCGTGAAGGCCAGAGCCCAGTACTTCGATCTACTGCCGTGAGAAAGAAGAGCCCATGAG
>JAVHVH010000035.1:0-4134 GCA_032160665.1 Pseudonocardiales bacterium
TCATCCCGTCGATGGTGGAGCGTGATCCGGAGTGGGCGGGGTGGTGTTCGGTGCTGGTCAACGTCAACGACTTGACCGCGATGGGCGCCGCGCCGGTCGGTCTGCTGGACGCGGTCGGCGCACCGACGCAGTCCCTGATGACCCGCATCATGCGGGGGGTCGCGCGGGGCTCGCAGGCGTGGCGGGTACCGGTGCTGGGTGGTCATACACAGCTTGGTGTACCGGCAGCGCTGGCGGTGACGGCGTTGGGCCGCACCGCGCAGCCGGTACCGGCCGGCGGCGGCATCGCGGGCGACAGCCTGCGGCTGACCGCCGATCTTTCGGGGCGCTGGCGGCCGGGTTATCAAGGACGGCAATGGGATTCGACAAGCGCCCGCTCCTCGGACGACCTGGTCACGATGGCCGGCCTGGTAAATGCGATGCGGGCACGCGCGGCGAAGGACGTCAGCATGGCGGGGATCGTCGGCACGGCGGGGATGATGGCCGAAGCCAGTGGAACGGGCGCCGAACTGGACGTTTCGGCGATTCCCCGCCCCACAGGTGCGGAGATGGGATCGTGGCTGACATGCTTCCCCGGTTTCGGGATGCTCACCGTCGACGGTTCCCCCGTGCCAGTGCCGGATGGCGTGGCCAGCGAGGTGTGCGGGCGCCTGACCGTGGAGCAAGGTGTGCGGCTCCGGTGGCCGGACGGCGCCGTGACGACGGCGGTCGCCACAGGGGTGACCGGCTTGGGTCGGGCGTGACGGGGATGGCATGGCGCCGGTGACGGTGGCCGCGGTGGCGGCGAATTTCGGCCGGGACGTGGCCCGGTGCGTGGAAAAGGTCGTTGTCATAGTCGAGGCAGCGGCCCGAGAAGGCGTGCAGCTGTTGGTGTTTCCCGACGCATGCCTGGGCGGCTACATCGGCGACCTGCGTGCGCCTGACCCCAACGATCCTCCGCCGGCGTTGGCCCCGGACGGACCGGAGATCGCGGCGGTGATAGCCGGGGCGGGGCCGATGACGGTGTGCGTGGGCTACGCCGAGGCGGCGGCGGGTGGCGGGCGGTACAACTCGGCAATCTGCGTGTCGGGGGACGGGGTGTTGGGGACGCATCGGAAGGTGCACCAACCGGCGGGCGAGGCGTTGGCGTACCTCGCCGGTGACTCGTTCTCGGCGTTCGACACTCCGGTTGGCCGGATCGGCATGTTGATCGACTACGACAAGACGTTCCCCGAATCGGCTCGGGCGCTGGCGCTGGACGGGGCATCGATCATCGCGGCGCTGTCAGCGTGGCCGGCCAGTGTGACCGACCGGGCGTCGCGGCTGCCTGCCGATCGACAGTCGCGGCTGTTCGACCTTTACGACTGTGCGCGGGCGGCGGAGAACCAAGTGGTGTTGGTGTCCTCGAACCAGACCGGGGTCATGGGCGCTCTGCAGTTCCTGGGGCAGGCCAAGGTGGTGGGCCCGGGCGGCGACATCCTGGCCACGACGCGGTCGAAGGGCGGGCTGGCGAAGGTCGAGGTCGACGTCGAGAGTGAGATCAGCAGGGCGCGAAAGGTTCTCAACCATCTGGCGGAGCGTAGGCTCGATGCCTATCGGGCGCGGTCGAGGAGCTGAGCGGTGCGCGTCGCGCTCATCACATACTCGACCAAGCCGCGCGGCGGGGTGGTGCACACGCTGAACCTGGCGGAGGCGCTGGCGGACTTCGGGATCGACGTGACCGTGTGGTCGCTGGCCCGCCAGGGCGACAAGGGCTTCTTCCGTGCCGTGGATCCGCGGGTAGCGGTGCGGTTGGTGGACTTTCCTGAGGTCGAGAACGAATCGGTGACCGAGCGGATCGTGCGGTCGATCGAGACGCTGGCGCGCGACTTCGTGGCGGACGATTACGACATCGTGCACGCGCAGGACTGCATCAGCGCCAACGCCGTGGGCCCGTGCATCCGGACAATTCACCACCTGGACGAGTTCACCACACCAATCCTCGTCGCGTGCCATGAGAAGGCGGTGGTGGAACCGTACGCGCGGATATGTGTGTCGGCGGCCGTCGCCGCGGAGGTCGTCGCGGGGTGGGGGCTGCATCCGACGGTGGTTCCGAACGGCGTGCGGGCAGACCGGTTCATCGCGGCCGCGTCGGATGGTGTCGGCAAGCAGCGCTGGCGCGAGGAGCTGGGCCGGTATGTGTTGGCTGTGGGCGGTATCGAACCACGCAAAGGATCGCTGGACCTGGTGTCGTCGTATCACCTGTTCCGGCAACGGTTTCCCGACATCTCGCTGGTGATCGCCGGTGGGGAAACGCTGTTCGACTACCGCGACTACCGGGCGGAGTTCGAGCGGAGGTGTTCCGAGCTCGACGTAGCGCCGATCATCCTCGGCGCGGTCGAGGACACAGAGTTGCCGAGCCTGGTGGCGGCAAGTGAGGTGTTCGGGTTCCCGTCGACGAAGGAGGGTTTCGGTCTGGCGGCGATGGAGGCGTTGGCGGCGGGGCGGCCGGTCGTTACGCGGAACCTGCCTGTGCTGCGCGAGGTGTTCGGCGACGCGGTGCGCTATGCGAACGATCCTCTTGGGTTCGCCGCGGCGATGGCCAAATCATTGGGCGACGACAGCCGCGCTTCGGCTGGGCGGGAATTGGCGCTGTCGATGACGTGGGAGGCCGCCGCACGGAGGCACATCGAGTTCTATAAGGCGCACCCGACCCGAAGGTGAGTGCGCGCCGACCGGCTGCGAAGTCGCGGGCCAGCTGACACCGGCCTTACAAGCGGGCTACTACACCGCTTGACACAGAGAAGCGCCGACTAACTGTTCAAGGACTGGTCGCGTTGACCGGTGTGGGACGTTTTTGCCGGCGTTGGTTGGCTGAGGCGGCACGCCACATCATCGAGGGGCGCAGCAGCCGAATCGGTGCGTCGACAAGCCAGGCCACCTTGAGGAACTGCTCTAATGTGGCGGTGTCATATTCGGCAGCGGTCAGTAATCGGTCCATGTACCCGTTGAGCAATCTCGTCGATAGCGGTGCCGTGCCCTGAATTTCGGGCAGGGAGAGGTCACCGCCGGCGGCCAGCTGCCAAGCCTGGCCGATTGGCTTTGCGCTAGCTCGGAAGAACCGCCGCGGGAGATCCTTCGTGCCCCGGGATAGGGAGTTTCGCAGCGCCAAAGCTTCCAGCGCGGCCACCGTCATACCCTGCCCATAGATCGGGTTGAAGCTGCACACCGCGTCTCCGACGACCAGCAAGCCCTCGGGCAGCAGTCGCGCTTTGTCGTAGCGGCGCCAACGGCTCGACGGGAACCGATGCTGCGCTGTCTCTCCTAGAGGTTCGGCCGCCCGAATGGCCGCCAAAAGGTGGGCGGGCGCAAATTGTTCGGCGAAGGTACACATCGCGGAGCATCCGACAGGTGGATCGTTGCCGGCCATTCCGAAGACGGCGAACATCACGGTGTCGTGCTCGTATCTGAGGATCGCCATGCCGGTGGGTCGGCCGGGCACCGGGGCCACGAGGCAAGCAGACTCGTGCAACGACTCCGGTGGCATCCGCAGCAGCTGACTCGCATACATCAGATGGATGACGACGTCGTCCTCCGCGGGGCGAGCGTAACCCAGCCTTTCCAGCATTGCCGGCGTCCGCGCGCCACGCCCGGTCGCATCGACGACAAGATCGGCGGACAGTTCTGATTCTGCGTGGCTGTGACGGCTTACTATTCGCGCCCCGGTGATGCGATCACGGCTCGTATTGGAGGTGACGTCGACGACGTCGTGATTATCGAGGAACGCGATGGTGGGAATCGCGCGTACCCGGCGCCGGATGTGGGACTCCAGAAATGGTCTGCTTGGGGTGTACGCCCTCAGCCCTTCGACCGAACCGGATTGCACGGCCAAGTGGCCGCCCATGTTGAAGTGGAGCTTCGATAGATCCCGATAATCGATCGAGGGTGCGCCGGCTACGACGAGTTCGTCGAGGATCCCCGGGAAGAGTTCTTCGAGCGCCTGCGCGCCCCGCAGTAGCAAGCCATGGATCTGCCGGCCCTGCGGCACGCCGCGGCGGTGATCGGCGGCGTCGCTCAGCGCATCCCGCTCCACCACGGTGACCGTTTCAAAAAACTCGGCCAGTGCGCGCGCAGCCACCAACCCCGCCATGCTGGCGCCCAGAACCACCGCATGCT
>JAVHVH010000049.1:0-24620 GCA_032160665.1 Pseudonocardiales bacterium
GGGTGAGGCCGTCGAACAGCAGCCGGCCGGCGTCGTCGAGGATCGCGTAGCGCCATTCCGAGCGCTGCTGGCGCGCGGCGATGGTGCGGGCCACCGCGGCGGTGATGGTGCCCCAGCCGGGCAGCTCGCCGGGCTGCTCATCGCGACCGAGCAGGGTGGCGAGCCCGACCCGCACCTGCACCCCACGCCGCGCGACCGCATAGCTGGGGACCGGCTCGGCGCTGTCCGGCCCGGCGCCGTCCGGCCCGGTGCCGTCCGGCTCGGCGCCGTCCGGCTCGGTGCCGTCCGGCTCGGTGCCGTCCGGCACGGTGTTATCGGACTGGCTATTATCGGACCGGGTGTTATCGGACCGGGTGTTATCGGACCGGGTGTTATCAGACTGGCTGTTATCGGAGCCGGTGTTATCGGGGCCGGTGTTCTCGGGCTGGGTGTTATCGGGCAGGCTGGATTCGGGTGACTTGGTGTCCGGTTCGGTGCCGCGTGGGTATTGGGCGAGCAATTCGGTGACGATCGCGGTTTCGGGCTGGCCGTGGAATCGGCCGTCGAGCAGGCCGAGGAACAACTCGACCCGCAGGTAGTCGATGGGCGCGTTCGCGCCGGCGCGTTTCGCGGCGGCGGCCTGCTCGGCGTCCAGGCGCTGCGCGGACACGGTCGCGGTGCCGTCCTCGTTGAGGTAGCCGATCACCCGCCGCTCCCGCACGGCGGCGCGGTAGCGGCGCTCGGCCCAGCCCGGGTCCAGGGCGAGCGCGACCCGGCGCACCCGCTGCGCCAACGCGGTCACCGTCACCGCGCCGGCCCCGGCCAGCACCTCGTCCACCAGTGTCGCTGCCTGCTCGGGTGTGAGATCGGCGCAGCCCTCAGCGAGCACGACCGCCCGGGCCCGGTCGAGCACCCCGGCCCGCAGCGCCTGCGCCACCCGCGGCACCGCGGCCACCGTGTCGGCGTGCTCGAGTTCGCGGCGCGCCGAGCGGCGGGTCAGGCGCAGTTCGGCGCGGATCTCATCGACCGCGGACTCGAACACCTGCTCCGGCGTCCACACCGGACCGCCCCCGATGCCGATCATCGGGTCGCGGGTGGCGATCTGCGCCATCACCGCCCACACCCGCCCCTGCTGGTAGGCCAGCTGCCGCCACTCCGCGGACAGGACCTCGAGTAGCTGCTCGTCCGGGACCGCACCCACCTCGATCGGCGCCAGAACCGCACCCAACTGCGGGCCGGGCGGCATTGCCGCTACCCCGCCCGGAACCGCGTTCCCGTCCTGCATAACCACAACAATAAGGAGCAGGTCTGACAATTCCGCCGTTATCCACAGACCCGGAGCCGGGAAACGCAAATACGTCGCGTTATCCACAGAAGAAGAAAGCCCGAACGAAACAGGCCGCCGAACAACAAGACCCGGCCGACAACCCAAATCCTCGTCGCCGCGCCTTTCAGAAACCCAATCAAGAAACGAAACAGCAAGCCGAGACCAGACCCAGCCCCAGTCCCACCCACCGGCGCGATCGCCGGGGCAGCGCCGAAATCCCCCCGACTGCTGCCTCTACCTCACCGCCAGGACCCGACGCCGAAGGACCACGGGCGGAACCACTAGTCGTCGCCGGCTTCGCGGCGGTCGGACTCGCGCGGCGCGGACGGGGTCGAGGGGTAGGACCCGTCGTCGGCACTCGGCGGTGGCTGGTTCGGCGCGTCGACGCCCGACGTGCGGTCGTCGCCGCCGGGCGTGCGGTCGTCGCCGCCCGACGTGCGGTCGTCGCTCGAGCTGCGGTCCCCGCCGACCGGCGCTGGTGCCGGAACGCCGACCGAGTTGCGGGGGGACGTCCGCGGCGCCGCGGGCGACGTAGGCGGCTTCGGCGACGGAGCCGGCCGACGCGTCGGTGCAGGCGGGAGCACCGGGTCAGCGGCCGGGAGCACCGGGTCGATGTGGAACGGTGTCAACTCGTTCACCACGTTGGAGACCATTCGCTGCGCGGGCTGCGGCAGGCTGTGGTTCGCGGCCGCCACCGTCATGGCAACGATGATCGCCGCCGCGACGAGTACCGCTCGCACCAGCGCCCGCCGGAGGTGTCGGCGCACCGCGTCGAGCGGAACCGCACCGTCCAGCAGCGCCGCGAGTTCCGGCGTCGGGGTCGGCGCCGGAGCCTCGCCGAGAGCCCGCATGTCGGTGAGGAATCGTGTGACGGCCGCCGTCTCGCCGGGCGCCGGGGCTCCCGGCGCGTCGGCGGCAGCGCCGATCTCGTCAACCCCGCTCATCTCGTAGAGGTCATCGTCGCCCGGGCTCATAGGGTTACCTGCCGCTCGGCGAGTGCCTTGCGGACGGTGACCATCCCGCGCCGTTGCAGCTGCTTGACCGCGCCCGGACTGCGTCCCATGATCGCGGCGACCTGCTCAACGGTCAGGTCAGCGATCACCCGAAGCGTAAGCACCTCACACTGGTCCTCCGGCAGCAGATCGAGCACGGCTCGAACCCGGGCGGTGGCCAGGTTCGCGCCGGCGTCCTCTTCCGCTGACGTGACGGTCCGGGTGTCCTCGTCGGCCTGGTAGCTGACGGACGCCGGCGTGCGGGCCCGGTTGCGGTAGTCGTCGACCATCCGCGCGTGGGCGATGGCGAACGTGAGCTTGCGCAGGCCGGACGCCCCGCCGGTCACCCGGTCGAGTTGCGGTAGCAGCGCGACGAACACGTCGCTGGTGACCGCCTCCGCGTCGGCGACACCTTTGGCGCGAAGGTAGCCGTGGACGGAGGGCGCCAGGACTTCGTAGACGATGCGCAGCGCCTCACGCTCGCCGCGCTGGGCCGAGGCGACGACGGAATCAGTCAGTTCGGGCATCGACCCGGCACCTCCCTCGGCTCGCGCGGTCACTCATTGTGTGGCATGCGTAACCCTCTGGTCACCAGGTCCGATGACCTTGATGTCCGGCACGTCGGCACGTACGGGGGACGAGTCCGGCCTGTCCGGCCTGTGCCGAGCCCCATCGTGTCCCGGAGGAATCCATGCGTCGCCCAATCCGTCTCGCCGCCACGGGTGTCGCCGCCGGTGCGCTCGTCACCGGTGGCATCGCCGCTCTCGCGGCGGTCCCCACCCAGTCCCCCAAGGCAACCGTGGCCGACCACGCCGCCGCGGCACCGACCCGGACCGGACCCGCACCGATCGATGTCGCCGCGGCCCGCCTGCGCGCCGAAGCGCTCGCCGAGCAGCACCGCGTGGCGGTGCTACGTCAGGCGGTGGCCCGGGCCGAGGCGAAACTCGCCGCTGAGCACGCCCGGGCGCGCGCGGCCCGGGCCGCAGCCCGGCACGCCGCCGAGCAAGCAGCCGAACAGGCCGCCGTCCCGGCCGCCGAACCGGGCGCTCAACCAACCGCTCCGCGGGCTGAGATCGCCGCCCGACCCACGCCGTCCGACGAACCCACGCCTCCGGCGACCAGCACGCCGGCGCAGCAACCCCCGCCCACTCACACGACCACCGGCGCGAGCGGGTCGTCCGGATCGGACGGCAGTGACGACGGCAGCGAGGACGGCGGAGGCGACGACGGTCCCGACGATGATTGAGCCTGCGAACCGGCCGTCCCGCTGGGGTGCGCCGCTGCTGATCGCGCCGTGCGCCGCCGTCATGTTCGGCGCGGCGGTGTGGTGGGCCGGCGAGGCGACGCCGACGACCGCGTCCACGCCGGCCGCGGCGCCGGTGACGTCGGCGCCGGCCGCCGCCACCCCGACGAACGCGGGTGACGAGAGGCTGCACCGCGAACTCGCCCGCACCCTCGCGACGCGACGCAAGGAGGCGGCGGCACTGCAGCGTCGGCTCCGGCATCTGAAGTCCAACCTCGCCCACGCGCGCGGGATCGGCGGCAGCACGGCCGGTTCCAGCGGCAGCGACACGGTCGGTTCCAGCGGCAGCGACACGGCCGGTTCCAGCGGCGGCGGAGGTGGCGCTGGGCCGGCAACCATCTACACACCGCCGCCGGCGCGCGTCGTGGCACCGCCGCCGGCGCCAGTGGTCGTCCCAGCCCCTCCGCCGCCGCCCGTGCACTCGACGACGGGAGCGTCCGGGTGAGCACGCCCACCTCGATTCCGGCCGCACCGCTCACCGGCGTCGGCCGCAGGCCCGACGACCTGTGGCATTCGAGTTTCCGGGCTATGGCCTCGGCCGTGCGGGTCCAGCTCGGCCTGACCACCCCCAGGCCCGCGGAATGTCATGCGCAGGTGCGTGCCCTGTTCGACGAAGTCGAGCGGCAGTGCACGCGTTTCGATCCCGGCAGCGACCTCATGCGGGCCAACGCGGCCGGTGACGCGTGGCAGCCCGTCGGCGACCGCTGCTTCGCGGCCATCGAGGCCGCGGCGCAGGCGCATGTCATGACCGGAGGCCGGTTCGACCCCCGGGTGCTGAGGACGCTCGCGGATCTCGGGTACACGACGTCGCTGGCGTTCGCAGAGGGCGATCTCGCACTTCCGGCCCGGACGACGGCGCACCAACCCGCCCGTCCGAAGGCGCCCTGGTCACCCGGGTTCGACCGCAGCGCCGGCGCGGTCCGCGTCGGTCCGGAACCGGTCGACCTCGGCGGGATCGGCAAGGGCCTCGCCCTGCGTTGGTCGGGCGACCTGCTGCACGCGGCGGGTGCGGATACGTTCCTGGTGGACGCGGGCGGGGACTGCCTGGCCGCCGGCGCGGGCCCGGACGCCACGGGCTGGCGGATCGGCGTCGAGGACCCGGCCGGCGGGAGCGATCCCGTCGCCGTCCTCTCGGTCCAGGACGCCGCCTGCGCCACGTCCTCCGTCCGGCTCCGGCATTGGCGGGTGGGCGCGGACGACGTGCACCACCTCATCGACCCGAGCACCGGGCGCCCGGGCGGTGCCGGTCTGCGCTCGGTCACCGTGGTGGCCCCGGACTCGGCGCGAGCCGAGGTGTGGAGCAAGACGCTCTTCCTGTACGGCGAGCTGATCGGATCCGCGGCGCGAAAGCACGGCCTCGCGGCACTCTGGGTTTACGCCGACGGCTCGCACGAGCTCAGCACGGCGATGACGCCGCACGTGATCTGGCGACGCCGATGACCTCGGCCGCGCGCAGGCCACTGCGTCATCCCGTCGCCGCCGCCCTCGGGGCGGCTGTCAGCCTCGGCGTCACGGGAACCGTCGCGGGCAAGGTGATCAGCCAGGTGGCCGGCGACCGGATGGCGCCATGGATCATCGGACGCGCGAGCGGGGTCTGTGCCTACGTCCTGTTGGTGGCACTCGTGCTGCTGGGCCTCGTGCTGTCCCACCCGGCTCGCGCCCGGCTCGGCGGCTCCACTCCGGCGCGCATCCGCCTCCACATAGCCGTTGCCCTGTTCACGTTCGCCTTCATCGGCCTGCATGTCGTCGTCCTGGCGACCGATCGCTACGCCGGCGTCGGCTGGTGGGGCTCGGTCGTGCCGATGGGCGCCTCGTATCGGCCGGCCGCCGTCACGCTCGGCCTGGTCGGGATGTGGATCGGCGTGCTCGCCGGAGTCACGGCCGCACTTGCGGGGCACCTGCCGCGACGGGCGTGGTGGCCGCTGCACAAGATCGCCGCGGTGTCGCTCGTCCTGGTGTGGCTGCACGGCGTGCTGGCCGGCGGCGACACCCCGGCGCTGCTCGCGCTCTACGTCGCCACGGGCGCGCTCATTGTCGGCACCGGCGCGTCGCGCTACATCGCCGGCCGCGCGCGTGCGGGGGCGCGCATATGACTGCCGGGGTGAGCACATGACTGCCGGCGTGCGCACATGACTGCCGGGGTCCGCACGTGACCGCCCGGCTGCGCCTCGTCACCCTCGACGAGGGCTGCGAACCGGCGCTGCTCGCGCACGCCGTCAGCTACCTCGGCCCAGGCCACGGCGGGCTCACCGAACTCGAGCCGCAGTCGCTGCGCGCGCACTGGCAGCGCTACGGCGCGCGCCCAGAGCGCCGCCCGCGACCACCGGGCGAGGACCTCATCGACGCGCTGCACAAGATCGCGCTGACCGGCCGCGGCGGGGGGCACTTCCCCACCGCCGCGAAGTGGCAGGCAATTCGCGCGGCGACCGGACCCCGCCCGCTCGTCGTGGCCAACGGCGCCGAGGGCGAACCGCTGAGCCGCAAGGACAGCGCTCTGCTCGAACTGCGTCCGCACCTGATTCTGGACGGACTCGCGTGCACAGCCGAGGCCGTAGATGCGGCCGAGGCGGTGGTCTGGCTGCACGAAAGTGATCACCTGGCCCGCTCCGCAGTCTCGCGAGCCCTGGCCGAGCGTCAGTCCCACGTCCACGAGGTGCCGATCCGAATCGCGCTCGGACCCGACCGCTACCTGTCCGGCGAGTCGAGCGCCGTCGTGCGGGGAGTTGGCGGGGGTCCGGCACTGCCCGCGTTCCGTCCCGTTCCGGGTCCGAGCCGCAGCCCGGACGGGCGCCCCACCCTCGTCCACAACGTCGAGACCCTCGCCCGGATCGCGCTGGCGGCCCGGGGCGAGGACGCCGTGTCCTCGGCCCTCGTCAGCGTCTCGAGCGGCGACACGATCGTCGTGCTGGAACTCCCCGACACCTGCTCGGTGCAGGACGCGGTGCGCCGGGCTCTGGGCGGCACCGACCCGCAGGCCGTGCTCCTCGGTGGCTACGGCGGCAGCTGGCTGAGCTGGGAGGCAGCGGCGGGCGCGACGTTGAGCGAGCCGCAGTTGCGCGCCGGCGGGCTGTCCCTCGGAGCCGGTGTCATCGCCGCGCTGCTCCCCGGCCAGTGCGGGATCGCGCGGGTCGCGCAGATCGCCCGTTACCTCGCGGAGAGCAGCGCCCGGCAGTGCGGCCCGTGCCTGTTCGGGCTCGACGCCATCGCGGACTCGCTGCACCGGCTCGCGAAGGGTGGTCGGCGCCACCGCCACGAGGTGACCCGCTTGACGGGTTTCCTGGCCGAGGTCCGGGGTCGCGGCGCGTGCGGCCACCCGGACGGAGCGGTCCGCATGGTGGCCAGCGCGCTGGAGACGTTCGGGGCCGACGGGCAGGCACATCTGGACGGCCGCTGCGTTCACGAGGCGACGACGGGACGCGGACGTGGCTGAGCATCAGACCGCCGCGCCCCGGCAGCGGCTGCGACTGGACCCGATCGCCTGCGAGGGCGTCGGCATCTGCGCCCACCTTGCCGCCGACCTGGTCCGGGTCGACTCGTGGGGCTACCCGATCCTCACCACCGATCCGCTCGGCCGGCGGACGGTGCGGCAGGCGAGGGCGGCCGTCACGGCGTGCCCACACCGGGCGCTGTTCATCCAAGACGACGTCTGAGACCGGATCTTGTGCGGGTGGCAGCGCCCGGGCGCCGCCGGCGGCGCAGATCGGCCGGGCGCGACCCCGTCAGGACTTCGCCGCAGCCGGAGTCTTCTTCGCGGCAGCGGCCTTCGCCGGGGACTTCTTGGCCGCCGACCCCTTCGCCGCCGACTTCTTGGCCGCGGCCTTCTTCGCGGGAGCCTTCTTCGCGGCCGCCTTGCGGGTCGCCTTCTTGGCCGGACCTCGTGCTCGCCGATCGGCCAGCAGTTCGGCGGCCCGCTCGTCGGTGAGCTCCTCGATCGAGTCGTCCTTGCGCAGCGACGCGTTCGTCTCGCCGTCGGTGACGTACGGCCCGAACCGGCCGTCCTTGACGACCATCGCCTTGCCCGACACCGGGTCGTTGCCCATCTCGCGCAGCGGCGGCGCGGCGGCGGCCCGGCGACCCCGCTGCTTGGGCTGCGCGAGGATCGCCGCCGCCTCGTCCATCGTGATCGTGAACAGCTGGTCCTCCGTCTCGATCGAGCGGGAGTCCGAGCCCTTCTTGATGTACGGCCCGTAGCGGCCGTTCTGCGCGGTGACCTCTTCGCCGTCGAGCTGTCCCAGCACCCGCGGCAGCGTCAGCAGCTTCTCGGCCTCCGCCAGGGTGACGGTGTCGAGCGACATCGACGCGAACAGCGATGCCGTCTTCTCCCCGTCCGTCACGTACGGCCCGTAGCGACCCGACTTCGCGGTGATCTCGCGCCCGTCGGACGTGGTGCCGAGGGATCGGTCACCGGACGGCGCGGAAAGCAACTCCTCGACTTTCTCCGGCGTCAGCTCGTCCGGTGCCAGGTCGTCGGGCAGCGACGCCCGCTCGTCCTCACCACGCTGCAGATACGGCCCGTAGCGTCCGACCCGGACGACGACGCCGTCGCTGATCGGGATCGAGCTGACGCCACGGGCGTCGATCTCCTCGAGCCGCGCGGCGATGAGCCGCTTCAAACCACCCTGCGCCGAGATGCGCTGCGAATCGGCCGGGGCGTCGTCCGAACCGAAGTAGAAGCGAGTCAGCCATTCGACACGGGAGCGTTCTCCGCTCGCGATGTCGTCGAGGTCGTTCTCGACCGAGGCGGTGAAGCCATAGTCGACGAGCCGCGCGAAATACGACTCGAGCAGGTTGACGACCGCGAACGCGACCCAGGTCGGGACGAGCGCCGGGCCCTTCTTCCAGACGTATCCGCGGTCCTGGATCGTCTGCATGATCGAGGCGTAGGTGGACGGTCGCCCGACGCCGAGTTCCTCCATCGCCTTCACCAGCGACGGTTCGGTGTAGCGCGCCGGCGGCGACGTCGTGTGGCCGGTGGGCACGAACTCGCGGGGATCGACCGCGTCACCCCGGGTCAGCTGCGGCAGCCGCTTCTCGGCGTCGTCCTTCTCGGCCGCGGTTTCGTCGGTGTCCTCGACGTAGGCGCGAAGGAAGCCGGGGAAGGTGATCGTCCGTCCGCTGGTGGTGAACACGACCGACTCGTCCGAGACCGAGGTGCCGCCGAGGCGGATCGACAACGTGGTGCCCACCGCGTCGGCCATCTGCGAGGCCAGCGTGCGCTGCCAGATGAGCTCGTAGAGCCGGAACTCGTCGGACGAGAGCTGGCTGTGGACCTGCCCCGGCGTGCGGAAGGTGTCGCCGGCCGGGCGGATCGCCTCGTGCGCCTCCTGCGCGTTCTTCACCTTGCGGGTGTAGATGCGCGGTTCGGCCGGCACGTACGCGTCGCCGTACAACTCGCGCGCCTGCGAACGGGCCGCGGTCAGCGCCGTCTCGGACAGGTTCGTCGAGTCGGTACGCATGTAGGTGATGAAGCCGTTCTCGTACAGCCGCTGCGCAGTACGCATCACCTGCTGTGCCGACCACCGGAACTTGCGCCCGGCCTCCTGCTGCAGCGTCGAGGTCATGAACGGTGCGTACGGACGACGCCGGTACGGCTTTTCCTCCACGCCCTGCACCGCGAACTCGCGGCCCTCGAGGCGCGCGGCCAGCCCGCGGGCGCCGGCCTCGTCCAGGTGCATGACGTTGGACGGTGCACGTCCGGTGGCCGGGTCGAAGTCCCGGCCGGTCGCCAACCGGGTGTCGTCGACGGTGACGAGCGTGGCGGTGAAGGTGTCGGGGTCGTTCGGCTTCGGCGACTGCGGCGCGAACGTGCCGACGACGTCCCAATAGGACGCGGTGTGGAACGCCATCCGCTCGCGTTCGCGCTCGACCACCATGCGGGTGGCCACCGACTGCACGCGCCCCGCGGACAGCCCCGTCGACACCTTCTTCCACAGCACCGGGCTGACGCCATACCCGACGAGACGATCGAGGATCTGCCGGGTGCGCTGGGCGTCGACCAGTTGCTCATTGATCTGGCGCGGTGCAGCAACGGCCGCCGCGATCGCGCTCGGGGTGATCTCGTGGAAGACCATCCGACGCACCGGCACGGTGGGCTTGAGCGTCTCGACCAGGTGCCAGGCGATGGCCTCGCCCTCGCGGTCCTCATCGGTGGCGAGGTAGAGCTCGTCGGCGTCCTTGACCAGTGCCTTCAGCTTGCTGACCTGGTCCTTGCGGTCCGCGCTGACGACGTAGAGGGCCTCGAAGTTGTTGTCGACGTCGACGCCGAGGTTCGCCCACGGCACACCCTTGTACTTGGCCGGAACGGCGGCGGCGTTGCGCGGAAGCTCGCGGATATGGCCGATCGACGCCTCGACGACGTACCCGGCACCCAGGTAGCCGCCGATCGTCTTCGCCTTGGCCGGCGATTCGACGATCACCAGTTTGGTGCCCGTCTTGCCGCCACGTGCAGCCACTCGCTCACTCCTCGAACTCGTCCGGGTCTGCCAACGGCGGACGGTACAGGAAGCGTGCAACCGGCTCGTTCGACCGCAGGGGAACTTGTCAGGCGCCCAGCGCCGGGATCGGGACCGGCCAGTCGCCCTCGCCCCCGGGGGGCGGCGGCCCGAGAAGCTCGACCAATCGGCGCAGTCGTTTGGCGGATGTGACCCGCCAGCCCGGCCCGCCACGCTGCGCCAGCGCGACCGCGGCGACGCCGAGCCGGGCCAGCTGCGCGCCCGCGGCCAGGTGAATCGGGTCGTCGGCTTGGGCCGTCGCTAGCAGGTAGCCGACGTCGTCGCGATGACCGGCCGCGATCGCCCACAGCCGCAATCCGCCGGCACCGAGCTGGAAATTCGGCGGGAGGCCCTGCCGGGCGCCCCGCGTCCATCGCGCGGCGCATTCGACCAGGTCCGCGGCAAACGCGGTCCGGACCCCGAACCCGGTTGTCGCCTCGACGACGGCATCCGGGCCGCCGACCCCACGTACGGCGTAGGCGGCGGCCAGCGCGTCGGCGCGCCACCTGTCGGCGACGACCACCGAGACCCGGGCGCCGGCCGGCGAGCGGACCCAGAGCCCGCCGGCGAGCAGCAGCCCGTCGAGGTCGGCCAGTGCCGGGGCCGCGGCCTCGGCCCCGAATAGCGAAAACTGGGTCACGACGCCTATCGTGCCCGCTGACCCGCCGGAATCAGTGCCGACGCGTCAGCTCGCGGTCGTGTGATCGAGGCACCAGGTGCTGCTCTGCTTGCTGAGGTAGACGGTGACGGTCGCCGAGCTGCCGTCGCTGGCCTCGAGCTTGCCGGTCTCGGTCGCCGAGTCGCCCGTTTCGGTGGCCGGGCCGTCGGGCGCGGCCGAGGTCACCTGATCCAGCTCCTCCTGGGTGAGCGAGATCGTGGTACCGGGACAGGCGAGCTGCTTCAGGCCGGCGAGGTCGCCGTTGCTGACCGCCGCGAAATAGGCGTCACCAGTGGCGGTCGCGCCGGTGCCGCCCGACGACGCAGTGGACGCCGACCCCGGGGTTGACGAGGGGACCGTTTCCGAGGGGAAGGCCGGGGTGGTTCCGAGCGAAGTGGTGATGCTGGGAATTGCGGTGCTCGAACCACCTGCACTTGGCTTGTCGTTGCCCCCCGTGAGCGCGACGGCGGCGACGATGCCACCCGCGACCAGAAGGACCGCGATCACCGTGGCGATGATGGCGTTTCGGTTGCTCTTGGGCGCCTGCGGGGGCCCGCCCTGGTAACCGCCGTAGCCCGCCGGCGCTCCGTACCCGGGCTGACCGTAGCCGGGCTGACCGTAGCCGGGCTGGCCGTATTCCGGCTGACCGTAGCCGGGTTGCCCGTAGCCGGGCTGCTCCTGGCCGGGCTGTTGGCCGTAGCCGGGCTGCCCGTAGCCGGGCTGCTCCTGACCGGGCTGTTGGCCGTAGCCGGGCTGTTGGCCGTAGCCGGGCTGCCCGTACCCGGGCTGGCCGTACCCGGGCTGGCCGTAGCCCGGCTGATCCTGGCCCGGCTGCTGCCCGTATCCGGGTGGCTGACCCTGGCCTGGCTGCTGGCCGTATCCCGGCGGCTGACCCGGCCCCGGCTGCTGCCCGTATCCCGGTGGCTGACCCGGCCCCGGCTGCTGGCCGTACCCCGGTGGCTGACCCTGCCATGGCTCGGGCTGACCGGGGTTCTGCGGCGGTGGGTAGTCGGTCATCGCGGTCTCACTTCGTCTCGGTGGGGCGTCGGCCCCCGGTTCCAGGCGGGCGTCTGCGGGCAATCTTGTCAGCACTCTCACAGCGCGGCCAGGTAGAGCTCGGCTGGCGCGCCGCAACGGGGTCCGAGGGCCCCCTGACGGGGGTGCGTCCCGGCCGATAGCCGACGACAAAGGGCGCAGCCCCGGCCGACCGGCCGGGGCTGCGCCCTTGCTGCGTTGAGTCAGGCCGCTGGGACTGCTTCGGCCGCGGCCGGCTCGACGTCGTCACCCATCGACACCTGGCGTCGCTTCGACACGATCACCGCAGCGGCGATGATCAGGAACGCGACGATCGCGACCAGCGCCCGGACGGCGTTGCTCTTGTTGTCGCCGACGCTGAACTTCACGACGGCCGGGGCGATGAGCACCGCGACCAGGTTCATCACCTTGATCAACGGGTTGATCGACGGGCCGGCCGTGTCCTTGAACGGGTCACCCACGGTGTCGCCGATGACGGTTGCGGCGTGGGCGTCGCTGCCCTTGCCGCCGTACGTGCCGTCCTCGACCATCTTCTTCGCGTTGTCCCACGCGCCACCGGAGTTGGCGAGGAACACCGCCATCAGCACGCCGGCCGAGATCGCACCGGCGAGGTAGCCGGCCAGCGGACCCGCGCCGAACGCGAAGCCAATTGTGATCGGCGCGAAAATCGCGAGCAGGCCAGGTGTGGCCAGCTCCCGCAGCGAGTCCTTCGTGCAGATGTCGACGACACGCGCGTAGTCGGGCTTCTCGGAGAAGTCCATGATCCCGGGGTGCTCGCGGAACTGCTGACGCACCTCGTAGACCACCCGGCCGGCCGCACGACCGACCGCGCTGATCGCCAGGCCGCTGAACAGGAACACGGCGGCGGCACCGATGATCGAGCCGACCAGCAGGTTGGGCGAGATGATCTGGAAGTCGATATTGGTCGACGCGTGGTACTTGGTCAGCGAGTCGCCCACGGACCTCGTGAACGAGCCGAACAGCGCGGTCGCGGCGAGCACCGCCGTCGCGATCGCAATGCCCTTGGTGATCGCCTTGGTCGTGTTGCCGACCGCGTCCAGGTCGGTCAGCACGCGAGCGCCCACCTCGTCGATGTCACCACTCATCTCGGCGACACCCTGCGCGTTGTCGCTGACCGGACCGAAGGTGTCCATGGCGACGATGACGCCGGCGGTCGTCAGCAGGCCGGTACCCGCGAGGGCCACCGCGAACAGCGCGACGCCCACGGCGCCGCTGCCGAGCAGGAATGCCCCGAACACCGCCAGCGCGATGAGCACCGCGGTGTAGACGGCCGACTCGAGCCCGAGCGAGATGCCGGACAGGATCACCGTGGCCGGACCGGTCAGAGAGGTCTTGGCGACGTCCTTCACCGGGCGCCGGACCGTGTCGGTGAAGTAGCCGGTCAGTTGCTGGATGAGGACCGCGAGGACGATGCCGATCAACACGGCCACGAACGCGACGACCTTGGGGTTGCCCTTTATGCCGGCCGCGTCGATGTCCTTGAAGCCGCTGAACTTCGACGGCAGGTAGGTGAACGCGGTGATGAAGACGAGGACGAGCGAGACGACGGCCGAGATCATGAAGCCGCGGTTGACCGCGACGAGGCCGTTGCGGTCGGACTGCCGCAGCTTGGTGGCGAGCACGCCCACGACCGAGCTGATGATGCCGATGGCACCGATGATCAATGGCAGCAGCAGGCCCTTGGCGCCGAAGGCGGTCTGGCCGAGAATCAGCGCCGCGACCAGCGTCACGGCATAGGACTCGAAGAGGTCCGCCGCCATGCCGGCACAGTCGCCGACGTTGTCGCCGACGTTGTCGGCGATGGTCGCGGCGTTACGCGGATCGTCCTCGGGGATGCCCGCCTCGACCTTGCCGACGAGGTCGGCGCCGACGTCGGCGGCCTTGGTGAAGATGCCGCCGCCGACACGCATGAACATCGCGAGCAGGGCGCCACCGAAACCGAAGCCCTCGAGCACGACCGGGGCGTTCTGGTTGTAGACCAGCAGCACGATGGAGGCACCGAGCAGGCCGAGCCCGACGGTGAGCATGCCGACGATGCCGCCGGTGCGGAACGCGATGTGGAAGCCGCGCTCCCGGCCGCCCCCGCGCGCCGCCGAGGCAACGCGGACATTGGCGCGAGTGGCCATCGTCATGCCGATGTACCCCACTGCGGCCGAGAAGGAGGCGCCGACGAGGAAGAACAGTGCACGGCCGACGCGGACGCTCGTGCCGCCCTCGTTGACGGGCAGCAGGAACAGCAGGACGAAGACGATGACGGAGAAGACGGCGAGCGTGCGGAACTGCCGGTTGAGGTAGGCGGCCGCGCCTTCCTGTACCGCCTTGGCGATCTCCTGCATCTTCGGGGTGCCCTGGTCGGCCTTGAGCACCTCCTTGATCAGCACAATGGCGTAGACGAGCGCAGCCAGGGCGATCACCCCGATCACCGCCACGAGGCCCTTCTGTCCGGATGAAATGTCCGCCAGAGGCAGAGCAGTCACGTGCGAGGCCATACAACTCCCCTTGATTCGGAACGAGTCCCGACCGCCGGACACGGGGGAACGGCGGCGTGTGGTTGCGCCCTCGGGTGTCTAGGTGTCTGTGACACCCCGGCGCTGACTGGCGGAGTTTAGCCCGCGGCGCCGAAAGGGCGCGCGCTGGGTCGATGCCACGTGGCGGGCGCCTCTGGGGTCAGGCCTGCAGTGCCGCGCGAGCTTGCTCGACGTTGGGGTAGATGGCGAAGACGCCGTCCAACCCGGTGATCGTGAACAGCTTCAGGATCCGCTCTTGTCCGCACACGAGCAGCAGCGCGCCGCCGGCTTCGCTGGTGGCCGCGCGCGCCTCGACGAGGGCGCCCAGTCCGGTCGAGTCGAGGAAGGCGACGCCGGAGAGGTCGACGACGACGGTGTGCGCGCCGGATTCCAGCAGGCCGGTCAGGCTCTCTTTGAGCTTTGGTGCGGAATACACGTCGACCTCGCCGGTGACTGCGACGATTGGAGCGCTGTCGTCCGACCCGCGCTGAACCGTGACCTCCAACGTGCGTCACCCACTTCGTCGTCGTAGCTGCCCGGTCAGGAATCATAGGGCCCGTCAGGCAGCCCTCGGCCAGCATGCCACAGGCGGTGGACGGGGGTGGCGTCGATGACCGACCGGCGGAGGCTGCTCGACCGACTGGTGCTCGGCACGCCGCCGGGCGAGTCGCCGGTGACGCACATCGAGGAGCTCCCCGAGCGAGCCGGTCGGACGGTGCCCTGGCCGAACTGGGTCCCGGAGCTGCTGCAGTCGCGGCTCGCGGCCCGCGGGGTCGAGCAGCCGTGGGCGCATCAGGCCGAAGCCGCGGCGCTGGCCCATGCCGGCCAGTCGGTGGTCCTGGCGACCGGCACCGCGTCCGGCAAGTCATTGGCGTACCAGCTGCCGGGTCTGGCGGCTCTGCTCGCCGACGACCGGTCGCGGGTGCTGTACCTGTCCCCCACCAAGGCGTTGGCTGGTGACCAGTTGCGGGCGCTGCAGTCGCTCGTCCTGCCCGGTCTGCGGGCAGCCACGTTCGACGGTGATACGCCGACCGAAGAGCGGGACTGGGTGCGGGCGCACGCGAACTGGGTGCTGACCAACCCGGACATGCTGCATCGCGGGCTGCTGCCCTTCCACTCGCGGTGGGCGTCGTTCTTCCGCCGACTGCGCTACGTCGTGGTGGACGAGTGCCACACCTACCGCGGCCTGTTCGGCTCGCACGTGGCCCAGGTGCTGCGCCGGCTGCGCCGCGTCTGCGCCTCGTACGGTTCGACGCCGGTCTTCGTACTGGCCTCGGCTACTGCGGCGTCGCCCGCCGTCTCCGCGTCGCGACTGGTCGGCGCGCCGGTGGCGGAGGTGACCGCGGACGCGTCGCCGCACGGCTCGACGGTGTTCGCGTTGTGGGAGCCTCCGCTGACCGCACTGCGCGGCGAGCACGATGCCCCCGTCCGCCGGGCGGCCGGTGCCGAGGCCGGGCGGTTGCTGGCCGACCTGGTCGTCGAAGGGGCGCGGACGCTGGCGTTCGTGCGGTCTCGCCGGGGCGCCGAGTTCACCGCGCTGGGGGCCGCCCGGTATCTGACCGAGGCCGGCCTGGCCGAGCTGGTGCCGCGCGTGGCCGCGTACCGCGCCGGTTATCTACCCGAGGAGCGGCGGGCCCTGGAGGCGGCGCTCGCGTCCGGCGAACTGCTGGGCGTGGCGGCGACGAACGCGCTGGAACTCGGACTCGACATCTCCGGACTGGACGCGGTGGTGCTGGCCGGCTTTCCGGGGACGATCGCGTCGCTGTGGCAGCAGGCCGGTCGGGCCGGCCGCTCCGGCGAGCAGTCGCTGGTCGTGTTCATCGCCCGTGACGACCCACTGGACACCTACCTCGCCCACCACCCCGAGGCGATCTTCGGCCGGCCGATCGAAGCGACGGTGTTCGACCCGGAGAATCCGTACGTCCTGGCGCCGCAGCTGTGCTGCGCGGCTGCGGAGTTGCCGGTGCGGCCGCAGGACTTGCACCTCTTCGCGGCCACTCCTCTGGCCAGTGGCGAGGCGCCCGAGGCGGTCGTCCGGGTGTTGGACGAGCTCGTCGCCACCGGGCTGCTGCGCCGCCGGCCGGCCGGGTGGTACTGGACGGATCGGCAGCGTCCGGACGCCGACATCCGGGGCACCGGCGGCGCACCGGTGACGGTCGTGGAGGCGGCGACGGGCACGCTGGTCGGGACCGTGGATGCCGGGGCGGCGCATTCCACCGTCCACCCCGGCGCGGTGTACCTGCACCAGGGGCGGTCCTATGTCGTCGAGACGTTCGACCTCGACGCCCGGGTCGCGCTCGTGCATGCCGACGCACCGCCGTGGTCGACGTCGGCCCGGGACGTGACCGACATCGCGATCGTGGGGGCCGAGCTGAGTCGCCGCTTCGGGCCGTTGACCGTTGCCCTGGGAACCGTCGACGTGACCAACCAGGTCGTGAGCTATGTGCGCCGACGACTCGGCACCGGGGAACTCATCGACGAGACGCCGCTGGACCTGCCGCCGCGGGAACTGCGCACGACCGCGGTCTGGTACTCCGTCGTGCAGGACGCCCTCGACCACGTCGGCCTGGACATCACGACCGTCCCTGGCGCCGCGCACGCGGCCGAGCACGCCGCGATCGGACTGCTGCCGCTGTTCGCCACGTGCGATCGGTGGGACATCGGCGGCGTCTCGACCGCGCTGCATCCCGACACCGGCCAAGCGACGGTGTTCGTCTACGACGGGCACCCCGGCGGCGCCGGGTTCGCGGCGCGCGGGCACGACGCCGTGATCGGCTGGCTGCGGGCCACGCGCGAGGCCGTGACGGCCTGCGAGTGCCTGCGCGGCTGCCCGTCGTGCGTTCAGTCGCCCAAGTGCGGCAACGGCAACGAGCCGCTCGACAAGGCCGGGGCGGTCACGCTGCTCGATCTCGTGCTCAGCCACCTGCCCGCGAGTTGACCCGCGTCGGCCGCGACGCGGCTGGTCAGGCGTTGAGTTCGGCTATTTCGGGCGGCGGACCTTCGTGCTCGATGCCACGGGAAGGACCGCGAGGGTCTCCGACGCCTTGGGCTTCTTCTCCTGCTTGGGCTTTCGGATCTCGCGTCCGCCCTTGTTCTTGCCGGCCATCTGGTGCTCCATCGGGACGTAGGGATTGGGGACTCCGGTGCTCCTACGCCGCAGGTTCGGAAGAAGGCCGACCCTACTCCGAGCGGCGGCCGGTGGAGCGAGTCACGGCGCCGCGACGGCCCGACCGGCGCGGGCTGTGGCCCGGACCTGTTGCGCGCCGAGGATCGGCAGCCGAACCGAGACGGTCACTGTGACCACCACGGTCCCGCTGCGCCCGTCCGGCGCGACATCGAGCCGGCAGGCTCGCAACCGGGCTCCGTTGCGTACGGCGATCCGCATCGCGAGGACGCACGACTTGTCGCTCACCCCTATCTGCGACGCGGCCGCGACCGCGGCGAGGTCGGCACCCGCCTCGGCCCGGTGTCGCGCCAGCACGGCCAGCGCGCGCAGCGTCGCGAATGCCGTGACCACCACGAGCAAGGCGCAACACGCCAGCACCCAGATCGAGGCCGACCCGGTGTCGTCGCCGCGGACTCGGTGCATCGGACCGCCCGACCGCATCCGCATCGGACCGCCCGACCGCATCCGCCTACGCCGGCGCGTCTGCGTCGCCAAACCGGGCTGGCGGATCACGGCGACGCGCCCGTCGGTTCGACGGCGGCCACCGCTCGCTCGGTGACGGTGACCGCCGGCAGCCAGCCGCCGAGCGGGTGCACGGCGGCGCGCACGATGGCGACCACCTCGACCGCACCGGTCGTCACCTGAAGCCGCGCGCCCGGTGCCGCCTCGTGGGCGAGGCGCAGCGCGGCGGCCGGATCCCCACGAGCCGCCGCGCGCGCAGCTTCACGGGCGGCGTCCTGGACGCGGACCCGCGCGGCGACGACCGAGACCGCGCTGAGCGCCACTCCCAGGATCAGCACGAGCACCGGCAGGCAGGCGGCGAGCTCGGCCGTCACCATGCCGCGGTCCCCGCGGGGAAGCCGCCGGCCGGTGCGTTCAGATCGCATGCAACGCGGAGGTGACGATCGAGCTGAGCGCGGACGCCACCGCGTCACTTCGGACGATCTTGTACAGGACGACGGCGAAGCCGACCGCGGCAACCGTGCCCACCGCGTACTCGGCCGTCGTCATACCGAGATCGACCGCCCGCCGGACTGCCTTCGCCCGCTGGGCAATTCGCTTGAAGAGATTCATCCCCGAAGCCTTGCGACTCGGGCACTCCGCGCGCAGGCGTCCAGCGCAATCTGTGGACGTAGCGCCCGGCTGTGGACGACTTGCGCGCCGGCGTCGGCGCGTTGTGCTAGCCCGCCGGGCGCGCCCAACGACGGACAGCGCGCGAAAGGCCGCCGTCGGCGCGGGCGGTGTGCCCGACGGCCGACGGCGGCCCTTCGATCAAAGCGGGATCTACAGCTGTCCGGCGGCAATCCACGTGTGCAGGGCACTGACCGGCCGGGCGACGACCCGGGCGGCCGGGGACCCGGTCCATCCCGGCCGGCGGCGCTGGGCCCGGAGCCGGCGACCGGAGCGGGCGCTGCGGGCGAGACGGGCGGCAACGGCGTCGGCCAGCAACATGTCGTGGTGCTCGCGGGCGAGGATTCCGGCGATGTACTCGTTCATGGTGACCTCCGCTGTTGCGCTCTTGCTGACAACGTTGACTTTCGTCGTAAGGCCGCACCCCGGGCATCGGGACTTTGCCTAGACCAGCGGCCGGTAACAGCACCCGCAGGCACCTAAGGCCCAGCCGGAGCCAGGACGCGGGGGCTCGACCACCTAGGGAACGACGCCGACAGCCGTCCGGGCGATCCCGACGACAACCGGAACGACCCCGAGGCACACGAATGACGGCAGGAAGCACGCCGCGAGCGGTGCCATTGCGACGACACCGGCGCGATGCGCGCGGGCCGTCGCCGCGGCTGACCGCTCGGCTCGCAGGTCGACGGCGAGCCGCTCGAACGCGGCCGCGAGTCTGATGCCGCTCGCGGCGCTCCGCACGGCCACGCCAGCGACGGCAGCGAGCGGTGACGCCCGGGGAATCGCGGACCACGCCTGCGCCGGATCGGCACCGAGGCGCAGCAGCCCGGCAACGCGCAGCAGGCTACGGGCGACGTCGGCGGCGGCGGCTGGCGCGGCCCGGGCGAGCGCGTCCGGCAACGGGCGACCGCTGCGCAAGGCGGCCGCGATCAGGTCGAGCGCCAGCGGGAGTGCCGGATCGGGCCGCTGGCGCCCGGGGCGCCGCTGCAGAACATCGAGGAGGGCGCCGACGGCCGGGCCGAGCACCGCTGCGACAACAACTCCGGTCCGCAGGCCGAGCGTGGCGATGCCGGCGGCGGCCACGGCAGCCACTGCGAGCGCTATCGCGGCCCGCGAGTGCGCAACTGGCGGGTCCGCGCCGCGGTCGTCAGCCGGGAGCCCGCGCCGGTCCACTCCCGGACGCGAGGCCAGGTCCCTCGCCGGCGAGGCTGCTGCCCGGCCCGGGTACGGCACCAACAGGGCGGTGACCGCCCCGAGGGCCCACCCGACAGCGCCGCTCACGATCGCTGCCCGGTGCGCAGGATCCGGCGCATCCACAGCACCCCGGCAACGTCGAGAAGCACGCCCGCACAGCACACCACCCGTCCGGGCGGCGCCGAGGTGAGGAACTCGACCGGCCGGGCACCCATCGCCGTACCCATCGCGATTCCGACAACGGGCAGGCCGGCCAGCAGGGCGGCCGACGACCGAGGACCGGCCAACGCGACACCGACGGATCGGCGCTGCTCGGCCGCGGCCGCGAGGTCCGTGGCAACGCGCTCGAGCACGTTGGCGAGCGCAGCCCCGAGGTCCTCGCCCAGCTGCCAGGCCAGGCCGAGCACCCGAGTGTCGGGATGGCCGACCAGCAGGGCACCCGCGTCGCCGCCCGCGGCGGCTTCACCGGCCGCTGCGCGCAGTGTGAGTGCGTGCCGCGGGCCGCCCTGCGCGCCGGCCTCGAGCGCCGACGCCGGGCGCGCGCCGGCCTGCAGTTCGGCGACGATCACCCGCACCGCACCGAGCAGATCGGCTCGGTTCGCCACGAGCTCGCGCTGCGCCACCGCCCCGCGCACGACGCTCCAGCCGGCCGCGGCGACGGCGGCACCGGCCACGCCCAACCACACGCCACCCGCCCATACGGCCGCGGCCACCAGTGCGGCTGCCCCCGGTGCCGCCGCCACCGGCCCCAGCAGCTGTCGCGGACCCCGCATCTCCCCCGGCGTTGACGCCCTGAGGCGCCCGGTCCGCATCAGCAGCTCCGCGCGGCGGGCGGCCAGGGCGGGCGGGGTGCCGGCCACGACGGCCACGGCCAGCGCCAGCCACGCGAAGGGAGTCACGCCGCGACCCCGCGCGAGCGCAGCAGACTGCGCATCCGGGCGCCGCCTTCGCGTTCGCCCTCGTGGGCCGTCCACGCCGACTGGACGACAAGCTCGTCGGCGCTTCGCGACAGCAACCCGATCTCGGCCATCAAGCGCCGGCCGTCCGGCCCGCGGCGCAGGTGCACCACCACGTCGACCGCGCTCGCCACCAGGCTCGTGACCGCCGGGGCCGGCAGTCCGGCCAGCGCGCCCAGAGCGGTGAACCGGGCCGGAACATCGGCCGCGGAATTCGCGTGCAGCGTCGCCGCGCTGCCCTCGTGGCCGGTGTTGAGCGCGACGAGCAGCTCGACCATCTCGGCGCCGCGGAACTCGCCGACGACCAGCCGATCGGGTCGCATCCGCAGGGCCTGCCGGACCAGCTCGCGGAGTCCGATCGCCCCGGCGCCCTCGACGTTCGCGGCCCGGGCGACCAGGCGGACCACGTGCGGGTGATCGATCACCAGCTCCGGCGCGTCCTCGATCACGAGGAGCCGTTCGGACGGACGCAGCTCCCCGAGCAGAGCCCCGAGCAGCGTCGTCTTGCCCGTACCGGTCCCGCCGGTGATCACGAGCGCCAGCCGAGCGGCGACTGCGGCCCGAAGGACGTCGGCGATCTGCGGGGGCATGGCACCGAGGGCGACCAACCCGTCGAGGTCGTGCGGGCGGCGGGCAAGCACGCGCAGCGAGATCGTCGTGCTCGCCACGACCGGCGGCAGCACGGCGTGCAGCCGGGTGCCGTCCGGCAACACCGCGTCGGCGTAGGGCATCGCGTCGTCGAGGCGACGACCGGCGCTGGCGGCAAGGCGCTGCGCCAGCCGCCTGACCGCCGCGTCGCCGGTGAACGTCACGCCGGTTCGCTCCATGCCGCGGCCGCGGTCGAGCCACACCGAGTCAGGCGCGTTCACCAAGACGTCGGTGACGCCAGCCGTGGCGAGCAGCGGCTCCAGCGGCCCGGCCCCGTGCAGCTCGGCCTCGACGTCACGGCGCAGGCCAGCGAAGACCGCGTCGTCCACGATGCCGCCGGACTCGGCCCGGACCGCGTCCTCGAGACCGGCAGGCTCGGCGACGAGCCGGCGCCGGACCCGGTCGACGAGGTCGGCCCGGGACTCGCTCATCTGCGCGCCACTGCGTGCCGGCCGGCCCGAGCACCGCGCAACCCGTCGAGCACGCCGCCCGCCACCCTCGCGGCCGCCCGCGGCAGCCGGCGCGGATCAAGCCCCGGACTCGCCGGGCGCAGGCCGGGCAGCACCCCGAGCAGTGGCGCCCCCACCAGTTCGGCCGCATCGCCGGGACGGACCTCGCCGCGCCGGACGACGAGACCGATCGGCAGTTCGGGAAGTGCACCCGCAACGGCGTGCGCCGCAACGAGTCCGCTGACGTCGGCGCGGGCGAGCACCACGACCAGCTCGCAGTGCAGCAGGGCGGCCGCGCGCTCCGCGCACGACCCGCGCGGCAGATCCACGATCACCGGCCCGGCCCGCGCCGCCGTCCCGAGCACCTGAGACACCGCATCGGCGTCTAACTCCGGGCAATCCGCCGCGAGCACCGCGCACCGTCCCCACCGCGGTAGCCCGGCTACGAGCGCGGACGGCTCGAGCCACCCACCCGCCAGCCGAAGCCCCGACCACCGCGCACCAGGTGCGGATTCGACGCCGAGTGTCACGTCGATCCCGCCGCCGCCGACGTCGACATCGACGAGTACGGACGGCCCAGCGACCCCGGCCAGCACGGCCGCGAACGCCGACGCACCGACGCCGCCGCTGCCCCCGACGACGCCGACCACCGGGCCCAGGTGATCGTCCACACGTCGAGCGAACCAAGCCGCGGCACGCCCCGCCGCCCGGCCCGACGATCTGTGGACGACCACCCCGCCTGTGGACGGCCGGCTTGACACGGCCCGGCGAAACGGTTGCTGCGTAGGGAATCCGTATCCTCGGGACCGTGGCTTCGGCACCGGCGCGCACCGCGGCGTTCTTCGACCTCGACAAGACGATCATCGCCAAGTCGAGCGTGCTCGCATTCGGAAAGCCGTTCTACCAAGGCGGGCTGATCAACCGCCGCGCCGTTCTGCGCAGCGCCTACGCGCAGTTCATGTTCGCCCTCGCGGGTGCAGACCACGACCAGATCGAACGCATGCGGGCCTACCTCACGAGCATGTGTTCGGGGTGGGACGTCGCGCAGGTCCGCGAGATCGTGTCCGAGACGCTGCACGAGATCATCGACCCGATCGTCTATGACGAAGCCGTCGACCTCATTGCCATGCACAAGGCCGCCGGGCGCGACGTCGTCATCGTGAGCACCTCCGGCGAGGAGGTCGTGGGACCGGTCGGTGCGATGCTCGGCGCGGACCACGTCATCGCCACTCAGATGGTGGTCAAGGACGGCAAGTACACCGGCGAGATCGGTCGCTATGCCTACGGACCGGAGAAGGCGTCCGCGGTGCTCGCGTTGGCCGAGGAGCGCGGGTACGACCTGAGCGGCAGCTACGCCTACTCCGATTCGGTCACCGACGTCCCCATGCTCGACGCGGTCGGGCATCCGTACGCCGTCAACGCCGACCGCGCGCTGCGCAAGATCGCCGTCGAGCGCGAGTGGCCACTGCTGACGTTCTCCAACGCCGTGCCCCTGCGCGAACGCATCGCGGGCATGCGCCCCGAGCACCCGGTGGTCTCGGCGACGGTGGTCGGCGCTGGCGTGGCCGCGGCGGGCATCGTCTGGTACGCGAGCAGGCGGCGCGCGACCCGCGCCTGATCCCGGGACAGATCCCGAAAATCGGACCTCAAGGACACGCCGTAGGTCTCTTGCGTGTGACGCGGTGCAGGGGTCCAATAGCCGATACGGACAGCGGACGTCGATGGCGGTCCAGCCCCCAGCGAACGCGGTCCCGCACGGACGAGAGGGCACCCACGCGGCGATCCCACCACGCACAGGTGAGTCGACGCGGGACTGCGGCACCGCTACCGGAAAGTCCGGAGCCTCTGACCAGTGCCAAGGACCGCGTCTGACATAACGCAAGGGCACGCCTGGTAACCAGCCCGCCCGCGCCTCGACGACGGCGCCGCCTCACCGGCGGCGTCGTCGCCCTTTGTCAGGCGCCCCGTCGCCTTGTGCCCTTGCTATTCAGCCGCGCGCGATTGCCTCGCAAATCGCGGTGGCCTCTTGCGCCCCGGCGACCAGGGCATCGGCGCAATGCACCAGCCAGTGTGCGATGCCTTCGGGCGTTGCGGTCCGATACGCGGCCAGCGCCACGTCGTATTCGGCCCGCAGTTCGCGGTGGCCGGCCTCGACGACGACCAACGACTTCGGGTCGAGGCCACGTTCGACGAGCGTCAACCGCACGGCGGCGCGGGCGACGAGGCCGGACGCGGGCGCGAACGCGTCCAGGCCGAGCAACTCGCCGTGCACGATGCCGGCCACGACCACCGCGGGAGCAGCCGTCGCAGCCAGAACCCCGGCCAGCGTGTCGAGCCGGTCGGCCGTCCCGGGCGTGGGCCGACCGAGGTCATCGGCGGCGACGAGGTCGGCGGCCGCCAACGCGTGCAGGCGGGCGAGGGCCTGGCGCGGCGCCCGAGTCCAGGTGTCGGCCAGCGAGCCGATCGACGACTGCACCCGCAAGGCGCCCTGCACGACGGGGTCCTGCACGGCTGAGCCCGACCGGACATCGTCCAGGGCGACCTCGTGTCCGGCCAGCCAGGCCGAGGCCCAGGCTCCGCGCAGCGACGACTCGGCCGAGACGTCGGCCGAGCGCCGACGCAGGGTGCGGTTACTCAGCAGCGCGTCGACCGCGCTCCGGGTACGCGCGACGCCGTCGGTCACGCCGGGCAGGTCGAGCAGCCGAGCGAGCGGGTCGGTGGGCACGACGTCACAGGCTAGATGGTGGTTCCGCCCGTAAGTCC
>JAVHVH010000087.1:0-3400 GCA_032160665.1 Pseudonocardiales bacterium
AAGAGCGACCTTATCCACGTCGACGAACCGACGCAAGCCGATGCGAGTTCGTGACTGCGCTGCTTCAGGAGCGCCCGGGCCTGGTACGTACTGCGGCCGCTGTCGCGACATGCTGCTGCTCGAGGACCTTCACCGGCAGTGCGCTCAGGGCAGGCGCCCGCTTGACGTATATTTAAGCGACTGATTGAATAGATCGATGCCAGAGGCAAGAACGGACCTGCGTCGCGAGGCGGGTCAGCGGACGCAGACGCGACTTCTGGATGCTGCGTTGGACCTGCTCGCTCGGCGTGGCGAGGACGGCGTGACCCTACGGGAGATCACTGACGCCGCTGCTGCCAACGTGGCGGCGGTGAGCTACCACTTCGGCTCGCTGAGATCGCTGTGCGACGCGGCGGTCGAGCACGCGCTCGAGCGCTACCTGGGCGCCCAGCTAGAGGCGGTGAGCGCGCTTGGTCCCGAGTCGACCATCGAGGAATCGGCGGCAGCCTTCGCTCGCCCGATGATGAAAGCGCTGGCCGTCGGAGGTCGTGAGCTCGCCGTGATGCGCATCGTGGCGCGGTTCGGAATCGATCCTCCGGAGGGCTGGGATAGGCTCAGCCCCAGCTTCGATCGGATTCGCGCGGATGTCGTGCGGGTGCTGAAGGCGAACCTCCCTGACGTCAAGCGCCGGGAGTTGATCTTCCGGACTCGTTGCGCAGCCGGGATGCTGAACTGGCTGGTCCTCGCACCCGTCAGGACTGAGCTCACGAACAAGTCCGAGAAGCAGGTCGAGCGCCTTTTGGTCCCGGTAGTCGCCGGGGCCTTCCGCGGCGCCACGCCTGCCTGACTCGCAACCTCGCCGCCAGGCCTGGACGGTGCTGCATGGACTCGCGCCCAAGTAGTCAAGCAGTTGCTTGACTACTTGCCGGGTTCGCGATAACGTCAAGCAAGCGTTTGATCAACATCTCTGCGAGCCGCGAACGTCCAGGAGGAATCGCGATGCGAGTCGCTCTCACCGGTGCCACAGGTTTCATCGGATCTCACGTCCTCGCTGAATTGCAGGAGCACGGCCATGAGGTGACGGCGCTCGTTCGCGACGAGGCGCAGGCCCACGTCGTCGCGGGCCGCGGCGCCACGCCGACCGTGGTCGACCTCTACGACCGACCGGCGGTCGTGAGCGTGCTGAGTGCTGCAGACGGCGCTATCCACACGGCCAGTCCCGGGGACGCCACGAGCGCGGACCTGGACTCGGCGGTGGTCGACGCGGCGGTCGAGGCGTTGGACGGCACCGGCAAGCCCTATCTCCAGATCAGCGGTGCCTGGGTCTACGGCGACAACACGTCGATCAGCGAGGAGTCGCCGTTCAACTCACCCGCGCTCGTCGCGTGGAGGGAGCCGATCGAACACCGACTGCTCGATGCGACGGGCATGCGCGGAGTCGTGATCGTGTCCGGCGTCGCCTACGGTGACGGCGGGGGCGGGATCCCGGGGCTGCTTCTCGGCTCGCCGCGCGACGACGCCGGCAACCTGATCATGGTCGGCACCGGCCGGCAGCACTGGCCGACGGTCCACGTGGCCGACCTGGCGGACTTCTTCCGCCGTGCGTTGGAGGCCGAGTCCGCTCGTGGCTACTTCGTCATCGGCGACGGACTGAACTCGACCGCCGCCGAACTGACTGAGGCGGCCGCCGTGGCAGCCGGCGCTCCCGGAGCCGTTCCCGGTTCCGATGACGAGGCTCGGGGACGTTTGGGCGACTACTTCGCCGACGTCCTGCTGCTCGATCAGGCCACCGACGCGGCCAAGGCTCGAGCCGAGCTCGGCTGGTCTCCGTCCCGTCCGGGACTTGTCGACGAGTTCCGCAACGGGAGTTACCGCGAGCATGCGACGAACGCTTGACCAACGCGCACCACCTCGTCACCGACGACGGCGAGCGCAAGCTATGGTCGCGCACTTTCGGTGGCGGCAAAACTGGTAGTGGCCAGCCCTCCCGGCAGGAAACTTCAGCAGCGGATGGACATGGGCGAGCGAGCCTGGAGCGCTGCTAAACCAACCCAACCGAAGGGAGATCCTCCGTGAGCACCGAGCAGCAAGAGAACCTCGATTCAATCCTGCGACAGTCAGCCTTCCCGGTCGGCAGCGATGTCAACGAGCAACGGCGACTGCTCCGAGAGTTGCTATCGGCGCAGCCGCTGCCCGCCGACGTGACCGTGACCGCAGCCGCACTGGGCGGCGTCCCAACCGCCGAGATCACAGTCGACGGCGTCGAACCTCGCCACGTTGTTCTTTACTTCCACGGCGGCGTGTACGTGATGGGGGACGCCTTCCTCGCCGCTGACCTGGCATCGCAGGTCGGCCGGCGGACGCACGCCAAGGTCATCTCCGTCGACTACCGGCTCGCCCCCGAGCACCCGTATCCAGCAGCGGTTGACGACGCTCTTGCGGCCTATGAAGCCCTCCTGCAAGACGGCATCTCACCTTCGGACATCGCCTTCGCGGGAGAGTCCGCCGGCGGCGGGCTCGCCGTCGCCACCCTGGTCAACGCCCGAGATCACGGGCTGCCCCTGCCAGCCACGGCCTTCGTCATGTCACCGTATGCCGACCTCACCCTGGCCGGGACGACCATGGAAACCAGGGGCGGGGTCGACCCCCTGCTCAGCCGGGAAGCCCTACAACCCCGCGTCACCGACTATACGGCGGGACAAGACGCCGCTCTTAGCCTCATCAGCCCCTTATTCGCCGATCTGTCCGGCCTGCCGCCCCTGATCATCCAGGCCGGAACTCACGAGGTTCTCCTCGACGACGCCCTCCGCCTCGCGCAACAAGCCGCCACCGCCGACGTCGAGGTCACCCTCGACATCACCCCGGGGGTGCCCCACGTCTTCCAGGCCTATCACCCGATCCTTGACGAAGCGGCCGCGGCGCTGGATAGAGCCGGGCACCTCGTGTCGGCGCATCTCGCTCGCGCAGAACGCGTCACCGCATAGCGAAAAGCAGAACGCAAGCTGTGCTCATAACCCAGAGGTCGCCGGTTCAAATCCCGCCCCCGCTACCAACTAAGCGCAGGGTCAGAGGCCTGATCGCCGACAGCGGCGGGACCGGCGTGCAGCGATTTGGCGCCTCGCGCGGAATGAAAAGCCGGCGGATGTTGCCACTAGCCACGTCCGGCTTCCAGATCAAGCTCCGATCGGTCCGCGCGCGAGCTAGTCCGGGACGGGGATGTCTGCGGCGACGAGCGTGCCGCCGTCGACCGGGCTCTCGACCCAGAGGTGTCCGCCGAGGACGGCAAGCCGGTCCGCCAGCCCCATGAGCCCGCTCCCGTCGGGTCGGGCGCCCCCGACGCCGTCGTCGCGGACTCGGACTCGAACGGTGCCGTCTTCGATCAGCGCCGTCACCTCGGCGTGGCCGGCACGAGCGTGCTTTG
>JAVHVH010000130.1:0-41683 GCA_032160665.1 Pseudonocardiales bacterium
GGCTCGGGGGCACCTTCTCCGGTTTCGAGAAGCGACTTCAGGCTCAGCAGGAAGACACCCCACTTGGTGCTGCAATGGTGCATGAACTCCACCGGCTCCTTCCAACCTTCGTGCTTGAACAGGACGATGGTGTAGTCGCCGTCCTGTTTGAGCTCCCAACTCACCGTGGTGCCGATCCATTCTTCGGGCCCGTCGACCACCTGCCACAGCACCCGCTCGGCGGGCTGAAGCTCAACAACCTTCATGTCGAAACCGCCGGCCTCGAAGCGGAACTGGAGCACCCCGCCGACCGCGCTGTCACCTTGCGTGTTGTTCGTCCACCAGCCGGAGAGACCCTCGCGCGTGGCCAATGCCCCGTAGACCTCATCCGGGGACGACGTCTTGATTCCGACTCTGTGCAAAATGTCCGCCATTTCAGTTCCTCTTTCTCCGCGATTGGTTCGGCTCATTGCTTTGGCTGCGCTGGATGGCTTCGGCGATCTGCTTGATGCGCCGCAGCCGGGCGTCCCACGTCGCTCCGACCGTGGACAGTTGGGCCACTGCGCGGGCGAGTTGCGCATCGTCGACCCGGTAGCGCATCTCTCGTCCGGCTGGCGTGACGTGGACTAACCCGACGCGGTCGAGCACCCCGAGGTGCTTGGCGACGGCTTGACGCGTCACGGGCAGCTGCTCGCTGAGGGTGGTCGCCGTTCCATCGCCGTCGGCCAGTAGCAGGTCGAGCATTCGGCGCCGGGTCGGGTCCCCGACGGCCGACCAGAGGTCGTCGTTGATCGCGACAGTCATGTCGTCGCAACCAGCCGCGTCACGTACTCGCACAAGTGAGCCAGGTGGGTGTCCCAGCCGATGATGTGCTCGTTGTATTGCGCCTCGAGGACGGCAACTTCCCAACCCAGCTCGCGGAACCCGGTCTCGGTGAGTCGAAGCACGGTGCCGGTGCCCGACGGGACGAGCTCGAAGGTCACCAGCAGCGAGTTGGTAGGAGTCGCGGCCGCACCGCCGGGATGGACCCAGCGGAAGGAGAACAGGCGAGGCGGTTTTGCATCCACCACCGTGATCGGGACGGCCTGCGCCTGCCCTGTGGTGCGGTCACCCCAGACGAGCTCACCGGCGGCACCCGGGGCCGGCTCGAGATCCGTCTCGGCGCCCCACCACTCCCGGATGTGCACGGGGCTACTGACGACCTCGAAAACCACCTCGGGCGAGGCGTCGATGTGGAATTCGCGCTTGATGCTCCCGTACTCCATGTTCTCCTGCTTTCTGCAACGTTTGGTTGCACATCACGCTAGCCGAGCTCATCCGGTAACGCAACCATTGGTTGCCAACTGGTTGCGGGGTGCGCCTCCGCAACGTTGGACGTGCGGGCGTCGAGCTCTCGCACTGTCGTACGCGGGCGCGATACTCCAGCCATGGCTTATGACCGTGAACTCGCCCACCGCATTCGCGAGCTGCTCCAGAGCGAAGCCGGCCTGACCGAGAAGGCGATGTTCGGCGGTCTCGCGTTCCTGATCGACGGCCACATGGCGGTCAGCGCCAGCGGCCGGGGCGGCCTCCTGCTGAGGGTCGACCCGGCCCGCACCGCGGATCTGGTCGAGGAGCCGCACGCCGGACGCTTCGAGATGCGCGGGCGACAGATGGACGGCTGGCTTCGTGTGGATGCCGAGCTCGTCGAAACCGAGGAACAGCTCCACGAATGGGTCAGGCACGGCGTCACCTATGCCCGATCGCTCCCACCCAAATAGCGACGACCGGTCCCAGCTCAGCTGCGGTCGACCAGCGGCAGCGAGCGCAGGCCGCGCTCGAGGTGCCATTGCAGGTGGGCGGCCACCAAGCCATTCGCCTCGCGGCGCGCCGCCGACTCGCTCGCGTCGGCCACCCCCCAGTCCCCGCCGAGCAGCGCGACCATCAACCCGATCGTGGCCGGCTGCGGACGGGCCGAACCCGCTGGCCGGCAGTCGTCGCAGACCGCACCGCCGGCGGCCACGTTGAACGCCGCATGCGGCCCCGCGGCCGAGCACTTCGCGCATTCGCGCAGCGCGGGCTCCCACCCGGCATTGGCCATCGCCCGGATCAGGAACGCGTCCAGGATCAGACCGGGGTCGTGCTCGCGTCCGGTCAGCGCACGCAGCGCACCGACGACGAGGAGGTACAGGCGCAGCGCGGGCTCGCCCTCTTCGGTCAGCCGTTCGGCCGTCTCACAGATGACCGACGCCGAGGTCCAGCGCGGATAGTCGGTGGCGAGCTGCGCGCCGAACGCACCGAGGGACTCGATCTGCTGGACGACGTCGAGCCCGCGTTGCCCGCCGGGAGCCGCCTGCCCCTCGGGCAACCGGGTGTAGAGCTGGACGTCGATGTGGCTGCCCGGCTCGAGACGGGCACCGAAGCGCGACGACGTGCGCCGCACGCCCTTACCGACGGCCCGCACCCGGCCGTGCCGCCTCGTGAGCATGGTGACGATGCGATCGGCTTCCCCGAGCTTGTGCACGCGGAGAACGACGGCTTCGTCCCGGTACAGCGGCATCCTCCGATGGTCGCATCCCGAGGCGACACCGGATGGCTCCGACGCCCGCAGCAAGCCCCCGTTCGCCGGCGCCGGCCCCAAGGCCCGATTTGTCGGTGTCGCAATCACCGGCAGGCGGGTACCGTCCGACGCGGGGACGCAGCGAGCCCGGATCAACGGAACCCCCGAGGCACCGGAGATCCAATGCACGGTACGTGGAGCACCGCGGCGGACTCGGGTGCGGACATCGGCGCCCGCGCCGATGGTCCACTGCCGGGGCACGGGATCGAGTCGGAATCCGACGCGCAGCTCAGTACGCACAACCACGTCTTGGACCTGATCGTCCAGCACGCCTCGCTGCCGATCATCCTGCAGGTCATCAGCGCAATGGTCGAGCACGAACTCCCCGGCTCCCGCGCCTCTATCCTGCTGCTCGACGACGAGGATCTGCGGCTTCGGGTCGCGTCCTCATCGTTGCCGGCCGGCTACAACGCCTCCATCGACGGGGTCCTGATCGGCCCCGGCGTCGGTACCTGCGGGGCGGCCGCGTACGAGAAGCAGGTCGTGATCACGCCGAACGTCGCCGAGGACCCCGCGTGGGACGGGTGGCGCGCGTTCGCCAGGGGCGCGGGAGTCGCCGCCTGCTGGTCGACCCCGTTCTTCGGCCTGCGCAACCGCGTCTTGGGCACCTTCGCCGTCTACTTCGACGAGCCGCGACACCCCGAGCAGTTCGAGCTCGATCTGCTGCAGGACGCCGGGTACCTCACCGCCGTCGCAGTACAACAGGACGAGGCACGACGTCTGCTTCACGCCAGCAGCCGCACCCATCCGCTGACCGGCCTGCCCAACCGTGTCGTGCTCTACGAGGAGTTGCGCGCAGTCGAGGCGACCGCAGGCGAGACGGGCGCGCGCTTCGCGGTCATCCAGGTGGCCGTCGACCGGATGGCCCCGATCAACGAGTCGCTCGGACCCACGGTGGGCGACGACGTGCTGCGCACCGTCGCCGCGCGGCTCACCGACATCGTCACCGGCCGCGGTCTCGCCGCGCATCTATGGGGATGCGACTTCGCCATCCTCGTCGGAAACCTCGACGGCGACTACGAGGCGCACGACCTCGCCGAGCAGGTGTGTACGGCGCTGGCCGTGCCGTTGGACGTCGAGGGCATGACGCTCGCGGTCGAGGTGACCCTCGGGCTCGCGATCTACGGGGGCGAGGTGCTCGACAATCATCGGCCCGCGGACGAGCCGCTACGAGCGGCCGGCGTCGCCCTGGAACGCGCCGTCGCGAGCAACGAGCCGATCGGCGTGTACGACCGCAGTACCGATCCGGGCGCGGACGCCTATCTGCTCGCTCCGGCGTTGCGCCGCGGCATCGAGGCCGAGGAACTGGACCTCGCCTACCAGCCGGTCGTCGCCCTGACCGACCGGCGCATCGATCACTACGAGGCGCTGTTGCGGTGGACGACTCCGCGCGGCGTCGTGCCACCCGATTCGTTCGTGCCTGTCGCCGAGCGAACCGGACTCGTCGGCGACCTCGGCCGGTATGCCCTCGAACGTGCCCTCGCCGAGCTCAGCCGACAGCGTGCATCCGGTCGCGACATCGGGATGTCGGTCAACCTGAGCGTCCGGCAGCTCTCCGACGACGACCTGCCCGAGTTGATCGCCACGCTGATCAACAGCTGCGGGCTGCCGGCCGAGTCGGTCACGATGGAGGTGACGGAGGGAGTCCTGCTGACCTCGAGCGCGAAGGGGTGGGAGACGTTGTCGCGGATCCGCGATGTCGGAGTGCGCATCTCGTTGGACGACTTCGGGACCGGATTCAGTCAGATCGGCTATCTGCGCCGCTTCGAGTTCGACGAGATCAAGCTCGATCGGACGTTCGTCCGGGACATGGCCCGCAGCGTCACCTCGCGCGCCATCATCGTCGGCACCGTCGGCTTCGCGAAGTCGGCCGGACTGACCACGGTGGCCGAGGGAATCGAGACGCAGGACCAGGCCGATCAGCTGCTCGAACTCGGCTGCGACTTCGGCCAGGGTTATCTCTACGGGGAGAGCCTTCCCGCCGCCTCACCCAGCTAGGGCCGCCGGCGCCACGGGTTCGCGATAGCCCCGGAGCCGCGAATTCAACACCGTTCCCAGCACGCCGACGGTCAGCCCCGAGCCCACGACCACCAGGAACGCGGTGCGCGCGCCGTGATGATCAGCGATCCCGCCCACGAGCGCCGCACCGGCTCCGTAGCCGACGTTGAGCCCCGTGCTGACCCAGGACAATCCCTCGGTGAGCGCCCGCGCCGGCACGATCGACTGGATCAGCCCGAACGCCGTGATCAGAGCCGGAGCGATGCCCACGCCCAGCACGAATCCGCAGACCGCGAGCACCGGAATGTTCGTGGCCAGCAGCAGCATCCCCGGCAGGACGGCGAACACGATCGCCTGCACGCGGAACCTCGGCAACACGTCCGAGCGCCACTCCCGCGCCCCGTAGAACAGTCCCGATACGCCGCTGCCCGTGGCGATCGCGGCCAGGACGAAGCCGCTCGCGGCCCGGTGCCCATGCTGCCCGCAGAACGCGACCATCGACACCTCGGCGGTGGCGAAGACCGCTCCCATCCCTACGGTCGTCGCCGTCAGCACCACCATCCCCCGGGTCCGTAACGCCGACACGTGCGCCTGCCCGTCCCGCGGATGCGGTGGCGGCTGGGTGGCATGCAGGCTGGCCAGCCAGACCGAGCCACCGGCAACCAGCGAGACGCCCAGGTACAGGACCAGGACGGGGTCGGCCTGCGTGGCGAGCACGGTCGCGATCAGTGGCCCGGCCACGAAGATCGCCTCGTCGAGCACCGACTCGACCGACAGCGCGGTGGCGAGCTCGGGACGTCCGTTGAAGATGTAGGACCACCGGGCGCGGACCAGCGAGGCGACCGAGAGGTAGGTGAAGCCGAACACGATCGCGGGAATGGTCAGCGCCCAGTTCGGGGCGCCGCTGCGCAGCATGATCGCCAGCGCGATGACCCCCACTGCGTGCACCGCCGAGCAGGGCAGGATCAGTCGCCGCTGCCCGTGGCGGTCGATGAGGACGGACAGCAGCGGGGTGCCGAGTGCGTTGCCGAAGATGTAGCAGGCGCTCAGCACCCCGGCGAAGCCGTAGCGGCCGTCGCGCGCCGAGATGATCAGCACGATGCCCAGCGGGTAGATCGCAATCGGCATGCGCATGACGAATGACGCGGCGCAGAACGCGGCCGAGCCGGGGTTGCGGAAGACCGCCCGATAGCGCCGAAACACGCTCAGAACCCGAGGCGGTCGAGCTTCTTCGGATCGCGCTGCCAGTCGCGCTCGACAGCCACGTGCAGCGCCAGGTGCACCTTCTCACCGAGCAGCGCCTCGATGCCGCCCCGGGCAGTGACCCCGATCCGCTTCAGTCGAGAGCCGCCGGGCCCGATCATGATGCCCTTCTGACTGTCGCGCTCGAGGTGGATGGTCGCGAAGACCTCCTGCAGACCGGATTCGCGGCGGCGGACCTCGTCGATGGTGACGGCGATCGAATGTGGGAGCTCGTCGCGGACGCCTTCGAGCGCGGCCTCCCGAACGAGCTCGGCGATCCGGGTCTCGACGTCGTTGTCGGTGATGACGTCGTCGGGATACAGCTGCGGGCCTTCGGGCAAGTGACCGACGAGCAGGTCCGCCAGCAGGTCGACCTGCTCGCCGGACTTCGCCGACACCGGGACGATGTCGGCGAACTCGGCGAGCTTCGAGACCGCGATCAGTTGCTCGGCGACGCGCTGCCGCGACACCGCGTCGGTCTTGGTGACGATGGCGATGATCGGAGCCTTCGCACCGGCCAGCTCGGCGGCTATGTAGCGATCCCCCGGTCCGATGCGCTGGTCCGCGGGCAGGCAGAATCCGACGACGTCCACGTCGGCGACCGTGGACCGGACCACGTCGTTGAGCCGTTCACCCAGCAACGTGCGCGGACGATGGAAGCCGGGGGTGTCGACGAGGATGAGCTGCGCGTTGTCGCGGGTAAGGATGCCGCGAACCGCATGCCGGGTTGTCTGCGGCTTGTCGCTGGTGATGACGATCTTGGTGCCGACGAGTGCATTGGTCAACGTGGACTTTCCGGCGTTGGGACGTCCGACGAAGCAGCAGAAGCCGGAGCGGAACGTCACCGGTCCATCCTTTCATCCTCGATCTCCGGCATTCGGGCGTCGCTCGCCCAGCTCGGGCCACAATGGCGAGGTGAGCCCCCAGCCGCAGCGCATCGCGTACGGCCCGGACCGGTCGCAGTTCGGTGAACTGTCCCGTCCCCAACCAGCCGAGCACCCGGGGACGGTCGTGATCATCCACGGCGGGTTCTGGCGCGCGCGGTACGGCCTGTCACTCGGCCGGCCGCTGGCCGCCGATCTTGCCGCGCACGGCTATACCTGCTGGAACATCGAGTACCGACGGGTGGGCATCGGGGGCGGATGGCCGACGACGTTCGATGACGTCGCGACGGCGGTGGATCACCTCGCGGACCTGGACGTCGACACATCCGGAGTGGTCGCGGTCGGGCACTCGGCGGGCGGACAGCTGGCAGCCTGGGCGGCCGGCCGCCGTACCCGGCCGGCCACCGCGCCGGGAGCGGAGCCGCTGGTGCCGCTGACCGGCGCGGTGTCCCAGGCCGGCGTCCTGGACCTCGCGGTCGCCGCCTGCACCGGTGTGGGTCGCGGTGCGGTGGTAGACCTGCTCGGCGCGATGCCCGAGCAACAACCCGATCGGTACCGCCACGCCGATCCGATCGCGCAGGTACCCCTGGCGGTCCCGGTACTGTGCGTGCACGCACCGGCCGATGACGCCGTGCCGTTCGCGCAGAGCACTGCCTATGTCGCCGCCGCAACCGCGGCGGGCGGGAAGGCGGCCTTGCGTGAAGTGGCCGGCGACCACTTCACGCTCATCGACCCAGCCGATCCCGGCTGGGCGGTGGTGCGAGACGCGCTGCCCGAGCTACTCGCCGGGCACCTGCCCCGCTAAGCCAGGACCGCCCCGTCCAACCCGGCCCGATGGATGACCGCGGCGGCCGAGACGTCACGCACGGCGGCCTCGCCCGGCGGGTCCGCCGGTTCGGCGCCCAGGACGACCGCGGCCTCCAGGCCCGGAGCGCCTGACGACACCGCCATCGCCACTGCCACCTGCAGGGCGGACAGCGTCAGCGACGGCAGCGCGACCGTCGCGGCCACGTAGGTGCGTCCGTCGCCGTCACGCACGGCCGCGCCCTGCGCCGCGCCGGTTCGAGCTCGGGCCGAGCGGGCCAGCGTCACCAGCTTCGCGTCCTCGGCGGGTAATTCAGTCATGCGTCCGCGACCTCCGCGTCCCGATCCCGTGGGCTGGTCTCGCCCTCGCTTGGCTCGGTCACGCGCGTGACCAGGATGGCGTCCACCCGGTTGCGCCGTCCGCCGACGTCCTCGGCCTTGAGTTCGAGGCCGTGCACCACAGCCGTCGCGCCGGGAATGGGCACCCGGCCCAGCGCCTCGGCGAGCAGGCCGCCGACCGTCTCGACGTCGTCGCGGTCGGGCAGTTCGACGCCGAACAGGTCGCCCAGGTCCTCGACCGCGAGCCGCGAACTGACCCGGGCCTGGTCGTCACTGATGCGCTCGATCGGCGGCCGTTCGACGTCGTACTCGTCGGTGATCTCGCCGACGATCTCCTCGAGGATGTCCTCGATCGTGATCAGTCCGGCCGTGCCGCCGTACTCATCAATGACGATGGCGATGTGCGACCGCGCGGCCTGCATCTCACGCAGCAACTCGTCGACCGGCTTGGATTCGGGGACGTACGCGACGGGGCGCATGACCTCCTCGACCGTCGTCGTTCGGGCGCGATCGGGATCCTGCGCGCGGCTGGCGAGGTCCTTGAGGTACGCGATGCCGAGGACGTCGTCGGCGCTCTCGCCCACGACCGGGATGCGCGAGAATCCGCTGCGCAGCGCGAGCGCCAGGGCCTGCCGCACCGTCTTGCTGCGCTCGATCCACACGATCTCGGTGCGCGGCACCATCACCTCGCGGGCGATGGTGTTGCCCAGGTCGAACACGGACTGGATCATCTGCCGCTCGTCGTGCTCGACGACGCCGCGTTGCTCGGCCATGTCGACGAGTTCGCGCAGCTCGACCTCGGACGCGAACGGGCCGTCTCGCAGGCCGCGGCCCGGGGTGATGGCGTTGCCCAGCAGGGTCAGCAGCGACGCGAGCGGGTTGAACAGGCTGCCGAGAACCCGCACCGAACCCGCGCCGGCGAGCGCGACACTGTTGAAGTGCTGGCGACCGAGCGTGCGTGGGCCGACCCCGATGATCGCGTAGCAGACGACGATCATCACGACCACCGTTCCCAAGGGCACCGGCCAGTGCGTGCCGAACCAGGTGCGCGCGACGATCGCGGCCAGGACCGTCGCCGTCAACTCACACGCCAGGCGCAGCAGGAGCAGCAGGTTCGTGTAGCGCGGACGGTCGGCCAGGATCTTCCACAGCGCGCGGGCGCCGGGCCGGTCCTCGCGCAGGAACTCCTCGGCGCGGGCCTTGGACACCCGCGCCAGCGCGGAGTCGACGCAGGCGATGAGTCCGCCGATCGGCACCAGGCAGATCGCAACGATGAGCGCGACGACGTCGGACGTCGTCACCGATTCATCCCGCCGTGAGCGGACCTCGGACACTTCGCGCGAGCGCTCATCGGCGGCCGCCCGCCGAGTCGCGGATCTCGCCGCCGGTGCCGGGCAGCGGCGCGCGGATCGGGCCGCGCTTACTCACCTTCACCCACTCCTGGACGAGGCGCGCCTGCAACTCGAACATCTCGCGCTCCTCGTCCTGGTCACCGTGGTCGTAGCCGAGCAGGTGCAGGATCCCGTGCGTGCAGAGCAGGTGTAGCTCGGCCTCGGTCGAGTGCCCGGCCGACGCCGCCTGATCGGCGGCCACAGACGGGCACAGCACGACGTCGCCGAGCAGGGTCTCGCCGGCGTGCTCGTCCGTGCCGGGCGGCGCGGACGGGTCGCGGCGCTCGGTGGGTCCGTCCGCGCCGTCCATTGGAAAGGCCATCACGTCGGTTGGCCCGGGGAGGTCCATCCATTGCTGGTGCAGCGCGGCCATCGTGTCGGAGTCGACGAGCAGCACCGAGACATCGGCCAGCGGATCGATGCGCAGCGCGTCGAGGACGAACCGGCCCAGCTGGGCCAAGCCCGGCTCGTCCACCGCGACGCCGGACTCGTTGTTGACCTCGACGCTCATCGCGAGCCTTCGCCGCACTCACTCATCGGCGCGGTTTGGCGCGGCGCTGCTGCGGGGTGCCGTCCGCCGCCTGGGCGGACGCGTCGTAGCGCTCGTAGGCATCGACGATGTCGGCGACCAGCCGGTGCCGCACGACGTCGGTGGACGTCAGGTTGATGAAATGGACGTCGTCGACATCGCCGAGGATGTCGCGCACCACCCGCAGGCCGCTGCGCTGGGCGCCGGGCAGGTCGACCTGGGTGACGTCACCGGTGACAACGACCTTGGACCCGAAGCCCAGGCGGGTGAGGAACATCTTCATCTGCTCGGGCGTCGTGTTCTGCGCCTCGTCGAGAATGATGAACGCATCATTCAGAGTTCTACCCCGCATGTAGGCCAGCGGGGCGATCTCGATCGTTCCGGCCTGCATCAGCCGCGGCAGCGAATCCGGGTCCAGCATGTCGTGCAGGGCATCGAACAGCGGCCGCAGGTACGGGTCGATCTTGTCGAACAGCGTGCCGGGCAGGAAGCCGAGCCGCTCGCCTGCTTCTACGGCGGGCCGCGTCAGGATGATCCGGGTTACCTGCTTGGCCAGCAGGGACTGCACCGCCTTCGCCACGGCGAGGTAGGTCTTGCCGGTGCCGGCCGGGCCGATTCCGAACACGATCGTGTGGTTGTCGATCGCCTCGACGTAGCGCTTCTGGTTGACCGTCTTCGGACGGATGTTCTTGCCGCGTCGGGACAGGATGTTGAGGCTGAGCACCTCCGCCGGCCGTTCGCCGGTGTCGGCGGTGAGGATGCCGTACGCCCGCATCACCGCGTCCGGGGTCAGGTTCTGGCCCGACTTGATCAGCTCGAGCAGTTCCTCGAAGAGCCGCACGGCATTCGCGTTGTCGGCCGGCTTGCCGGTGATCGTGATCTCGTTGCCGCGCACGTGGATGTCGGAGTCCAGCCGCTCCTCGATGACGCGCAGCAGCTGATCACGGGATCCGAGCAGCGCGACCATGGCTTGCTCACCGGGCACGACGAGCGTCGTGGCGACGCGATCCGAGTTGGTAGTGGGATCGGATTGTCCGGTCAAGGCGAGCTTTCTGGTCGGCCACGGTGGTCGACTTCCACTGTACCGGCGCGACCTGGGGTTTAACCCGGTCAGCCCGGCGGCCAGCCCATCGGCCGGCCGGCCAGGACGTGCGCGTGAACGTGGAAGACGCTCTGCCCCACGCCGGCGCCGGTGTTCAGGACCGTGCGGAAATCGGTGAGGCGCTCCTGCTGGGCCAGGCCCCGGATGCCGGCGAGCAATCCGGCGCCGGCCTCGGGATCACCCGCGAGGTCCACGACGTCGGCGAGGTGCTTCTTCGGCACGACGAGGACGTGCGTGGGGGCCTGCGGATTGGTGTCGGCGAACGCGAAGACGTGCTCGTCCGCATAGACCTTGGTGGACGGGATCTCACCCGCGACGATCTTGCAGAACAGGCAGTCGGTGCTGGTGTCGGCCATAGCCTCGAAGATTAGTGCTCGCGGTCAGCCGGCGGCGTTCCGCAGCGTCCACGTGGCGATCTCGGTGCGGCTGGTGAAGCCGAGCTTGCCGAGGATGCTGCGTACGTGCGTTTCGACCGTGCGCTCGGAGAGGAAGAGCCCAGCCGCGATCTCCTTGTTCGACAGGGCCTGGGCGACCAGTGCGGCGACCTCGCCCTCACGCGCGGTCAACGGCGAGGAGGCAGCCCGGGTAGCGCGAAGCGTGTGCGCCAGCGCCGTCGCGGTCGCGAGCGGGCCGGGCATGTCCAGTCGCCGGAACTCGGCCGTGGCCTGGTCGAGCAGGTCCGGCGCCGAGGCACCGTCGGACGGATCGTGGGTCAGCCCGAGCGCGGCGAGGGTCTGCGCATGGCCCAGCCGGCTGAGCGCCGTGTGCGGACGCGCACCGATCCGCGAGTTCATCGCGGTGGCGTCCCGGTAGTGCCGCAGCGCGTCGTCGTACTCGCCGGCCACCCTGGCCAGGTCGCCGAGCAGCCTGGCGTTCGCGCCGTGACTGAAGACGCCGCCGGAACCGTCCCCGGAGTAGTAGTGCGCGATACCGGCGAGGGCGGCGTACGTCGCGGCGGCAACCTCCGCATCGTCCAGCAGGATGGCGGCCTTCCCGACCTGGGAGAGCGTGGCGGCCCACCGCACGCCCACCGGATAGGAGGCGGGCAGGTCCCGGAACTCCTCGAACTCGGCGCGGGCCTCGTCGAGCTGGCCGCCGATCGCATGCTGGATCGGACGCATGACGCGCACGAGGGGCATCGGCGGGGCGTGCTCGAGGCGCTGCTCCCAGTCGGGGGGCAACTCCGCGGGGTCGCCACGCACGACCGACAGTTCGCCACAGAACGCGAGCGACAGCCCGCTGAGGGAGACGTCACCGACGCGGTCGCCGAGCTCCCGGGCGGCGTCGTTGGCCCGGCGGGCCGCGGCGAACTCACCGATCATGGCCAGGCGCACCGCGCTGAACCGGTGGTGGTGCCAGCGCGCCAGCGCCGAACCGCGCTCCCGCGCGATACGGTCGATCTCACCCAGCTCGCGCTCCATCTCGGCGACGTTCCCGAGCTGAAACGCCGCATCGGTGCGCCACAGGTGGCCCCAGAGCGCGGCGATGGGTTGCTCGGCGCTCGCGCCGAGTTCGACCGCCCGCCGGCCGAGTTCGAGACGTTCGACGACCATCTGCGGCACCGAGATCGCCAGGTGCCGTGCGGCGATGGCTTCCAGGATCGCGGTGGGATCGCCACACAGATCCGCCTCGTCGAGGGCTTGCGCCGCCAGCTGCGCGCCCCTCCCGCCGCCCTCGAGCTCGCAGACGCAGATCGCGATCTGGGCGAGAAGCCGCGCCCGGGTCGCGTGCTCGTCGTCGGCGATCAGAGACAGGGCGCGCTCACAGATCCGCAGGATCGTCCGCACCGTCGGCGGGTTGCCGATGCCGTGGACGACGAGGCCGGCCTGCGCGACAAGGTCGGGGCGCCGGGCTTGGGCGGCGAGGTCGGCCGCTTCGGCACACGCCCGCACGCTCGCGTCCGTGTGGTTCGCCAGCAGGGCCGCCTCCGCGTCGCGGATCAACAAGCGGGCGAGCTCAGCCGAGCCAACTCCGCGCTCACGGGCACATGTGACGGCCAGCTCGGCGAACCGCTCGGCGTCGTCGTGGGCGAGCGCGGCCCGCGCCTGGCGATCAGCCGCCTCGGCCCAGCTCTGGCACTGCGCGAGCGCGTCGGGGCCACCGGCGCGCTGCCAATGGGTTGCCACCGGACCGGCCACGGACCCGGACGACGCGAGAGCGACCGCAGCCTGCCGGTGCAGCTGGGGGCGACGATCGGCCGCCAGCTCCTCGTACACCGCGTCCCGAACCAACGCGTGCTCGAACCGAAGCCCGTCGCTCGACTCGTGCACGATCCCCCGCGCGAACGGCGCGCCGAGCAGGACGTGGACCGCGGCAACGGTCCGACCGGTCATCGCGGCGAGCGTCTCCAGGTGGACGCGCTCGCCCAGGACGCTCGCCGCGTCGAGCACATGGCGCGCGTCCGTACCCAGTCCGGCGACCTTGGCCATGACGAGGCGACGCAACTGCGGGCGGTCGACCATCACCCGGCTGATGTCCGCGGCCCTCCCCCGCGCCGTCAGATCCTCCGCGACCAACCGGATGAGGAGCGGATTGCCGGCGGTGCGCTCCTGCAGCGCCGCCGCGAGCGGCGGGTTCGCGCGTCCGGTGAGGCGGGGCAGCCACGCCGCGACGTCGGACACCGGCAACCCCCCGAGGGTGATCGGACGCGCGGCGTCGCCGCGCAGCAGGTCGGGCAGGGCATCCGCCAGTGGGCCCGGCACGGAATCGCGGTGCGTCACGACGAGGGCGAGGCGATGCCCGCCCAGCTCGGCGACGAGGTGCCGCAGGAGCAGCACCGACATCCGGTCGGCCCAGTGCAGGTCCTCGAGCAGCAGTAGCAGGCCGTCGGGTTCGGCCCGAGCCTCGAGCAGATCGGCGATCGCCACGAACAGCCGGAACCGTGCCGCGGCGTCCGTCTCGTCCGGCTGCGCCGACATCAGCGTCGCCGCTTCCGGCCAGGCCCGCAGCAGCCGCTGCCACGGCCAGAGCGGGGGTGCGCCGGGGTCGTCGACGGCGTATCCGCGGGCGACCTGCAGGCCCTGCTCCGCGCCGGCCGCCACAGCGGCTTCGGCCAGCCGGGTCTTGCCGATGCCTGCGGGTCCACCGATCAGGACAAGCCGCCCGGACCCCTGGTGGGCCGCGGCGACGACAGCGGCGACCTCGACCTGCTCCTCGACCCGTCCGACCATCGCCCCCATGACCGGAAAGTATCCGGGAAACGAAGCCAGTACCCAGCTACGTGCCTGTACTGATGTCGCCGCGGCCCGGTCCGGCGAGCCTGGGAGCACCAACCACCCAGGAGGACAGCATGTACGCCCTGGTCACCTACTTCGGCGGGCCGCGCAGCCCTGAGGTCCTCGCGTCATACGAGCGGGCCGATCGCGAGCGCGTCCGGACCACGGACCTCCGTACCGGTCGTTGGGAATTCCGGACGACCCTGAGCAGCGCCGGATTCGCCGTCCGCAACTTCGGACTGAAGACGGTGCACGGTCAGGTGCCGATCCGCGAAGCATCGGTCGTCGTGGCGCGTGACGGCGACATCACCGCGGTGCGCGCGGGGCTCGACCTGGCCGGCATCGACACCGGCAACTCCCGCCGCGACACCGATCTTCGCAAGCCGCACCTGCTGGGCACGGTGAAATACCCGGACCTGACGTTCACCGCGCGGACGGTCGAGCGGATCGGGGACGGCTGGCGTGTCCTCGGGGACATCGAGGCGTGCGGAGCACGCACGCCGGTGGCGCTGCACGCGATCGTGACCGGACACGCCGGCTCCCCCGACCTGACCGTCCATGCCAGCGCCGAGTTCGACCGCCGGGCGCTCGGAATCCGCGCCCCGCGGGTGCTCATCGGGCGACGGATCCGCGTCAGCATCGACGCGGTCTTCACGCCGGCGGACTGAGCCGAGCGGTCAGCCCCAGCGGCCCAGGCGCAGCGACATGGCCGCCACCGCCGCGGCGCCGGCCGTAGAGGTCCGCAGCACCGTGTCACCGAGCCGGGTCGCAACCGCGCCGGCCGCGGCGAACGCGTCGAGCTCGCTCGTGGTGATGCCGCCCTCGGGTCCGACGACCACGATGACGTCGCCGCGGCCGGGAAGAACCGTCGTGGACAGCGGCGCCTGAGCGTCCTCGTGCAACACGAACGCGCACGATGCCCCGGCCAGCCGAGTGGCGACGTCGGCCGTCGCGGCGAGCGCGCTCACCAGCGGCACCCACGCCCGGCGGCTCTGTTTGGCGGCCTCGCGGGCGGTGCGGCGCCATTTCTCCAGCGCCTTGTCACCGCGGACGCCGTGCCACTGGGCGATCGAGCGGGACGCCGCCCAGGGCACGATCTCGTCCACGCCGAGTTCGGTGAGCATCTCGACCGCGAGCTCGGCGCGTTCGCCCTTCGGCAACGCCTGGACGACGACGACCCGGGGTTCGGGCATCGGCACCATCCGGCGGGACAGCACCTGCAGGCTCAACCCGTCGGGCCGGACCGCGAGCACCGAGCAGGAGACCAGGGAGCCGGCGCCGTCCGAGACCAGCACCGGATCCCCCACGCCAAGACGCTTCACCCGGGCTGCGTGCCGACCTTCGTCGCCGACGAGGCGCAGGACATCGTCAGCCGGCAGGTCGTCGAGCAGGAACAGCGGTGGCGTCACTGCTCACTGCCGAAACGCGTCGCGCACCTTGCCGAACAGCCCAGGCGACCTCGTCGTGACGGCGACGTCCTCGGAGCGCAGCGCGGCGAGTTCGCGCAGCAGCCGCTCCTGCTCCTCGTCCAGCCGGACCGGGGTGCGCACCTCGACATGGACGTAGAGATCCCCGCGGGTGGAGCTGCGCAGCTTGGGCACACCCTTGCCGCGCAGGTGCAGCACCGTGCCGCTCTGCGTACCCGGCCGGACCTCGATCTTCTCCTCGCTGTCGAGCGTGGTCAGCACCAGATCGCTGCCCAACGCGGCCGAGGTCATCGGGACGCCGATCGTGCAGTGCAGGTCGGCGCCCTCGCGGGTGAAGGTCTCGTGCGGCTGCTCGGATATCTCGACGTACAGGTCGCCGGCCGGGCCGCCGCCGGGTCCGACCTCGCCCTGCCCGGCGAGCCGGATGCGCATGCCGTCCTCGATGCCGGCCGGGACGTCGACGGTCTTGGTCCGGCGGGCCCGCACACGGCCCTCGGTGCCGCAGGTCGGGCACGGGGTCGTGATCTGCTCGCCGGTGCCTCCGCAGGCCGAGCACGACCGCGTCGTCATCACCTGACCGAGGAAGGACCGTTGGACGGACTGGATCTCGCCGAGCCCGCCGCAGGTGGCACACGTACGGGGGGACGTGCCCGGAGCGCAGCCGTTGCCGTGACACGTCTCGCAGACGACTGCGGTGTCGACGACGATCTCGCGGCGCACGCCGAAGGCGGCCTCTTCCAGGGTCAACAAGATCTGGACCAACGCGTCCGACCCCGGCCGGACCCGGCTGCGCCGCCCGCGCCCGCCGCCGCCCATCGGGCCGCCGCCACCGCCGAAGAACGCCTCGAAGACGTCGCCGAAACCACCGAAACCACCGAACGGGCTGCCGCCGGCGCCGGCCGCGCTCTGCGAGAGCGGGTCGCCGCCCAGATCGACGATCCGGCGCTTCTCCGGGTCAGACAGCACCTCGTAGGCCGTCGTCACCGCCTTGAACCGGTCCTGCGCTGCGGCATCGGGGTTCACGTCCGGGTGCAGTTCGCGCGCCAACTTGCGGTAGGCGCGCTTGAGCTCCTCGGGCGTCGCGTCCTTGCGCACGCCGAGCATCCGGTAGTAGTCACGCGGGGTGTCAGCCACGAACCGATCCGTCCTCAAATCCTCTGGCACTCTGTGAAGCCGAGTGCCAGATCAGTGTACGGACCCGGCGGCCGAGCCGGACGCCGCGATCACCGCTCCTCGAGCAGCGTCCCCACATAGCGGGCCACGGCGGCGACCCGCGCCATCGTGTGCGCGTAGTCCATGCGGCGCGGTCCGAGAACACCGACCGCGCCCAGCGCCGACCCCCGCATGCCGTACCCGCTTGTGACCACGGCCGTACTCGCCAGCCCCTCGTGCTGGGTCTCGTTGCCGATCCGCACGACCACCTGCGTCGTCGACACCGACTGGTCGAGCAGCCGCAACAGAACGACCTGCTCCTCCAAGGCCTCCAGCACCGGACGGATCGCCGGGAAGTCGAGCGTGCGCTCGGTGAGGTTGGCGGTACCGCCCAACAGGATCCGGTCGCTGGTCGGCTCGACGAGCACTTCGAGCAGAACCGACGTGAGCGTGACGAGCAGGCCGCGCAACTCCGGGACCACGTGCTCGGGCAGGTCGCCGATCACTTCGGGAGCCTCGGACAGCAGCCGGTCGCGCAGCCGGGCGTTGAGGGTGGCGCGCAGGTCGTAGACCACGGTGTCGACGACCTCGGCGGGCAGCTCGACGATGCGCTGCTCGACCCGCCCGGTGTCGGTGATCAGGACCAGCATCAGCCGCGTCGCGCTCAGCGTGACGACTTCCAGGTGTCGCACTCGGCTGCGCGACAGCGACGGGTACTGCACGACCGCGACGTTGCGGGTCAGTTGCGCGAGCGTGCGCACGGCCCGGTGCAGCACGTCGTCGAGGTCGACGGCGCCGTCCAGGAACGTGCCGATCGCCCGCTTCTCGGCGCTGGACAGCGGCTTGATCTCGGTGAGCCGATCGACGAACAACCGGTAGCCGGCATCGGTCGGAACCCGCCCGGCGCTCGTGTGCGGTTGGGCGATCAGGCCCTCTTCTTCCAGGGCCGCCATGTCGTTGCGGATGGTGGCCGAAGACACACCGAGATTGTGCCTGTCGACCAGGGCCTTGCTGCCCACCGGCTCGTTCGTCGAGATGAAGTCCTCAACGATCGCGCGCAGCACCTCGAGCTTGCGCTCCTCGACGCCCACGGCTCGTCACTCCCTCCGGACTGCCTTGTGTCCAGGTTAGTCGGACGGCAAATGGGCGTCCGGATGACGATAGGGTCGGCGGGACCGGACGAAAGGGACTATGGGGGACGGCGCGTGATCTTCAAGGCGGTGCGGGACGGACGTCCGTACCCCGACCACGGCCTATCCGCGCGCGACTGGGCCGGCGTCCCGCCGCGCACCGTGCGTCTCGATGAGCTGACCACGACCAAGCGCAATCTCGAACTCGATCATCTGCTGGACGAGGACTCGACCTTCTACGGCGACCTGTTCCCGCACGCGGTGCTGTGGCGGGGCGAGGTCTATCTCGAGGACGGCCTGCACCGGGCCCTGCGGGCGGCGTTGCAGGGCCGGACGACGCTGCACGTGCGCATTCTCGACCTGGACGCGTTCAAGCCGACGCCGACGACCTGAATCGGCCCGTCTCAGGCGGCGGCGAGAAGTTCCTTCACCACGGCGTCGGCCATCAGCCGGCCCCGCTGGGTGAGCACGATCCGCCCGCTCTCGAAGCGCTGCTGGTCGACCAGACCCCAGCGAGCCAGCTGCGGCACCACGACCCGTACCGGCGCCGGCAGGTCCCGCATCAAGAGCCCTTCGCGCCGGCGGACGCCCAGCATCACCTGCTCGGTGAAGCGCGCCTCGGCATCGAGCGTCTCGCGGCCGGCCGCGGGACTTCGCCCGCCATCGACGAGGGCCGCGTAGCGCACCGGGTGCTTGACGTTCCACCACCGCACGCCGCCCACATGGCTGTGTGCGCCGGGTCCGAAGCCCCACCAGTTGGCGTCGCCCCAGTAGAGCTCGTTGTGCCGGCACCGGCCCGCCTCGGACCTGGCCCAGTTCGAGATCTCGTACCAGTCGTAACCGGCCGCGCGCAGCGCGTCGTCGGCGATGACGTAGCGGTCGGCCATCACATCGTCGTCGGGTGCGGGTACCACGCCTTGCGCCACCTGCCGGGCCAGCGCCGTTCCCTCTTCGACGACCAACGCGTAGGCGCTGATGTGGTCGGGCTCGGCGCTGATCGCCGCATCGAGCGAGGCCCGCCAGTCGTCGTCGGTCTCATAGGGGGAACCGTAGATGAGATCGAGGTTGACGTGCTCGAAGCCGGCCGCCCGGGCCTCGGCCACCACCTGCTCCGGCCGTCCGGGCCGGTGCTGCCGGTCGAGCACCGCGAGCACCTGCGGGACGGCGGACTGCATGCCCACCGAGATGCGGGTGAATCCGACCTCGCGCAGCTTCGTCAGGTAGGACGGGGTCACCGTCTCCGGATTGGCCTCGGTCGTGATCTCGACGTCGTCGGCCAGCCCGAACCGCTCCCCGATCTCGCGGATGACGATGCCGAGGTGTTCGGCCGGGAGCAGGGTGGGCGTGCCGCCACCAAAGAAGATGGTCGACGGGGCGGGGATCTGGTCGCCGAACGCGTCGCCCTCGAACAGGACGTCCGCGGCGAGCCGGATCTCACGGAGGACGGTGTCGGCGTAACCGCCCCGGCTCACGCCCGGTCCCAGCTCTACCGCGGTGTAGGTGTTGAAATCGCAGTAACCGCAGCGGGTCTGGCAGAACGGCACGTGCACGTACACCCCGAACGGCACCTGGCGGGCGCCGTCGAGGGACGCCCTGGGCAGCCGGCCGTTGACAGGCGGCGGGTCACCGTGGGGCAGGGCGGAGGGCACCGGTCAAGTGTGCGTCACCGTCCGGCGTCCGCATGCTCCCGACCCGCCGTCGCGGGCCCAACCGGCAGATCCCGCATCGTGCGCAGTGGTGAGGCGAACAGCAGCACGCTCGACAGGATGTTGCCGGCCAGCAGGACCAGCACCGCTTCCCGGATGCCGATCGCCTCGGCCAGCAGACCGGCACCGAACGCGCCCAGCGGGATCGTTCCGAACAGCACGAACCGCATCGAGGCGACGACCCGCCCGAGCATGGCGGGCGGGCAGTAGGCCTGCCGGAACGCCGTGATCGTCACGTTGTAGATCAGGATGCCGACGAAGAGGGCGACGTTGCCCACGACGAAGAACGCGAGTGCGGCGCCGCGATCCGTCAGCGGGATCAGCAGCCCGAGCGGCGCGGTGAGCGCGCTGGACAGCCACATCGCTCGGGCCGTGCCGATTCGTCGCGAGACCGGCCGCGCGATCAGCGCCCCGACCACCGAGCCGAGGCTGACCAGGCCGATCAGCAGGCCGACGGAGGACGGCGCAAGATGGGCCGAGCGCACCAGGAACAGCACGGCGATCGCCTCGAAGCCGCCGAAGAACAGGTTGCTCACGGCCGGCGCGATCGTCATGACGCGCAGCAGCGGGTCGCGCCGGACGAAACGGGCGCCCTCGGCGATGGAGGTGCGCAACCGCTCGTGCTCGGCGGCAGCCGGCTGCGGCTCGCGCGTGCGGATCAGCAACAACGCAACGGCGGACAGGACGTAACTCGCGGCGTCGGCCACGAGCGCGTACGGCGCCCGGACCGCTTGGACGAGCAGCCCACCGACGCCTGGCCCCACGAACTGCGCGACCGACTGGCTGCCGAGCAGCTTGGCGTTGGCCTCGGGCAGATCCTCCGTGGCGACGATGACGGGCGGGAAGGCCTGGTAGGCGACCTGGAACACCACCGTGGCGAGTCCGGTGCCGAAAGCGACCGCATACAACTGGGCGATGTGCAGCGCATCGAGGGCGGCGGCCACGGGCACGCTGACCAGCAGGACCGCGCGGATCACGTCCGCACCGAGCATCAGCCGACGCCGCCGCGAGCGGTCCACCCACACGCCGGCGGGCAGCCCGATCAGCAGCCAGGGCAGCCACTCGACCGCGCTCAAGGCGCCGACCTCGATCGGTGTCGCATGCAGGTACACGACCGCGATCAGCGGTATGACGACGACGCTGATCGCCGTCCCGATGTCGCTGGCGCTCTGCCCGCCCCACAGCAGGACGAAGTCGCGATGACGCAACAGCCGCTGCGTGCTCACTCGAGATCCGTCTCGCTCTCGACTACTCGGACGGGACGGGGTCCGTCGGTAGTCTCGGCCACCGCCTGCAGCAGGACCGACATGAGGCGCTCCGCGTCGTCCGCCGCGACGTCGTCGAGCGCGGGCCTGGTGATGAACACCGCGCCCTCGGGCAGCCACGACAGATCCCGCAGCACGTCAGCCAACCCGTCGAGATTCGGCGCCGCCCACGCCGGTGCCGACACCTCGGCGTAAACCGCCCTGATCGCGTCCCGCAGCGTCATCGCGTGTCCTCGCCTCGCTCGGAGAGTGGCGGTGCATGCGCTGTGCTTCCGTTCGCTCCGCAAGCGTCGCTCATCTGCGCACGTCCACGCGGCGCAACGATTCGTAGTGGTCGTCGGTGTACCAGAACTCCCCCGGGCCGCCGGTGATGACGCGCCGGGCGCCGCGGTCGGGCGAGCCGGGCGTCGGCACGGTGTACTCGCGGTAGTAGCCATCCGGTTGGCGCGGCAGCAGGTGTTCATTGTTGTGGAACGCGACGCCGTCGTCGCCCGGGTACGGGAAGGGGCCGCCACGCTCGATCAGCGCGATGGTCGTACGCACCTGGCTCGGCAGCGACGACAACGCCACCGCGCCGGTGGCCGACGGCGACGTCGACGCGCCGGGGCGCGGCGAGTCGTCGGAGTTCCACGCCTTGATTCCGTAACCCACGGCCAGCGCGATCACCAACGCGACCAGGGCCACGAGCGGCCGGCGGGCGCGGCGGAGGCTTCGCACGAGCGCTGACTCTATGTCTCCCCTCAGCGGGCTGAGCCGGGCGCGTGCTTCTATCGGAGTCATGAACGATTCGTTGAGCGCGCACACCATCGAGGTCACTGGACACGACGCAGACGCCATCGAGGCGTATCTCGCTCGTCCCGAAGGCGACGGGCCGCGTGGCGGCGTCGTGGTCATCCACCACATGCCCGGCTACGACCGGGCGAGCAAGGAGATCACGCGACGCTTCGCCGAACTCGGCTACGACGCGATCTGCCCCAACCTCTACTCCCGCGAGGCCCCAGGCGCGGCTCCGGACGACGCGGCGGCCACGGCCCGGGCCCAGGGCGGCGTGCCGGACGCCCGGCTGATCGGTGACGTCGGCGGCGCCGCTGGGCACCTGCGCTCGCTGCCCACGTCCAACGGCAAGGTCGGCGTCATCGGCTACTGCTCAGGCGGCCGGCAGTCGGTCCTGGCCGCGTGCAACCTGGATCTCGATGCCGCCGTCGACTGCTACGGAGCCTTCGTCACCGGCACGCCCGGCCCGGACTTCCCGCTGAAGATCACCAACCTCGTCGACCAGCTGCCGAACCTGCGGTGCCCGTTGTTGGGCCTGTTCGGCAACGAGGACAAGTTCCCGTCGCGGGAGCAGGTCGACGAGCTCGAGCAGATCCTGGCTGACAACAGCAAGCACTATGAGTTCCATCGTTACGACGACGCGGGGCACGGCTTCTTCGCCGTCGACCGACCCTCCTACCGCGTGGCCGCCGCGAACGACGGCTGGGAACGGATCGCCGAATTCTTCACCACGAACCTCGGAGGCTGACGCCATGTGCACGTACGCCACGATCGCCGCCCCGGTGGACGGCAGCGCCAAAGGGCCGAACGGCACCTGGTTCCACGTCACCGATGCCACCGTCTACTTCGACCATCCGGTGCATGCGATGGCCGAGCACACCCTCAATATCGACTTCGCGGCACCGGCGAAAGGGCCTTCGGCGCGCGTTGCGGTGGAACTCACCGCAGCGTCCGCGCGGGAGCTGGTGACCGCCATCCAGGCCGCGCTGGCGAGCGCACCGGCCGACCTGAGCACCTAACTTTGCATAAGGTCAGCTCATGCGCGCCGCCTACGCCCAGTCCATCAACCCCGACGACCCGCTCAAGGGGCTCGTCGTCGGCGACCGACCCGACCCGAAGCCGCCCGAGGGGTGGACGCGGGTCGCGGTGCGGGCCGCGAGCCTGAATCACCACGATCTCTGGACCCTGCGCGGCGTGGGCATCAAGGCCGAGCAGCTGCCGATGATCCTCGGCTGCGACGCGGCCGGGATCGACGAAGCCACCGGCGACGAGGTCGTGGTGCACGCCGTCATCAACACCGAGGGGTGGACCGGCGACGACACCGTGGACCCCGGTCGCACGCTGCTGTCGGAGAAGCATCAGGGCTCGCTGGCCGAGTACGTCATCGTGCCGAAGCGCAACGTCGTGCCGAAACCGGCTGAGCTGTCCTTCGCCGAAGCGGCCTGCCTGTCGACCGCCTGGCTGACGGCGTACCGGATGCTGTTCGTGAAGTCGGGGCTGCGGCCGGGGCAGACCGTCCTCGTACAGGGTGCGAGTGGCGGCGTCGCCACCGCGTGCATCTCGATGGCCCGAGCGGCCGGTTACCGCGTGTACGCGACCGCCCGCACGGACGCTAAGCAGGCCAAGGCACTCGAACTCGGAGCGCACGAGGCGTTTGCCTCGGGAGCGCGCCTGCCCCAGCGGGTGGACGCGGTGATGGAGACCGTCGGCGAGGCGACCTATTCGCACTCGGCCAAGTCGCTGAAGCCTGGTGGGCGGATCGTCATCTCCGGCGCGACGTCGGGTCCGAATCCCCCCGCCGATCTCAACCGGTTCTTCTTCCTGCAGCTCGAGCTCGTCGGCTCGACGATGGGGACGAAGGGCGAGCTCGGCGATCTGATCTCGTTCCTGCAGGTCACCGGCCTGCGTCCGCACATCGACCGGACCCTGCCCCTGGACCGGATCGGCGACGGGCTCGAGGCGATGGCCTCGGGCGAGCTCGTCGGAAAGATCGTCGTCGAGGTCTGAGCATGCCGGTCGCCGTCGTCTGCGCCGCCTTCGACGCGGCGGCGGACGCGGTGATCGAAGAACTCCGCGCCCGGATCGAGGCGGCGGGGCCGCGCGTGCGGCGAGCGCACCGCCCGCATCTGACCCTCGCGGCCGCACGGGTGGCCGACGTGGACGAGGTCGTCGCCCGGGCCGCCGGAGTCGCCGCCCGGCATCGCCCGATCCGGCTGACGATGACGGAGCTGGGCAGTTTCCCCAGCGGCGTGGTGTTCGTCGGCCCCGAACCGTCGGAGGCCTTGCGGGGGCTGCAGCGCGACGCCTACGAGACGCTGGTCACCGCCGGGCTGGCACCGGCGTTCGGCGAGCAGAGCGACCCGGCGAGGTGGGTGGCGCACTGCACGCTCGCGACGCGGGTGCCTCCGGGCGTGCGCGATCGCCTGCTGGGTCAGGGATTGCAGCCGTTCGGGGCCACGGTGGAGGCGCTGGCGGTGATCCTGGTCGGCGGTCACGGGGACGTCGCTCAGCTGCCTCTGGGGCCGCAAGGCCCTGACGGAGCGGGCACGGGGCACGGCACAATCACCGCATGATCGATCACGTCTCGGTGCAATGCGCCGACATGGAAGCCAGCGCCCGGTTCTACGACACCGTCCTGGGCCCGATCGGCGGGCACCGGATCCTCGACCTCGACGTGGCCATCGGCTACGGCACCACCGATCATCCGGACTTCTGGATCGGCGCCCGGGCCACCGGCGAGGGTTTCCGCGAGTCGCATCTGGCGTTCACGGCGCCGGACCGCGCCGCCGTGCAGGCCTTCTTCGACGCCGCCGTGGGCGCCGGCGCCGAGGTGCTGCACGAGCCGCGGGTATGGCCGGAGTACCACCCCGGCTACTTCGGCGCCTTCGTCCGCGACCCCGACGGCAACAACGTCGAAGCCGTCTGCCACGCCCCCGGGTAGCTACTTCTTCGCGGGCTCGGAACCGCTGGTGGACAGCGCGGCGATGAAGGCCTCTTGCGGCACCTCGACGCGGCCGACCATCTTCATCCGCTTCTTGCCCTCTTTTTGCTTCTCGAGCAGCTTGCGCTTGCGGGTGATGTCGCCGCCGTAGCACTTCGCGAGGACGTCCTTGCGCATCGCGCTGATGTTCTCGCGGGCAATCACCCGCGAGCCGACGGCGGCCTGGATGGGCACCTCGAACTGCTGGCGCGGGATCAGCTTGCGCAGCTTGCCGACCATCGATGTCCCATAGGCATAGGCCTTGTCCTTGTGGACGATCGCCGAGAACGCGTCGACCGGCTCGCCCTGAAGCAGGATGTCGACCTTGACGAGATCGGACACCTGCTCGCCGGCCAGTTCGTAATCCAGGCTGGCGTAGCCGCGGGTGCGCGACTTCAACTGGTCGAAGAAGTCGAAGATGATCTCGGCGAGCGGCAGGGTGTAGCGCATCTCGACCCGCGTCTCGGACAGGTAGTCCATGCCGCCGAGGGTGCCGCGCCGCTGCTGGCACAGCTCCATGATCGAGCCGATGTAGTCGCTCGGCGCGATGATCATCGACTTGACCACCGGCTCGTGCGTCTCGGCGATCTTCAGTCCGGTCGGCCAGTCGGACGGGTTGGTGACAATGTGCTCGGTGCCGTCCTCGAGCAGGACCCGGTAGACGACGTTCGGGGCGGTGCTGATCAGGTCGAGGTCGAACTCGCGCTCGAGCCGGTCGCGGGTGATCTCGAGGTGCAGCAGGCCGAGGAAGCCGCAGCGGAAGCCGAATCCCAACGCCGCGCTGGACTCCGGCTCGTAGACGAGGGCCGCGTCGTTGAGCTGCAGGCGATCCAGGGCGTCGCGCAGCAGCGGATAGTCCGAGCCGTCGATCGGATACAGGCCGGAGTAGACCATCGGCTTGGGGTCGCGATATCCGCCCAACGACTGGGCGGCCGGCTTCAGCGCATCAGTGACCGTGTCCCCGACCCGGGACTGCCGCACGTCCTTCACGCCAGTGATCAGATACCCGACCTCGCCGACAGACAGGCCGCTCGTCGGCACCGGCTCGGGCGAGATGACCCCGATCTCGAGCAGCTCGTGGGTGGCCGCCGTCGACATCATCTTGATCCGCTCGCGCGGGACGAACTGGCCGTCGACGACGCGGATGTAGGTGATGACGCCGCGGTAGATGTCATAGACCGAATCGAAGATCATGGCCCGCGCGGGTGCGTCCGCCTCACCCACCGGTGCCGGGACGTCGCGGCAGATGACATCGAGCAGGGCCGCCACCCCCTCACCAGTTTTGGCGCTCACCCGCAGCACCTCGTCGGGCGCGCATCCAATGATGTGCGCGAGCTCGGCGGCGTAGAGGTCGGGCTGCGCGGCCGGGAGGTCGATCTTGTTGAGGACGGGGATGATCTGCAGGTCGTTCTCGATCGCGAGATAGAGGTTCGCCAGCGTCTGCGCCTCGATCCCCTGGGCGGCGTCGACCAGCAGCACGGCGCCCTCGCAGGCCGCGAGGCTGCGGCTCACTTCGTAGGTGAAGTCGACGTGGCCGGGGGTGTCGATCATGTGCAGGACGTGCTCGACGCCGGTCTCGCCGCTGGTCCACGGCATCCGGACGTTCTGGGCCTTGATCGTGATTCCGCGCTCGCGCTCGATGTCCATCCGGTCCAGATACTGGGCCCGGGCGTGCCGCTCGTCGACCACGCCGGTGAGCTGGAGCATGCGGTCGGCCAGCGTCGACTTGCCGTGGTCGATGTGCGCGATGATGCCGAAGTTGCGGATCTTGCGCGGATCCGTCCGTAAGGGGCCCGTCATCCGTGACTCCAGCCCTGACGCCCGGGCAGCGGTCGGGCGGCGGTGCAGGTCACGTGCGGTCTCCGGTTTCGCTGGGGGTGGTGCCGGAACGACACCGGCGATCACGTCCATTTTCGCACGCCTGCGGGCCCGACCCGGCCACGGCGACGCGCACTCGACCCGGCTGAGCCGGCGCCGCGACGATAGCCTGCACCCATGCGCGAGATCGTGGTGCTCTCCGGGAGCGCCCACCGGCCCCTCGCGCACAGCATCTGCGACGCCCTCGGCGTGCCGCTGTCACCGGTCGAGATCCGCCGCTTCAGCAACGACTGCCTCTACGTCCAGCTGCAGGAGAACTGCCGCCAGCGCGATGTATACGTGGTGCAGCCGCTGGTGCCTCCGACTCAGGAGCACCTCATGGAGCTGCTGCTGATGCTCGACGCCGCGCGGGGAGCGTCCGCGGCACAGGTGACCGCGGTGATCCCCCATTACGCGTACGCCCGCTCGGACAAGAAGGACGCGTCGCGGATCTCGATCGCCGGCCGGCTGGTCGCCGACATGCTCACCACCGCCGGAGCCGACCGCGTCCTGACGATGACCCTCCACGCGCCCCAGGTGCACGGGTTCTTCTCGGTGCCGGTCGACCACCTCACTGCGATCGGCGAGCTGGCCGACCACTTCAGCAGCCGGGACCTCACCAACACCGTGGTCGTGTCCCCCGATCTCGGCAACGCCAAAACCGCCACCCAGTTCGCCCGCCTCCTCGGCCTGCCGGTCGCGGCCGGCTCGAAGCAGCGCCTCGACGACGACCGGGTGGTGATCGACGCGATCGTCGGCGACGTCCGCGGCAAGCGCGCGATCATCCTCGACGACGAGATCGCCACCGGGGGTTCGATCGTGGAACTGCTCGACCGGCTCGCCGATCAGGCCGTCACCGAAACGGCGATCGCGTGCACGCACGGCCTGTTCGCTGGCAAGGCGGTGCAGCGGCTACGCGACCACCCGATGGTCACCGAAGTCGTCACGACCGACACCGTCCCGTCGCCGGCAGCAGACTGGCCGCAGCTGACGGTGCGCTCGATCGCCCCGCTGTTCGCCGAGGCGATCTCTCGCATCCACGGCGGTGAGTCGATCAGCAGTCTGTTCGACGGTGTCGACCCGACACACGGGCCGCCGCAGCCGCAACTGCCGTTCGCCAACTGAGCCGCGACGGGGTCCGCGCGGTCGGCACCGAGCGTGATCGGGCAGGATGTGCGCCATGAACGATTCGCGCGCCGCCGTCGAATACCGCATGGCCGCCACTGACCTGCGCCCCGGTGATCTCGTCAACACGAGCCCGGGAGAGGACGACTGGCAGGAGGTCGTCGGTGTCTTCCGCACGGCGAACGATGCGAAGAGCCCCGAGATCCGGACGCTCACCCAGTCTCTGGGGGGACGCTACGTGGTGGTGCAGATGACCGACGTCGCGCCGGTCGACGGCGGCATCTACTTCGAGGACGGCGCCGCGATGGTCTACGGCGACGAGGACGGCGACGATCGGCCGGTGAGCGACATCGCCAGCACCGACGACGGCATCCGCACCTACCTGTACACCAGGTTCGAACTGGTCGCGGTTCGGGCCAAGAGCGGCTGAGCAGCCGGGATCCGCGCGCGACGGCACGTGGGCATCCCACCCGGGGATTTGGGGCAGTTCCGGCGCCGCTGGTAGGCTGGCCGGGTTGTCTGCTCGCCGGTGCGCCGGCACCCGCGCAGCGACCGAATCAGGACAACCGTCAACCAGAACGTCGAGGCTCTTTCGTGGCGAACATCAAGTCCCAGATCAAGCGGATCCGCACCAACGAGGTCGCGCGCCTGCGCAACAAGAGCGTGAAGTCCTCGCTGAAGACGTCGATCCGGCACTTCCGCGAGGCGGCCGATGCCGGTAACCGCGAGGCCGCGCTCGCCGCCCTCAAGACCGCGTCGCGCCAGCTCGACAAGGCCGCGAGCAAGGGCGTCATCCACGCCAACCAGGCGGCGAACAAGAAGTCGGCGATGGCGACCCGCGCGTCCGCCATCTGATCCACCGCAGTACCACCGAGCCGTGCAACCTCACCGGTTGCACGGCTCAACTGCGTTGACGCCCCGGGGTCAGCGCAAGCTGAGGCCGCGTGCTGCGCCGATGCGCCGCACCGCTTGCTCCAGCGCGAACGCCGGATGCGCAGCCTCACCTTTGACATCGGCGTTGAGGGTCGCGACCACCCCGAGGGCCTCGCGCAGTCCGGCCTCTGACCACCCGCGCGCCTGCGATCCGGCCCGCTTGACCTTCCAGGGCGGCATGCCGAGCTGCTTGGCCAGGGCGTACGGATCGCCGCGCCCGGCCGAAGCCACCCGAGCGATCGAGCGGATCCCGTCGGCCAGCGCATCGGCGATGACCACGAACGGCACGCCAACCGAGAGGGCGAAGCGCAGGGCCTCCAGCGCCGGGCCGCTCCGCCCGACCACGGCAAGGTCGGACACGGCGAACCCGGTGACCTCGGCCCGCCCACGGTGATAGGCGCGGACGATGTCAATGCCGACGTCACCGCCGGAGTCGCTCACCAGCTGCGCCGAGACCGCGGCAAGTTCACGCAGGTCGCTGCCCACCGCGTCAAGCAGCGTCGACACCGCGTCGGCTCCGATGCGGCCGCCGTTGCGGCGGATCTCCGCGCGGACGAAGTCGGCACGCTCGTCGGGGCGGGTGAGCTTTGCGCAGCCGATCTCGAGCGCCTTCGCCTGCCGGGCGAGGTCGAGGATCGCCTTACCCTTCGCACCGCCGACGTGGTGCAGCACGATGACCGTGCCTTCGGTCGGGTTCTGCAGGTACGGACCCAGAACCGCGGCGGCGGCAGCGCGGATGTCCTGCGCGGTGCGGAAGATCAGCAACCGCGCGTCGCCGAACAGCGACGGACCGAGCAGTTCGTGCAACTCGGGACCGTCGAATTGGCTGCCCGCGAGTTCGGTCTCGACCACCGACGGGTCGGCGCGCCGAGCGGCGGCGGAGACCGCGCTGATCGCCCGATCGACCAGGAGTTCCTCGTCACCGACGAGCAGGACCACGCCGGGCAGCGGGACCGGCAGATCATCGAGGCTGATCGGTCGCGACGGCATGCAGCCATCCTTGCACCGTCCGCCGACGGACCGGCCCGGGCGGCCGCGACCCTGCTCGCGGCCACGCCGTGCACCACCGTCGTGACCTGCCCGGGCGAGCCGGCCACCGCGACATCCCCGTCCCGGTCGGTGCGGAGCAGTGGGACGCCAAGGCGCGCCATCTCGGTGAGCAGGATCGGCGAAGGGTGCCCGTAGTCGTTGTGCAACCCCACGCTGACCACCGCCACCCGGGCGTGGACCGCGGCCAGGAACCCTGGATCCGAATACGCCGACCCGTGGTGCGGAACCTTGAGCACGTCGGCGCGCAGATCCGCGCCAGAATCGAGCAGCCGGCTTTGCGACTCGATCTCGGCGTCGCCGGGAAGCATGATCCGGATGCCGTTCACGACGGCACGCATCACCAGCGAGGAGTTGTTGGGATCCGAGCGGGTGCCGTGCGTGCTTGCCGGCGGCCCGAGCACATCGAGGTGGACGGCTCCGACGTCGAGATGAGTGCCGACCGGCGGCGTCTGGAGCGCCAACCCGTGCGCGGCCGCGAAGCGGTGCACGATCACCGAGCCGGTCAGCGGATCGTCAAGCGGTCCGGTGAGGATCCGGTCGACCGTCCGCCCGCGACTCACCCCAACCAGGCCGGCGACGTGGTCCATGTGGAAGTGGGTCAGCACCAGCAACGGGACCCGGTTGATCCCGAAGTCGCGCAGGCAGCGATCGATCAGCACCGGATCGGGCCCGGCGTCGATCTCGACCGCGGCGCCGGGGCCCGCAGCGAGGAGCAGGGCATCGCCCTGCCCGACGTCGCACGCCGCGAACACCCATCCATCCGGCGGCCAGCGCGAGGTCACCGACCGGACCGGGATCAAGATCACCACCGCGGTTGCGGCAGCGGCGCCCAACACCCTGCGGGCACCCGTCCGCTGCGCGACGAGGCCGAGGCCGACAACCAGGACCAGGAGCAGGACGCCGCCGACTGCACCCCCGGGCCACGGCAGCGTCGCACCGTGCAGCCCGCCGAAGAAGTCCGCGACCCGGACCAGCCAGCGGCACGGCCAGCCCGCCAGCCAGGCGAGCGATTCGCCGGCCACGAGCCACAACGGAGCAGTGACGGCCGCTCCGAACCCGAGAATGGTCGTCATGGCGACGACCGGTTCGGCCAGCACGTTCGCCGGGATCGCCACAAGGCTGATTCGCCCCGAGACTGCGGCCACGATCGGTGCCGTCACCGCGTGGGCGGCCGCCGCCACCGCCACGGACTCGGCCACCCCAAGGGGGACACCGCGCTGGCGCAACGCGCGGGCCCATCCAGGCGCGATGACGAGCAACGCGGCGGTGGCGAGCACCGACATCGCGAAGGACGCGCTCGCGGCGAGCGTCGGATCCCACAGCAACAGCCCGATCACCGCAGCGGACAGCGCCGGCAGGGCGGCCTTGGGTCGGCCAACGGACAAGGACGCCAGCGCGATCGCCGACATCAGCGCGGCCCGCAGCACCGACGGCGACGGCCGAGCCACGACGACAAACATGACCAGGACCAAGGCGCCAACCAGCGCACACGCCCACGGCCGCGCCCGCAGCCGGCGCATGACCAGCAGGATCGCCCCGACGACGATCGAACAATTCGTGCCACTGACCGCGACGAGATGGGTCAGGCCAGCCGTGCGGAAACGGTCCGCGAGAACCGGGTCGAGATCGGCCGTGTCGCCGTCGACCAGGCCCGGCAGCAGCCCGCGCTCCTGATCTGGCAGGCCTCGAACCGCTGAACGCAGCGCCGACCGCACTCGCCCAGCCGTCCGTTGCCACCAAGGCGGGTGGCCGATCCGTTGCGGCGCCGTCCGGGCGAACAGCGTGACGGACAGGGCGCCGCCGTCGAGGGCGGGTTGGAGGTTTCCGTCGAGGGACACGGTCTGGCCGGGCAGGATGTCGCGCCAGCCCGAAGCGTCGCCCAGGACGAGCACGTCGCTACTCACCGGCACTGACCGTCCATCCACGGCGACGCTCCTGGCGCTCGCCTCGACCGCGACCCGCGGCAAACCGGCCGGCCCGGTCGCCGCGAGCATCCGCGGGTCGTCGGTCACCGTGAGCGTCGCCGTCACGGCGGCGTGCTCGCGAGCCAGTGCGGCCAACGGCGATGCCCGGGCGGCGTGGATCCGGCCGGCGAGCGGAACGAGGACGAGGGCAACGCAGAACAGCGCCAGCGCGAGCGCGGCCGCACCCGACCACCGGCGGACAGCCAGGAGCGCAAGCACGCCGCCGAGCCCGGCCGCGATCGCGATCGCGAACGTCGCCAGGACGGAAGCGTCGACCAGAGCGAACACCGCGATCCAGGCGCCGCCCGCTCCGAACGCCAACCGGACGTCGAGCGGCTCGCGGGTCAGCACGTCCGTGGTCATACCGACACCAGCGGACGCAGCGCTGCGAACTTCACGTCGCCGATGCCCGTGACGTCGTTCAGCTGATCAATCGTGGCGAACGTGCCATGCGCGGTGCGCCAATCGAGGATGTGCTGGCCGAGCACCGGACCGACGCCCGGCAGGGTCTCGAGCTGCTCCAACGACGCCGTGTTGAGGTTGACCAGCGCCCCGCCCGTGCCCGCAACCTGCGTGGCGCCACCGGCTGTCACCGACAGACCCCCGCCACCACCCGCGCCGGCTCCGGGCGTACCGACCGCGATCTGCTGACCGTCGACAACCCTCGCCGCGAGGTTGAGGCTGGTGAGGTCGACACCGGCCAGCGGACCGCCGGCCGCTCGGAGCGCATCGTCCACCCGCGAGCCCGGCGGCAGCCGGTACAGCCCGGGGTGGTGAACCTTGCCGGCTACGTCGACGACGACCAAGGCGGCTGATCCACTCGATCCGCTCACGACGGCACCGGACGCGCCGGCCGGTGAGGGGGTCACCTGCGCGGGCGGCCCGGTGCCCACCGGACTGGCGGCGCCGGGGATGGACGGTGGGGATGCCGACGTGGCGAGCGGCCGTGGTCGTTCGGTCATCAGCCACGCGCCGGTCAGCACGGCCGCAACCACCACGGCCAGTCCGACGGCGAGTGCCCCGCGCCGCCCAGGATCGAGCCGCATCGGGATCCGCGCGGTGAACCGCTGCCACAGCGGCGTCGGCAATGCCGCGGCATCGTGGCCGACCGACAGCCCGGGCGGCTCCCGCCCGTGCTCATTCAGGAGGTCGCGCACTCGCGCCGCGACGCGCACCGAGTCACTCCGCACCGGGCCGACGCTAGGCAGTCGGGCCGTTTGGTCGGCCGCTGCGCTGGCGGGCTGTGGACGGGCTCATGCCCTGTGCACAAACGCCCTGGGAAAGTCCGAACGCCGTGCTAGCGGCGGACGATCACCGTGCCGACCACGCCGGGGCCGAGATGAGCACCGATCACCGGCCCCAGCTCGCTGACGCTCGACTCGCCCAGTTGCGGCAGCGCGGTCCGGACCTTCGCCTCGAGCGCTGTCGCCCGCTCCAGGGCGGCGACGTGGTGCACCGCGAGGTCGACCGGTCCCTTCCCGGCCGCGGACACGGTCAGCTCCACGAGGCGGGCCAGGGCCTTCGTCGACGTCCGGACCTTCTCCAGCGGCACGATCTGCCCTTCGACCAGTTGCAGAAGCGGCTTCACCGACAGCGTCGTGCCGAAGAGGGCGGCCGCGGTCCCGATCCGGCCCCCGCGACGCAGGTACTCGAGGGTGTCCACGTAGAACAACGTCCGGGTGTGGTCGACGGTCTCGGTCGCCGCGCCCTGCACCTCCGCAGCCGTGCCGCCCTTCGACGCGCACTGAGCCGCGGCAACGACCGCGAAACCGAGTGCCATCGCGGTCGACCGCGAGTCGACGACCCGCACCGCGCCGTGCCCGAAGTCCTGCGCGGCCAGCACCGCCGACTCCCACGTGCCGGACAGCGCCGCCGACAGATGCACCGAGACGACGTGGCTCGCGCCGGCGTCCAGCTGCGTCCGGAACACCTCGGCGAACTCCGCCGGTGTCGGACGCGACGTCGACACCGTCAGCTTCTCGCGCAACGCCCGCGCGACGTCCGCCGAAGACACGTCCACGCCGTCGGTCGCCGTCCGCTGCCCGAGCGTCACTCGCAGCGGCACGACCTGGATGCCTAACCGCTCGACGAGATCTGTCGGCAGGCAGGCAGTCGAGTCCGTAACGACGACGACCCGGGCACTGGCCATCAGACGACGAAGTTCACCAGGCGACCGGGCACCGCGACGACGCGCCTCGTTTCGCGATCACCGAGTGCCGCCGCCACCCGCTCGTCCGCCCGGGCGGCGGCTTCCATCGCCGCCGCGTCCGCGTCCGCCGCGATCATGATCACCGAGCGAAGCTTGCCGTTCACCTGCACCGGAACCTCGATCGTGTCGTCCACCAGCATGGCCTCGTCGGCGGCGGGGAACTCGGCCCACGCCATCGACGTCGAGTGCCCGAGTCGGGACCACAGTTCGTCGGCGATGTGCGGCGCCAGCGGCGCGAGCATCAGCACCAACGGCTCGGCCAGCGCGCGCGGTGTGCCACCGTCCGGGTAGGCCTGAGTGATCGCGTTGTTCAGCTCGGTGATGCGGGCGATCGACGTGTTGAACCGCAGCGACTCGTAGCCGTCGCGGACGGCGTGAATCGCCTTGTGCAGCAAGCGATTCAGCGCGTCCGGCACCGCGTCGTCGGACACGTGCGGCGCTCCGGTGTTCTCGTCCACGATGACGCGCCACACCCGCTGCAGCAGTCGGAAAGGACCGACGATCGCCTTCGCGTCCCAGGGCCGCGACTGCTCCAGCGGCCCGCTGAACATCTCGAACATGCGGAACGTGTCGGCCCCGTAGTTGGCGATGAAGTCGTCGGGGTTGACGACGTTCTTCAGGCTCTTGCCGATCTTGCCGAACTCCTGCTTGACCTCGACACCGTCGTGGAGGAAATGACCCTCGGTCTCGACGACCTCGGTCGCCGGAACGTAGAAGCCGTCCGCATTCGTGTACGCCGGCAGCTGCAGCATGCCCTGATTGACCAGACGGTGGAACGGCTCCGACGAAGACAGATGACCCAGGTCGTAGAGCACCTTGTGCCAGAACCGGGCATACAGCAGGTGCAGGACCGCATGTTCGACGCCGCCGACGTACAACTCGACGCCGCCGAGCGGTCGGTCGGCATTCGGCCCCATCCAGTAGTGCTCGACCTCGGGGTCAACGAACCGTTCGGTATTCGTTGGATCCAGGTACCGCAACTCGTACCAGCACGACCCGGCCCAGTTGGGCATCGTGTTGGTCTCACGCCGGTACTTGCGCGGACCGTCACCCAGATCCAGCTCGACTTCGACCCACTCGGTCAGTCGGCCGAGCGGTGGCTCCGGGGTCGATTCGGCGTCCTCAGGCGGGAACGACTTCGGCGAGAAGTCGTCGGTCTCGGGCAGCTCGACGGGCAGCATCGAGTCCGGGACGGCGATCGGCAGCCCGGTCTCGTCGTACACGATCGGGAACGGCTCGCCCCAGTACCGCTGCCGGCTGAACAGCCAGTCCCGCAGCCGATAAGTGACTGCGCCGCGACCGCTGCCCCGAGCCTCCAGCCATTCGATCATCGTGGCCTTCGCGGTGGGGACGTCCATGCCCTCCAGCGACAAGCCGTCGATCGAGGAGTTGATCGCCGGGCCGTCGCCGACGAACGCCTTGCCCTCCCACCCGTCGGGCGGGGCGACGGTGCGGATGATCGGCAAGTCGAAGACCTCGGCGAACTCCCAGTCCCGCTCGTCCTGGCCCGGAACGGCCATGATCGCGCCGGAGCCGTAGCCCATCAGGACGTAGTCCGCGACGAAGACGGGCAGCTGCGTTCCCGTGACCGGATTAGTGGCGTACGAGCCGGTGAACACGCCGGTCTTGGCGCGGTCACCCGCCTGCCGGTCCATCTCGGAGCGGCGAGCGGCGGCGGCGCGGTAGGCGCCGACGGCTTCCGCCGGCGTTGCCGTGCCGGTCGTCCACGGCTCCTTCGTCCCGTCCGGCCACGCCTCAGTCGTCAACGCGTCGACCATCGGGTGCTCGGGCGCGACGACCATGTAGGTGGCGCCGAACAGGGTGTCCGGCCGGGTAGTGAAGACCTCCAGCGGCCCGGCCGGAGTCGGGAACGTGACGTACGCCCCGGTCGAGCGTCCGATCCAGTTGCGCTGCATGGTGCGGACCTTCTCCGGCCAGTCGATCTGGTCCAGGTCCGCCAGCAAGCGGTCGGCATAGGCGGTGATGCGCATCATCCACTGCGCCAGCGGCCGCCGGAAGACGGGGAAGTTGCCGCGTTCACTGCGTCCGTCGGCCGTGACCTCTTCATTGGACAGGACCGTCCCCAGGCCCGGAGCCCAATTGACCATCGAATCGCTGCGGTAGGCCAGCCGGTGGTTGTCGATCACCTGGCGGCGCTCGACGGCCGACAGTTCCGCCCAGGGGCGACCGAAGGGGTTCGTGTCCGCGCCCGGGTCGCGAGTGCCGGCGTCCAACTCCGCGCTCAGCTCGTCGATCGGGCGGGCCTTGTCGCGCTCGGGGTCGTACCAGGCATTGAAGATCTGCAGGAAGATCCACTGCGTCCAGCGATAGAACTCCGGGTCGGTGGTTGCGACCCGGCGCCGCTCGTCGTGCCCCAGCCCCAATCGGCGCAGCTGCTTGAGGAAGATCTCGATGTTGCCGTACGTGGTGGTTCGCGGATGCTGGCCGGTCTCGACCGCGTACTGCTCGGCCGGCAGGCCGAAGGCGTCGAAGCCCATCGTGTGCAGGACGTTGTCGCCGCGCATGCGGCGGTAGCGCGCGTAGACGTCGGTGCCGATGTAGCCCAGCGGATGGCCCACGTGCAGGCCCGCCCCGGACGGGTACGGGAACATGTCCATGACGTAGGCGTGCGGCCGGATCGCGACCCGGTCGAATCCGTCGGCCAGGGGGCCCGTGGGGTTGGGCGCGTTGTAGGTGCCTTCGTCGGCCCAGCGCCGTTGCCAACCGGTCTCGATCGAATCGGCCAGGGCCGCCGTGTAGCGGAACGGCGGCATGTCAGCCGTGTTCTCGTTCGCTGCGGCGGTGCTCATCGTGGTGCTCCTGTTCGGCGTTCGGTCATTCGCTCGGTGGTCCGGACAAACGAAGAGCCCCCGCACGTGGCAGAGGCTCGGGCCGCGCTGTCGATGTACGCGATCAGCGCGGCCCGGGAAGGAGCAGTCGACCGGTGGTCATGGTTCGCAGGATACCGGCATCAGGCGACCCCCGCCCACGCGTCGACCGGGGAAAAGGTGCACACCCCGCGACCGCCGTCCGTCGCCGCCGGCCGCGGGGGCACCTGATCTCACTGTAAGCGCTGGCGGGAGGAAGCAGAACGCTCAACTATCTATGGTTTGTGTCACGCCTGGTCTTCATATCCGGACAAGTGCGGCAAAGCCCCCATGACGGTCACGCATCGGCGTCGGCGGCGTCGTCCTCGACGGCATGTGCGGGGAGCGGAACGATCGTGCCGGGGGCGCCAAGGTTGTGTCCGCGCATCCGCCAGGCGGGTGACGAGCCGTCGTGGGTCTCGATGTAGAGCTCGGACCAGTGGCAGTTCGCCAGCGGTCCCAGCGGATGCACGCCCTGGGGAATGCCGAGCAGGGCGTTCGTCAGCGCCATCGCCGTCGCACTGTGCGTGACGAGCACGGTCGTCGGCACGTCGGGGAGTTCGGCGAACGCCGCGAGCGCGCGCTGCGCCACCTCGTCGCGGGTCTCGCCGCCGCGGCGACTGACATCGCGGCCGCCGATCCAGTCGGCGTACTCGTCCGGATAGCGCAGCGCGACCTCGTCGCGGGTCAGGCCCTCCCAATGGCCGAGTCCGCGCTCGCGCAGGCGCGCTTCGGCAATGACGGGCAGGCCCGCGATCTCGCCGACGATCTCAGCGGTTTGCATCGCTCGTTCAGCGTCGGAGCTGACCAGCATCCCGGGCCGGAGCGCGGCAACAATCCCGGCTACTTCATAGGCCTGCGCACGCCCGACCTCGTCGAGCGGCGGGTCGGCCTGGCCTTGGAAGCGGCGCTGCGCGTTCCAGGCTGTGCGGCCGTGTCGGAGCAGCAGCAGCCGCCGCGTTCCCACCTAGCCCGCGCCGTTCGCGGCCGCGTCCGTGAAGGGGATGAACGGGCAGTCCTTCCAGAGCCGCTCGAGGGCGTAGAAGATCCGCTCTTCGGCGTGCTGGACGTGCACGACGATGTCGCCGTAGTCGAGCAGCACCCAGCGTCCGTCGCGCTGGCCCTCGCGCCGGATCGGCTTGGAGCCGGCGAGGCGCAGCTTGTCTTCGACCTCGTCGACGATGGCCTCGACCTGACGCTCGTTGTTGCCGGTGGCCACGACGAAGACATCGGTGATGGCCAGACGGTCACTGACGTCGATGAGGACGATGTCGGCCGCGAGCTTGTCGGCCGCGGCCTGCGCGGCGGTGAGGGCGAGGGCGGTGGCTTCCGGTGTAGCCGTCATGACGAGCCGGGCTTCGCGAGCATCGCCGGGAGCGCCGGCGAACGAGGAGTGCAACGGAGCGGGGCGACGGGGTGCACAGTCATTATGTGGTCGAGTCTACGGGCGGTAGAGACGGTGCTTGTTGATGTACTGGACGACGCCGTCTGGGACGAGATACCAGACCGGCAGCCGGGCCTGGACGCGTTCTCGGCAGCCGCTCGACGAGATCGCCAGCGCCGGAACGTCGACCAAGGCGACCGAGTCGATGGGCAGGTGCGCGTCGGACAACTCGTACCCGGGGCGGGTCACCCCGACGAAGCGCGCAATCGTCAGAGCCTCTTCGGCGTCCTTCCACGACAGGATCTGGGCGAGCGCGTCAGCGCCCGTGATGAAGTAGAGCTCGGCATCCGGGCGCAGCGCGGCGATATCGCGGATCGTGTCGATCGTGAACGTCGGACCGGCGCGGTCGATGTCGACGCGACTGACCCAGAAGCTGGGGTTGGACGCGGTCGCGATCACCGTCATCAGGTAGCGGTGCTCGGCCGGACTGACCTGCCGTTCGGACTTCTGCCAGGGCTCGCCGGTGGGCACGAAGATCACTTCGCCCAAGCCGTAGAGGGAGGCGACCTCGCTCGCGGCCACGAGGTGACCGTGGTGGATCGGGTCGAAGGTGCCGCCCATGATGCCCACGCGCTTGACGCCCGGCCCGCCCATGGCCGCGATCCTAGGCCGACGCCCCAGGCCGGCTCAGGTGAGGCGGATCGACGGCATCACCAACGGCCCAGCGCCGGGGAGTCCGAGCGCGGTCGCCAACCCGGCCAGATCGCCCCATCCGGAGGCCGCTGTGGCGAGCGCGCGAGGATCCTCGCTGGACTTGGGCCGACCCAGTCGGGCCAGCGGCGTGATGTGCACCGCCGGACGGACTGGAGCATCGCCGCGCAGGCCGGCCCGCTTGCGGGCGATGTCGGCCGCGTCGCGCAGACCACCCAGCGTGTCGACCAGACCGTTGGTGGCCGCATCCGCCCCGGACCAGATCCGGCCGCGGGCGACCTCGTGCACCGCGTCGTAGGTCATCGCTCGCCCGTCTGCCACCTTCTGCACGAAATCGGCGTAGACGCGATCGAGCATCGCGGCCAGCCGAGCCCGCTCGTCGTCGGTGAATCCCTCCCGCAGCGAAAACATCCGGGCCCTGGCACCGCGGGCCACGGCGCCGGTGGTGAGGCCGATCCGCTCGAGCAGGTCGGAGACGACGACCTTGCCGGCGAGGACGCCGATCGAGCCGGTGATCGTGGCCGGCTGCGCGACGATCACGTCCGCGCCACACGCGACGTAGTAGCCACCGGACCCGGCAAGGGCACCCATCGACACGACGATCGGCTTGCCGGCCCTGCGAATCAGCGCGACCTCCCGCCAGATCGTGTCGGATGCGACCGCTGAGCCGCCCGGCGAGTCGACCCGGAAGAGCACCGCCTTGGCATGGTCGTTGTGCCGGGCCGCGCGCAGCGCCGCCGTGACGGTGTCGCTGCCGAGCTGACTGCCGCGCGGTCCGCTGCGGCCGCGTCCGGTGACGATCTCGCCGTGGCCATCGACGAGCGCGACGAAGTCCCGCGACCGCCGGACCAGGGTGACGGCCTTGCGGGGCGGCCGCCACCGGTCGGCGAAGAGGAGTTCGACGTCGGCCCCCAGCCGGGCCTTCAGATCGGCATAGACCTCGTCGCGATAGCCGAGGTGATCCACCAGCCCGGCCGCCTGCGCATCCTTCGCCGACAGCGGGGCGGCGTCGGCCAACTCGCGCACCCGGTCAGGTGCCAGGGTGCGTCCGGCGGCGACGGCCTCGACCGCGCCGTCCCAGGTCGACTCCACCACCCGGTCGAGGGCTTCCCGGTGCTCGGCGCTGAACTCGGTGCGCATGATGCGGTCGGCCGCGCTCTTGTACTCGTAGCGCTTGTCCAGTTGCGGTTCGATGCCCAGCTTGTCGAGCGCGCCGCGGAGGAACGTCGTCTCGGCGGCGACGCCGAGCAGCCCGATCTCGCCGGAGGGCTGCAGCCAGATCTCGGTGCAGCCGGATGCGAGGACGTAGTCCGAGGTGCCGTTGCCCCCCTCCCCCAGCGACTCGGCCCAGGCCACGACGGGTTTCCCGCTCTTGGCGAAGGCGCGCAGGCCGGCCCGGACCTCCTGCATCATCGCCCAGTTGAGCGCGGACCCCCCGATCTTGACGATGACGCCGCGGACATGCCGGTCGTCGCCCGCTTCGTGCAGCGCCCGCAGCAGGGCGCGAAGCCGCGTCCGGTGCCGGCTGCGCAGCCGGCCGACAAGGTCGTCGGGCTCCACCTCGATCGGAGCGGAGGTGAGGTCGAACTCAAGCAGCAGCGAGGGGCGGCGGCCCGGCACGGAAACCATCACTCCAACGTAGTCACGCCGTTGCGCGGGCCCCCGCCAGCACGTCGGTCCACCAGAGCAGATCGGCGACGAGCGCGTCGAGCTTGCCGTCCAGCGGAGCAAAGATCGTCGGATCGAACGGCTCCGGCGCCTGCATCGCCGGGAGCATCAGGTCGGGCAGGATGTGCACGGCGTGGCGCAGCGGGGCCAGCTCGAACTCGACACTCACCAGGCGCAGTTGCTCGATGGCGCGCGCGCCGCCGACGTTGCCCCAGCCGACGAAGCTCACCGGCTTGCGGTTCCACTCGACGAACGTGTGGTCCATCGCGTTCTTCAACGCGCCGGTGTAGCCGTGGTTGTACTCGGCGGTGAGGATGACGAAGCCGTCGGCTTTGTCGATCCGCTCACCGAACCGCGCAGTCTCAGGCGTCGGGTACTGCCGCCCGGTGAGTATCGGTGAAGCGGGGTGGTCGAACAGCGGGAGCCGGTGGTCGCGCAGGTCGACGAGATCCACCTTGACGTCCTGCTCCTGCTCGAGACGAGAGACGACCCATTGGGCCGGCTTGTCGGCGAAGCGTCCCTGCCTCGTACTGCTGATGATGACCGCGATGTTCTTCATGTGCGCTACCCCTGGTCTCTGGCCATGGACGAATTGGGGAGTGATCCCCGTTTCCAGTGCAACCCTAGCAAACGGGGAGCTATCCCCGGTAGACTGCGAGACGTGACCAACGCCGCACCCGCCCAGCGCCGCCGAGCCGACGCGCAGCGCAACTACTGCGCGCTGGTCCTCGCCGCCCGCGACGTGTTCGGCGAGCGCGGCATCGACGCGCCGCTGGACGAGATCGCGCAGCGCGCCGGGATCGGCAACGCGACGCTGTACCGGCACTTCCCCACGCGCTGCGAGTTGATCGTCGCCGTCTTCACCGAGCAGATGCAGGCCTACGCCGACGCGGCCAGGCAGGCCGCGGAGGCCGACGACGCCTGGGCCGGCCTGCGGGACTACGTCCGCACGATCTGTGCGATCCAGGCGAGCAACCGCGGGCTCGCCGATCTGCTCACGAACAGCCAGCTCAACGATGAAACGCTCCTTGCGCTTCGGCGCAGCGCACACCGCGACGTCACGCGGGTGATCCGCCGAGCGAAGCGGGAGGGGTCGTTGCGCGCCGACTTTCGCACCCAGGACATCGCCCTGATCCTGATGGCCAACGCCGGGGTTGTGCGGTACACGGCCGACATCGCGCCGGGGAGTTCGGACCGCGTCGTGGCATTGATTCTGGACGGTCTCGCCGCGTCAGCTGCGACCGAAGGACCACCGTCACCGAAGGAGCGCCTCATCCTCGCCGCGCTGGGCGGCAATCCGTAACCCTACGACGATGGACGCTCGGCCCACGGCCCGACGCCGGCGACCCGCTCGGGCGTGATTCGCAGGATCAGGCCCATCGGATGGTTCTCGCCCGGC
>JAVHVH010000144.1:0-10735 GCA_032160665.1 Pseudonocardiales bacterium
TCGACCTGCGGGTCGGCGGCGTGAGCGATCTCGCGGACCTGTCGACAGATCGCCTGCTGCCAGTCGGGCAGCCGATCGATGTATTCATCTACCCGGCGATCAACATGATCGGTCATCCACCGGACTCTACGGACGTCGCCGGAGACGGACGACCCACAGACGTGCAGACGCATATGTGCGAACGCACTTGTCCGCGACAACAGTCCGTTCGCGTGGACGCTGACAGCAGGTTCGCGTGGGCCGCTCGCTGCGTCAGGTCGCCCTGCGTGGCTTTGATCGAGTGGGCAGCAGCTGATCGCCGAGGGTGGCGGCGAGCCAGTCCACGTAGCGTTCGTGCGGCCAGCCATAGTCCACGACGAGTGATCGATACAGCGCCGTCCCGCCGAAGGCGAGCAGCAGGTCTGTCGCCGCGGCGACGTCAAGGCCAGCACGCAGATTGAAGCGTGAGTCGAGGTACTCGATCACGTCGCGGTAACCATCACGGCGCAGCTGCTCGCTGTGCTGCCGGACCGCGGCCGCGTCCGGCTCGTGCGCGGCCGAGCGGATCACGTCATCCAGCACACCGACTCGGGCCACGATCGATGAGTTGCCGACGGCAAAATGTTGCAGCGCTACGCGCCCGCTCTTCGCCCGGAGCATCGCGGCGTACCAGGGCTGTTCGGGCGGGGGCAGCGGCTCGTCCTCGCCGAGAACGGCGAGCTCGTAGCAGGCCTGCAGAAGTTCCGCTTTCGTGTGGAACGTGAAGTACAGAGTCTGGACGGCGACGCCAGCCGCGTCGGCGATGTCGGCCATCCGCGCGCCGGCGTAGCCGCGGGCCACGAACAGCTCATGGGCCGCCCGGGTCATCCGTAACCGCGTCGCGCGGGCGCGGTCGCGCCTGCTCACGGCGGATGTCGCTGGGCTCTTGACCTGTGCCATCACGCCGGTCACACTATCGGAGTCACTCACTAGTGACCATCACTAGTGAACAATTCCAGGAGGAGCAAATGACCGTCGTTCAGATCTCCCAGGCCTCCAACCGCGAGCAATACCAGCAGATCGCCAAGATCGTCGACCTGACCGACAACCGCCCGGCCGGACTCCTGCTGCACGCCGCAACCGAACTACCCGACGGCACGGTGCAGATCGTCGATGTGTACGACTCGGCCGAAGCGCTCGAAGCCTTCGGACAGCAACGGATTTTTCCCGCCTTCGCCGAAGCCGGCATACTCGCTGAAATGACGGCGCGACCGCAGCCGATCGGCTACGAACCGTTCGAGTTCGTCCACTGATCCGGCAGGCTCCACTTGCAGCGCGATGTGCCTCCTCAGGCCGACGCCGCCAATCCGGTGAACGATGCCAACGCCGGCGTGGACGCCAGGCCCGACGACTGGAACACGCCGGCGTCCTGAGTGCTCGCCTGCCCGTTCGCGGTGACGGTGCCGACCGTCGTCCAGGCGCCGCCTGTCGAGTAGGAGCCGACGTACGTCGACCCGGTGCGGACCAGCTTCAGCTGCACCGAATAGGCGAGCGACCCGTTGGCGATCCGCGTCGTGTACGCCGTGCCGCCGGATGCAGTGTTGTTGTAGACCAGGACCGCGCGGCCGTTGTTGACGTACAGCGCGACGCCGACTGGCGTCCCGCTCGCAGACATGACGTTGCGGGCCATGATCCCCGCCTTGCCCGTCGAACCGCCGCCCTGGCTGGTGACGGTCGCGGTCAGCGTCCCCGTGCTGCCCAGCCCGCCGGGCAGGTAGATCGCGCCGTAGGCGTCACCGGCGGGCGTGGTGCCGCCCGCACCTCCGGTGGCCGGCCCGACGTTGACACCAGCGGCCGAGATCGCCAGGTCCGAGCCGAGCTGGCCGAATACCGCATCGGCGCCGCTGGTGTTCGCCGTCCGGTATGTCGCGGCTAGCGGTGAGACGACGCGCAAAGTCAGCGGGGCGGTTGTCGTCTGCGTGGTGCCGTGCCCGGTGTAGCTCGCCTGCGCCGTCAGCGTCGCCGTCGAGATCGGGACGGTCGCAGCCGGGGCGGTGACTCGATACGTCGCTGTGGCCTGGCCACCGGCTGGTTTGAGGGTGGCCGAACTCGGGCCCGTCAGCTGGCTGACCTGCCAGCCGTCGGGTGCCGGCAACTGCAGCGCGACCGAGGTCAGGGCGATGTTGGACGTGTTCGTCAACGCGAGAGAGACCGTCGTGCTGCCGCCCGGCTGCAGCGTGGTGTCCGCACCGGAGACGTTCAGCGCTGCGCTGGCGTCGTCGCTGACCGCGCCGGCCGAGCCGGAGATCCGGAACAGCGCGGAGCCGTGCGCGGGGATCGCCTCGCTGAGCTGCCCGGTGGTCTGCGCGGTGGCGTGCGACCAGAGATCGGTCACCCCGTACGCCTTGCGCTTGGGCATGGTGACCCCCGCGGCTGATGCCGCGTCCGTCACCGTGGTCGCGATCGAGCTCGCCGAGTCGCCGAGGTTGAAGAACCCGACGGCGACATCACCGTTTGAGAGCGGACGGGCGACGACGTAGGTCGAGCCGACCTTGCTGACCTGCTGCAACGTGCCGCCCAGCGGATCCTGGTCGACCGCGAGCACGTCCCGGTTGGTGATCAGCGACAGCCCGTAGCTGTCGAGCTGAGTCAGATCGTCACCGAGGTACAGCGGCGCCGCGGCGACGGACCACAGATTCATGACCGTCTTGCGCTCGGTGTCGGTCAGCCCGTCGAGCGCGCCGCTGCCGACTTCGAGCGAATCGAGGTTGTTCCAACCCGTGGTCGGGCCGGCGTACTTGGCCCATTGCAATACGTTGTCCAGCCGGTTCGACGCGGTGCTCCAGGTGGTCAGGTCGTTGCAGTAGCACTCGACGTCGAAACCGGTGCGCCACGAGTCCGCGTAGGTCTGCCAGTCCTGGATGTAATTCTGGCTGACCGACCAGGACACCTGGATCTCCACGTGTCGGCCGGTGGCCTGGAACGCACGGTCGTAGTCCGCAATCTCGGCGCGGTTGTCGTACCGGGAGTTGGTGCCGGTGATGTCCGTGTGCCCGGAGCCAGGGCCGACCCCGTCGACCTTGAGCAGATCGACGCCACCCCAGCTCTGGAACAGGTCGACGATCGAGTTGGTGTAGGCCTGGCCGCAACCGTCCGAGTCGGTGTAGTCGATCGCGTAGGCGCTCTGCCAGCCGTTGGTCAGCCGCTTGTCCGGGTAGATCACGTCGGCGAGCGTGCACTGCGGCGCGCCGGCGACCGTCTTCGTCAGATCCTGGCCGGTGGCGACGGTGTCACCCTCCTTGCCCGTCTCCAGACCGGCCGGCATGTAGATACCGACCTTGAGGCCAAGGCTGTGGATGTAGTTGACGATATAGGCCATACCGGAGGGCATCCGCGGCTGCCATACGGCCGGCCGGCCGTGCTCGTCATAGACCGGCGTCCAGTTCCAGGTACGCCACCAGCCAGCGTCGATGTTGATGTAGTCGTAGCCGTACTGCTTCAGGTGTGCGGCCATGTAGTCGGCCTGCTTGATGATGTTGTCCTCGGTGAGCCAGGAATAACTGCCGTTCGGGTTCACGCCCGCACGCCGCGTGGCCTGCATGCTCCAGCTGCTCCAGCCGAGGTACGGGGCGGGCGACTGGTCCCAGCTCGCCGCCGGGTCGTAGCTCACGGTGTCCGCGACCGCCCCCGTGGCACTCGTCGCACCCGTGGCACTCGTCGCACCCGTGGCAACGAGGCCGGCGGCCATTACGGTCGCGGCCGCTGCCCCCGTGACCAATCGGCGCAACGCCCCTCCCGCACCGCGTCGGGCCGAGCGCCGGGGCCGCGGGCGGTGTGTGCGGCGGGCGAGCCGGGTGGGTGTCATGGGACGTTCCTCCTCGGAAGTGACCTGCATCACGGAGGGGACGCTAGGGTGGATACTTCGTTGCGTCAAGAAAGAAATGTGAATGAATTTGTAAGAATCTGCGTGATTCTCGGCCGTCGCCCGGCTGGAAATGTGGTTCCTTGATCTACTTTGTTTGCTTCATGAAGGGAATTGGATGACCGCCCCTGCCGCCACTGCGACCGCCGGCGCGACGACAGCGGCCCTGTTCACCCAGGTCATGCGCCGGGGGCCGCTGTCCCGGTCCGCCCTGATGAAGACCACCGGCCTGTCGTCGGCCACCGTCACCCGCGCCGTGCGCCACCTGCTCGACGCGGGTTACCTCCGCGAGCACACCGACGGACCGACGCAGCCCAGCCTCGGTCGCCCGGCCAACCCGCTGTCGGTCGCCGCCAGCCGTGCGCACTTCCTGGGTATCAAGATCACCGTCGACGAGGTGGTCGGTGTCGTCACCGACCTGTGCGCCGAGGTGTGCGCCTCTCGTCGCGGACTGCTTCGCGATGCGTCACCCGAGGCCGCCGTCGACGCGATCAGTGATCTCGTCGCGGAGCTGCTGCGAGATATCGGCGACCGCGCGTCCAGTGTGCGGCGGCTATGCCTTGCGGTGTCCGGCGACATCGACCACGCCTCCGGAACAGTGCGCTACTCGCCATGGCTGGACTGGCACGACCTACCGCTGGCCGCGACCGTCGAGGCCCGAGTTGGCATCCCGACGGTGATCGAGAACGACGTCCAGGCGCTGACCATCGGGCAGCAATGGTTCGGCTTCGGCGCGGGCGTCGAGTCGTTCGTGCTCGCCACGATCGGCACCGGCGTGGCCTGCGGCATCGTGATCGACGGCCACGTCGTCCAAGGCGCACTCGGTGTCGCCGGAGAACTCGGCCATCTGCCGATCGAAGCGGGCGGGCCGGTCTGCCACTGCGGCAACCAGGGCTGCGTCGAGGCCATCTGCTCGGAAGGGGCCATCGCCGCGTCGGCCGCCGCCGTCTCTGGACGGCCGGGCATCACGCATGCCGAGGCGCTGGCCCTCGCGCGCGACGGCGCTCACCCGGCCGCAGCCCGGGTGTTCGCCCGAGCCGGGCGGGCGATCGGGCTGGCGCTCGCGGCGGTGGCCAACCTCGTCGGGCCGGAGCGGATCGTGCTGTCCGGCGAGGGGCTGGCCGCCTACGACATGTACGAGAAGCACATGCGCGATGCCTTCCAGTCGCAGGCGTTCGGGGCGGTGGCGGCCTGCGAGCTGGTGGTGCGACCGCTGCCGTTCGAGGAGTGGGCACGTGGCGCGGCGGCTCTGGCGATCCGCGAGTTGGCCACCACCGGCGCGTTCACCTGACCCCACAAGATCCCTTGCCGTGCATCCGCCCGTCGACAGCCGGAGTCGTACACCGGTCGGCGCGCAGATCGCCCGCCGCCCTTGAGCATCAGGCGCTGCGCGTGCCTTCCGTGGTTTGCTACTGCCCATGGCCAAGCCGCAACGACCAACGACCTGTATCGGATGCGGCGAACCTGTTCAAGCTTTGATGAAACAAGGAGTCTCATCCGGCGTGCGGCGGCGCACGCGGCATGTGGAACCGGTAGCCGAGCCGGCGCTGCGCTGCCGTTTCGACGGCGGACCCGATCTGGACACCGACGCGCTTGAGCCGTACCCAGGGGACGTGGCGTAGGGGTAGTCGTGATCCGCCCGAGTCTTCGCAGCCATCGTTGATACGTACCCGAATGTCGCTGAGACCGCGCACTCGGCGGGGCATTGAGCGCTCCCGGCATGCCGGGGACGCCGTCTAGTGGTTCAGGGTGTTCAGGTAGCGAGTCGTCATGAGTCGCTGGGACCACTTGCTGATGGGGCCTCCGAGCTTCGCCATTCTGGTCACGGGGCGAGAGAACGCGGTGATCACGAAGCGGACGCGGTCGTTGGGTTCACGGTGGACGACGAACGCTTCCTCGCCGCTTTCGGGGTGGCCTGGCAGGGTGCCGTAGGCGAAGCCTTGCCGGTCGGGCTCGTCGATCACATAGACGACCCCGCACGGGATGCGCAGCGCGAGCCGACCCACTCCCAGCCGCATCATCACGACCGCGTCGGGTTCGACCGTGAGCGCGGACGCCGCCACGCGCAGCCCTGCGCGTGACTGCACTTGCCATCCGAACACGGCGCGAGCGGCCGTATCCAAGTCGACGCCGACCGGAAGGCTCGCGGATCGGGTGAATGACTGAAAGCCTGGCGGCGGCCCGGTTCGGGTCTGGCCCACGCCCGAATAGGTGAACGGCTGACGCATCAGCGACACGGCCGTCGCGGACTCCAACAGCGACACAGACACGACTCGATGATCCACCCCCGGGCTTGCCCGTCCGCAACCCGACGGCCCGTCGGCCTGGTCGTCCCGTCTTCGTCCGAGCGCCCGCGGAAGATGGCTGTACAACGTTCGTCGGTGCGCACGCATCGCACGCCACTGCGCACGGCGCCAGATTTCGGTCTCAAACGGCTTGGTCCCTGTATCCGCAGATTCGCGCGCTGTCGGATGGGCGCGCGATCTTCCGATGTCGCACCGCGCGTGCGCCATCCCCTCCGGTCGCGTTGCTACTCCACGACTGTCATTCTTGCCCGTTGGCCTCTTGATCGATTACTTCATGGCACCGACGGATCGTGCTGGAGAGTGTCATCGCCACCGGTCCCGGCGGCTGGTTCCCAGCGCTCGAGGGCTCAGGCATCGAGCCCTCGGTGAACTTGGGCATGTTCGAAACACTGCTTACCGGCAAGACCTCCGAGCAGCGGTTGGCGGACCCCAAGTCGTACCCACTCCTCGCATCGGCTGACGACCATCAAGTCGTCGTCATCGGACTTGCCGACGATTTCGTGCGAGCCCTGAGCGCCGCGCAGGAAGCAGACTTGCGGCAGCTTGCTCAACCGTGGTCACGGATCGAGGAGTTCGGCGACCGCAGCTTTCGCCGTACCACGCGTCTCTCGCGGGCGGCTGGCGCTGGATGATCGGCGGACTGCTCATCGTCTGTGCGGTGCTCATGGTGATCGGCTATTGGTCGGCCACTGTCCCCGCGAGCCGCTGACCGTGCACCTGCCGGCATCGCGGAAGTCATCAGCGCCGACGTCATCGAGGCCAGAGTCGCGGCGCGCCGAGCTGGTGCGGTATAGAGCAGACATCGGAGGAATCGTGGTTTCTGCTTGCTGGTCCATGTCTCGCTGCCAGGCAAAGCCTAGTTCGTCCGGTCACGCAAAATCCAAGTCATCGGAGCTTTTTGTTGACGTGCCTGTAACTCAGACCACATACTTGCGCCGGGAATCAGTGCATTGAGCAGGAGGTACCAATTGTGACCAGGTTTCTCAAGCGGGGTCTCGTCGTGGGCGCTGCCGTCGCCGTTGCAGGGGCGATGGCGCTTGCGCCGAATGGGGTGTCGCCGGCCGCCGCCGACTCCGCAGCAAGCCAGCTGACGACCGCATGGCACGCAGCGGGAGGCGGTAACGGTTACTTCGACGCCGACACACCCAACTTGGTCCGAAGTTCCGACATCGTGCTCAACGCAGCGCCTGTGCAGGGCAAGCAGTCGATGCCGCTCGGTAATGGCGCGTTCGGCGCGGCGGTGTGGGCGCAGCAGGGATTTACCGCCCAGCTGAACAGGGACGACACGATGCCGACCCGCAAATCTGCAGGCCAGCTGGTCATCCCCGGCCTGCAGGCGATGACGTCGGCGAGCGACTACCACGCAACCCTGGATCTTTACGACGGCATGCTCCGCCAGTCAGGTGGCGGCATGACTGCCACGACCTTCATCCGTGCGAACAAGGACGAGATGGTGGTTGACGTAACAGGCGCCGATCCGTCTATCACGCAGACCGCCTCGGTCAACCTCCAGGCCGGCCGCACGCCGACCGCCCAGGTCGGAATGGACGGGCAAGCGGGCGTCCTGTCCGAGACCTGGGTGGACAACCAGAGTGCCTCCGGCGGCACCGGCGACACGTTCGGCTCGCTTGCCGCGGTTACGGCAGGCGGCCAGGACGTGACGACGTCGACACCGGACTCGCGCACCGTCCAGGTTTCGTTCAAGCCCAATCCCGGCGGCAGCTTCCGCGTCGTCGTTGCCGTACCGCACTGGGCCGGTGGCGATGCGTCGGCGACTGCCGCGAAGCTGCTTGCCGGCGATGCCACCGCCGCCGCCAGCGATCTATCCGAAGCGCACCTTGCGTGGTGGCACAACTTCTGGTCGCACGCGAATCTGGTGAAGTTGTCCTCCTCGGACCAGGTTGCGGACTTCATTGGGAACCTCCGCACCATCTACCTCTACATCCAGGCGGCGTCCGAGCGAGGCATATATCCGTCGACCCAGGCTGGGGTCAACGACCTGTTCAACTTCACCCGCGACAGTCAGCAATGGGGCGGCGGCCAGTTCTGGTTCTGGAACCTCCGCATGGACCTCGCGGCGAACATCAGTTCCGGCCTCGCGGACTTCAATTCGCCGTTCTTCGAGATGTACCGACGGGCCTTGCCGACCACTGAGGCGTGGACCCGCCAGCAGTTCCCGGGCAGCCAGGGCGCGTGTGTTCCGGAAACGATGCGGTTCGACGGCACGGGTTGGTATGTCGGCACCGGGACCGGGAACGCATCCTGCTATCCCAGTGAGACCAGCTACAACGCGAAGACGCTGAGCAGCGGCGCGGAACTCGGTAGCTGGATCTGGCGCGAGTACCTGCAGACCGACGACCTGAACTTCCTGCGCACCTATTACCCGCTCATCGCCGAACCCGCGAAGTTCCTGCTCAGCTACGCGAAGATCGGATCAGACGGCAAACTCCACACCTTCCCCTCGAACGCGCACGAGACGCAGTGGGACGTGCACGACCCGATCACCGACATCTCCGCAATGAAGATGCTGTTCCCGATCGTCGTACAGGCAGCTACCAAGCTCGGCACAGACGCCGAGCTCGTGGCGCAGCTGCAACAAGCCATTCCCGCAATCCCCGACTTCCCGCGCACCGATGCCGCGACTCGCAAGCAAGTGAAGACCGCGGCCAGCGACGGCGACGGCAACACCGTGTTCGCCTACTCCGCCGACCCGGCGGCGTCGTACCACAACAGTGAGAACCTCGACCTCGAGCCGGTGTGGCCCTACGGCCTGGTCGGCGACACAAGCCCGCAGTACGACGTCGCGAAGCTGACCTACACAACGCGGAAGTTCCGTAACAGCAACACCTGGACCTACGACCCTGTGCAGGCGGCGCGGCTCGACCTGCGCAACGAGGTTGCCTCGACGCTGCAGCTCGACGCGGCCACACATGTGCAGTACCCCAGCGGACTCGGGGCATGGAGCAGCAGCCTCACCGAGCCGTACGACGAGACCGTCGGAGTCGTTGCGCTGTCGGTGAACGAGGCGCTGGCAACCGACTACGACGGTCAACTCCGGATCGCGCCAGCCATCCCTACGAACTGGAACGCCGAGGGAACCGTCTCGATCCAGCACCGCTCGACCGTCCACGTGCAGGTCGAGAATGGCCAGATCGTGACCGCGGTGATCGAGTCGGGCAGCAAGCACGACATAACCATCCGCAACCCGTGGCCGGGTCAGGAATTCGAGGTCGCGCTCGCAAACCCCAGCGGACACGTCGTGGCCGGCCCGACAACGGCCGACACACTCGTCATCCATGCGAACAACAACTCCTCGTATTCGATCCAGCGGCCGAGTGCTCCGCTGAGCGCAACGCCCTTCGCTCCGCTGACGGCGGCGCCGGCGACGGCCCCGCGCCACCTGCCTGGGGCGTCCTCGGTCATCGGCATCGATGCCGGCACGGCGACGACGCCGTGCGCCTCGCCAATTCAGCCGATGTTGCTCTCCTGGGATCCCACGAGTGGGGCGACGATCTCGGACACCTCGACGTATCACCGCAACGGGTCGTTCGTGCAGGAGCCGCCGACCTACGCGAGCGACGGTCCGACTGGATCGGCGGCAGTGATCGGCAATGGCGGATACCTCAGTGCCGGATCGACGACGATGGGGTACCTCGCCTCAGCCACGTTCGCCACGGAAATCAAGGTGACAGGAGGCAGCGGCTATCGACGGATCTGGGACTGGAAGACCTCGAACGGCGGTGACGACGACGGATTCGTCCTCGATCTCACCCCGGGCGGGCAACTCAGATTGATCACCTCCGGTGAGAACCACACACTAGCCACCACGCTGCCGACCGGAGTGTGGGAGAACCTGGTCGTGACAATCGCCAACGATGGCACGGTAACGGTCTACCTAAACGGCGCCGCTGTCGCTGGGACGACGCTAAGCCACGCTGCGATCAACGGTTGCGCGGCAGGCGGCCTACACATAGGCGCGGACCAGTCAGGTACGCAGGCGATCAACGCCGAAATCGACCGCGCGGCGATCTTCAACAGATCGCTGTCTCCCTCCGAAGTCGCTAAATGGCAGTCGCTCACCGGCTGAGCAGGCTCTAAGGCGCGCCCCCTCGGCACTCGTCACCATTGCTGAGGGGGCCCGGGCCAGTGGTCTTGGTTGTCGCCATGCCGCTCGTCCACCAGGTCACCATCGGGCCAGTCAGCGCGGGACGGTGCCACAAGTCCGAACCCGTCCGGATCTACCGACGTATGGGTATCCAACTCCACGGCACATTCATCTGCATGACCCGCAGCGTCCCGGCCCGCGGCCTCGCACCCCAAGGCACCGCGGTTGCCCTGATCATCAACGCCAGCACCTTCGAGGGCTATGACTTCACCATCAGGCGGCAACCCCACGACCTGTCGAAACTCGGCGCCGTCGTCCAACTGCCAGCCTGACGCGGCACGCGTGTCGGCCCAGAGCTGAGCTCGGACGGCCTGCGGCACCCTAGCGGCAAGTGAGGGCGGCTACGCTCGCCCGACCAGCGGCTACGGTCGGACGCGGGAAAGT
>JAVHVH010000180.1:0-19759 GCA_032160665.1 Pseudonocardiales bacterium
GCCTGACTCCGGTCGGCTTCGCGTACCCGGGCGGAACCAACAACGCCGCGGTTCAGACCATCGTGAAGAACTGTCAGTACGGTAACGCCCGCACCGCAGGCGGGGTGTCGCCCGGCGGTGCGGTCGAGGCGCTGCCGCCCGGCAACTGGTTCGCCACCAAGGCGTACGCGCCAAGCGCGGTGACGTTGGCCAACATGCAGGCGCTTGTCAACGGCTCCGCGACCCGCGGTGGCGGGTGGAGCCAGATCGTCATCGGCCGAGTCTGCTCGCAGGCACTCGACCCGAACAACTACACCGCCTGCTCCGCCGCCAGCGGGCACATCGAACTCGCCGACCTGAACACGTTCCTGGGCTGGATGGCCAACGCCGGCCAGCCCGGTGGCGCGCCGGCCGGCGCCGTGCTCAACACGGTGCGCGCGGCCGTGACGGCAGCGGACAGCTCGGCGCCGACGAGTGTCATCGCTTGCAATGGCGCGCCGTGCTCGCCCAACCCGTACTCCGGCATCGTCAGCGTGTCGCTCACCGCGACGGACACCGGCTCGGGTGTGCAGAGTGTCCACTTCACGACGGACGGGTCTGACCCGTCGACGGCCAGCCCGACCTACACCGGTCCGTTCAACGTCAACGGCGGGAGCAGTTCGACGACCGTCAAATACCGCGCGTACGACTACGCCGGAAACGCAGAGGCCACCAACAGTCAGATCATCCAGGCGCCCCCGGACACCGCGGCGCCCACGACGAGCGTCACGTGCAACGCCGCCGCCTGCGCCACCACGGCGTACGTCGGCTCGGTCAGCGTCGTCCTGTCCGCAACGGACACAGGAGGGTCGGGCGTAGCGGCCACCTACTACACGACCGACGGATCCACACCGACGACGTCGAGCACGGTCTATTCGGGCGCGTTCCAGCTGAGCGTGCCCGCGACCTACAACCTGCAGTTCTTCTCGACCGATCAGGCGGGCAACGCGGAGCAGGTGCGGAGCCAGCAGATCAAGGTCGTACCGATCAAGACGCTGGTGTCGCTGACTTTCGACAACGGCACGGTGAGCCAGTACACGCTCGGCTACCAGCAGGCCCTCGTGCCGCACGGCGCGCATGCCACCTTCTTCGTGAACTCCGGCACCGTCGGCGTCTCGGCGAACATCATGACCTGGTCGCAGCTGAGCGATCTCGCCGCCGCCGGTAACGACATCGGCGGCAAGACCGTCAACGCGACCAACCTGAACACCGACCCGAACCCCACCGCTCAGGTGTGCAACGACCGCGCCGCACTCGTGCAGCACGGCCTCGACCCCGCAGCGTTCGCGTACCCGGGCGGCGCCTTCAACGCAACTACCGCAGGCATCGTGAAGTCGTGTGGCTACGGAAACGGCCGCAGCGCCGGCTCGCTCTCGCCCTCCGGTCCCACGTACGCCGAGACGCTGCCGCCGAGGGATTGGTTCGCTACCCGCGCGTACGCGCCGGCGGCACAGGTGACCCTCGCGAACATGAAGGCCATCGTGAATGGCGCCGCGGCCCACAACGGCGGCTGGACGCAGATCGTGATCGGCCGGGTGTGCTCGCAGGCCCAGGATCCCGGCACCTACGCCGCGTGCACCGCCTCGGCGGGGTGGATCGAACTTGCTGACCTGAACTCGTTCCTCGACTGGATTCAGAACGCCGGCCAGTCCGGCGGTGCGCCGGCCGGTGCCGTTGTCGATACCGTCCGCAGCGCCCTGGTGTCCGCCGATGGAACAGCGCCCAACACGACGATCGCCTGCAATGGCGCCGCGTGCGCGAGCAGCACCTACACCAGCACGGTGTACGTGACCCTCGCGAGCACCGACGTCGGATCGTCGACGGCCAGCACCCACTACACCACCGATGGTTCGACCCCCTCGCTGTCCAGCCCGAGGTACACCGGCGCCGTCCCGATCACCAGCACGACGACGGTCAAGTACAGCTCGTGGGACAACGCCGGCAACGCCGAGGCCACCAACACTCAGGTGATCAACGCGAACCTGCCGCCGGACAACGCACCGCCCGCCACTTCGGTCGCCTGCGACGGCGCACCGTGCGCTACCTCCGGTTACAACGGCTCGGTAAAGGTCTCGCTGACCGCCTCCGACGTCGGCGGCTGGGGAGTGGACAAGACCTACTACACGCTCGACGGCAGCACTCCGTCGACGGCCAGCACCGTGTACACCGGCCCCATCACGCTGTCCACGGCGGGTACCTACACGATCCAGTTCTTCTCGACCGATCTCGCCGGCAATGCCGAGCAGCCGCGGTCGCAACAGGTCCTCGTCCTGCCACCGCTCGTCACCGTGTCGCTGACCTTCGACGACGGCCTGGAGACCCAGTACCAGCTCGCGGACAAGCGTGCGCTGCTCCCGCACCACCTGGCCGGGACGTTCTACAACATCAGCGGTCTGAACGACGTCGATGAACAGCACATGAGCTGGGCGCACTTGACCGACCTCAACAACGACGGCAACGAGATCGCCGGGCACACCGTCGACCACGTCAGCCTCAAGGGGATGACCGACGTCGCCCAAGAGACCTACCAGGTCTGCCAGGACCGGCAAAACCTGATCAACCACGGGTTCTACCCGACGAGCTTCGCCTACCCGACCGGCGCATACGACGCCCAGGCCGAAAGCATCGTCCAGTCGTGCGGCTACTCCAGCGGCCGGGCGGCAGGCGGCCTCGACGTGGCCGGCGACGGGGCCGGTCCGGTCTATTCCGAGACCATTCCGCCCAAGGACCCGTATGCCGTCCGTACGATCTACGACCCGGTCGGTACCGGCATCCAGGTGCAGCTGTCCCACCTCAAGGCGTCAGTCACCGCAGCCGCGCAACACGGCGGTGGCTGGGTGCCGCTGGTGTTCCACGACATCTGCTCGCAGCAGTACGACCCGGCCAGCTACACCTTCTGCATCAACGACTACGGCCCGATCGAGCTGGGCACGCTCAACGCTTTCCTCGACTGGCTCAACATCAGCGGTCAACCGGGCGGAGCGCCGGCGCGTACCGTCGTGCAGACGGTCTCCCAGGTGATGAATGGCCCGGACACCCAGGCGCCGATCACGACGCTGAGCTGCGACGGCTCGCCGTGCCAGGCAAGCACCTACCACGGATCGACGACGGTCTCTCTGGCGGGCAAGGATCCCGGCGGCTCGGGCGTTGCGAAGACCTACTACACCACCGATGGAACGACGCCGACGACGTCCAGCCAGGTTTACGCGACGCCGTTCACGATCAACCAGCCGACCACATTCACGTTCTTCTCGGTCGATAACAGCGGGAACGTCGAGTCAGTACAGACCCAGCCAGTCGACGTGCAGCCCAATGCCGACCCGATCATCGCGTCGGCGGGTGACATCGCCTGTGACCCGACTGCGCCCGCGTTCAACAACGGGCTGGGCACGGACACCGACTGCCGCGCCTCTCGCACGGCACGTCTTCTCGACGGCGTCGACGCCGTCCTGCCCCTCGGCGACAACCAGTACGAGTGTGGCGGGCCGGCCGCCTACCAGCAGGCCTACGGCCCGACCTGGGGTGTCAAGAAGTCGATCACCCGTCCGGTACCGGGCGACAAGGACTACAACACGAGCGGTGGTACCGACTGCCCGAGCACCCCGGGCGCCGGCTATTACAGCTACTTCGGCAGTGCCGCCGGTGATCCGACCAAGGGCTACTACAGCTACAACCTCGGCTCGTGGCACGTGATCGCATTGAACACCGCCCCTTGCGGCAGCGACGCTTCGACCTGCTCGGCCGGCAGCGCGCAGGAGCTGTGGCTCAAGCAGGACCTGGCGGCTAATGCGACGAGTTGCACGCTGGCGTACTACCAGAACCCGCGGTGGGCCTCGACGGCATCCGGCTCCGGCGGGGACGCCACCTATCAGTCGATGTGGCAGGACCTGTACTCCGGCGGCGTCGACGTCGTGCTCAACGGCGATTCGCATTGGTACGAGCGCTTCGCGCCGTTGGACGCAGCCGGTAACGTCGATTCGACGTACGGCACCCGCGAATTCATCGTCGGAACCGGCGGTGCTGGGCTCGACACACCGGGCGCCGCAGGTCCCACCAGCCAGGCGTTGAACGCGACCACGCACGGTGTCGTCCGCATGACACTGCACAACGGCAGCTACAGCTGGGCGTTCGTGCCGGACGAAGGCACGTTCACCGACTCCGGTACGGCGAACTGTCACGCCGCTCCGCCGGTGCCCGACCAGACCGCCCCGACGACAACGATCTCGTGCAACAGCGCGGCTTGCCAGTCCGGCGTGTACGCGGCAGCGGTGACCGTTTCCCTCGCCGCGACCGACAACGTCGGTGGCAGCGGCGTGGGCAGCACGCACTACACCACGGACGGCACCGACCCGACGCTGGCGAGTCCCACGTACACGGCGCCGTTCAGCGTGCCCATAACGACGACGGTCAAGTTCAGATCATGGGACAACTCTGCCAATGTGGAGGCGACGGGTTCGCAGGTGATCACCGTCGATACCACTGCGCCGGCAACGACGATCTCCTGCAACGGCGCCGCATGTTCCGGCGGCTGGTACCCGACCGCGGTCTCGGTCTCGCTCGCGGCGACGGACACCGGCGGCGTCGGGGTCGCCAGCACGCACTACACGACGGACGGAACCGATCCGACCCTGGCGAGCCCGACGTACAGCACGCCGTTCAGCGTGCCCAGCACAACCACTGTCAAGTACGCGTCTTGGGACAGTGCGGGCAACGCCGAGGTAGTGCAGAGCCAGGTCATCCGCATCGACGGCATAGCGCCGGCGACGACTGTCGCCTGCAACAATGCGGCATGCTCGGCCGGTTGGTACACCAACCCGGTGTCCGTCTCGTTCGCGGCCTCGGACCAGGGCGGCGCCGGGGTCGCCAGCACGCACTACACGACCGACGGGACCGACCCGACGTTGTCAAGCCCCGCCTACTCGGGCCCGTTCAGCGTGGCGAACACGACGACAGTCAAGTTCCGGTCCTGGGATGCTGCGGGCAACGCCGAGGCGATCAACTCGCAGCTGATCCGCGTCGACACCACGGCGCCGACGACGGCGATCTCCTGCAACTCGGCCGCATGTTCGACCGGCTGGTACCAGGCCGCGGTCTCGGTGTCGCTCGCGGCGACCGACGGCGGCGGCGGCGCGGGAGTGGACAGCACGCGCTACACGACCGACGGCACCGACCCGACGCTGACAAGTCCCACCTACTCCGCGCCGTTCAGCGTGGCCAGCACCACGACGGTCAAGTACCGGTCCTGGGATTTGGCCGGGAACGCTGAAGCGGTCCGGAGCCAGCTCATCCGCATCGACGGCACCGCGCCGGCGACGACCGTCGCCTGCAACAGCACGGCGTGCTCGACCGGTTGGTACACCGCCGCGGTGTCCGTCTCGCTGACCGCCTCCGACAACGCCGGCGGATCCGGTGTCGCGAGCATCCACTACACCACCAACGGGACCGACCCGACGCTGACCAGCCCGACCTACTCGGCGCCGTTCAGCGTGGCGAGCACAACGACCGTCAAGTTCCGGTCCTGGGATGTCGCGGGCAACATCGACGCAATCAGCTCGCAGCTGATCCGGATCGACGGCACCGGGCCGACGACGACGATCTCCTGCAACTCGGCCGCCTGCTCCACCGGCTGGTATCGCACTGCGGTCTCGGTGTCGCTCGCGGCGACCGACGGCGGGGCGGGAGTTGCCAGCACGCACTACACGACCGACGGAACCAACCCGACGCTGGCGAGTCCCACCTACTCCGCGCCGTTCAGCGTGGCGAGCACGACGACCGTCAAGTACCGGTCCTGGGACGTGGCCGGGAACGTCGAGGCGGTCAAGAGCCAGCTCATCCGCATCGACGGCAGCGCGCCGGTCTCGACGATCCAGTGCAACAACGCCGCCTGCCAGAGCACCGCGTACTTCAACTCGGCCTCGATCTCGCTGGCCGCCACCGACAACGCCGGCGGATCCGGCATCGGGAGCATCCACTACACGACGAACGGGACCGACCCGACGCTGACCAGCCCGACCTACACAGCGCCGTTCTCCGTCACAACGACGAGCACGATCAAGTTCCGGGCCTGGGACGCGGCCGGCAACGTCGAGACGACGAACAGCCAAGTCGTCCAGATCACGCCCGACACGGCGCCGGTCAGCCGGCTCACCGTGACGCCGACGTCGGGAGTCGCACCAGTCTCGGTGACGGCCGACGCGTCAGCCTCGACCGACACCGATCCGGCACCCATCGCGTCGTATGCGTTCAACTTCGGGGACGGCTCCGCGGTCGTCACGCAGACCTCGCCGATCGCGACACACACGTACACCAGCGCTGGGACGTTCACGCTCAGCGTGACGGTGAAGGACACCGTGGGCCTGACGTCGAGCGCATCGCAGCCGGTTGTGGTCCAGCAGAACCTGGTCAGCAACAGCGGCTTCGAGAACAACACGAGCGGTTGGACGACGAACTCGGGCGTGACGCTGGCTCGAGTGTCCGGTGGCCACACTGGTAGCTGGGCCGCCCGGCTGACCAGGACGGGCAGCACCGCAGGGACGTGCACGCTCGACGACGGCCAGAACACCGTGAAGAGGACATCAGCCGGGACGTACCGCGCCACCCTGTGGGTCAAGGGCGCCACCGCGGGCGCGACACTCACCCTGCAGCTGAGCGAGTTCAACGGAACCACGGTCCTCGGTTCGTCGAGCGCCACCCTGACCCTGACCACATCGTGGCAACAGGTCACGGTCTCGTACCAGACAACTCGAACGGGTTCCAGCCTGGACTTCGCCGCGAGCGTGGCGGCGGTACCCGCCGGCACAGTCGGCTTCTACGCCGACGATGCGGTGCTCACCCTGTCGTGACCAAGGGTGAGTCGGCGCTGCGCCATCTCTGACCGGTTTGCGCATGAGCCGGCTCCGGGAATGCCCGAGCATGGCCGAAACCACGTCCGGTGCCCAGTCGCTGTGGCTCGACACCGCCCCGTCCACGGTCTACCCGCAGCTGACCGGTGACGCCGAGGTCGACGTCGCCGTGATCGGCGGCGGCATCGCCGGGCTCACCGCGGCGCTGCAGCTTCGCCGCGAGGGCGCGCGGGTCGCCGTCCTGGAAGCGGCCCGGGTGGGCAGCGGAGTGACCGGCTGCACGACCGCCAAGGTGAGTGCGTTGCAGTCCACGATCTACACGACGATCCACAACCGCCACGGGGACGCGACAGCCGCCATCTACGCCGAGGCCAGTGTCGCCGGGGTCGAGCAACTCGCCACGATCGTCGCGCAGGAATCCATCGAGTGCGAGCTGCGGCGACGCCCGGCGTTCACCTACGCGGCCGAGGAGGGCGACCGATCCGCCGTCCAGCACGAGGCTGCCGTCGCGGCCCGTGCGGGTCTGCCTGTCAAAATCGTCGACGCGGTCGACCTGCCGTTCCAGGTACACGGTGCCGTCCGACTCGACGAGCAGCTACAGCTGCACCCAGTCCGTTACGTCCAAGGTCTCGCCGCTGCGATCGACGGGAACGGGTCCTACGTCTTTGAGCAGAGCCGTGCCCTCGGCGTGGACGAGGGCCAGCCGTGCCGCGTGCGCACCGCTGACGGCGAGGTGCGGGCCGAACACGTCGTCGTGGCGACCCACTATCCGTTCCTGGACCGCGGCCTGTACTTCGCCCGGCTCAAAGCGCAGCGCTCGTACTGCATCGCCGTCCGGCTGGCCACCGGCGGGCCCCCGCAGGGCATGTCCATCAGTGCTGGCAGCCCGACCCGGTCGATTCGATCCGATGGTGACCTGCTGATCGTGGGCGGCGAGGGCCATCCGGCCGGTGCCGGTCAGGCGACGCCGGAGCGGTTCGCACACCTGGAGGGGTTCGCCCGCACGCACTGGGACGTCGAGGCCGTCACGCATCGCTGGTCCGCCCAGGATCCCGTGCACTACGACCATCTGCCAGTCATCGGCCCGTACCGGCTCGGCTCCCCGCGCCTCTGGGTGGCGTCCGGATTCATGAAGTGGGGTCTTGCGACGGCGACCTTCGCCGGGCAGATCCTCGCTGACGGGATCGCCGGGCGGCACAACCCGTGGGCTGACACGTTCTCTCCGAATCGGCTGTCACCCCGCTCGCTGCACGAGGTGGCGCAGCTCGGCACCAAGTTCGCAGTGGACATGGTGGGCGACCGGATCCGTCCTCCTGGGGCGCGGGGCACGGATGACGTCCCCGCGGGCCAGGCTCGCGTCCTGGCCGATGGGCTCGGTCGCAAGGGTGTCTTTCGCGATGACGACGGCACGCTGCATGCCGTGTCGGTGCGGTGCACGCACTTGGGGTGCCTGCTGCGCTTCAACAGTGCCGAACGCTCGTGGGACTGCCCCTGCCACGGCTCGCGTTTCGACGTGGACGGCGGCGTGCTCGAGGGACCGGCCGTGCACCCGCTGGAGCGCCGGGACGCCTGACCCTGTGCTCGCTGGGAGCGCGTCCTGGTTATGGAAGCGGGCGGTGCGGGAATCTCCTGACCCGTGAGCTCCATGCCGGCCGAGGTTCCCGCGCCCTCTGCCTCGGCGCGGCCGACTGGCCGGCACTACGTGATGTGCCCACCCACCTACTTCAGCGTTCGCTACAGCATCAACCCGTGGATGCAGCTCGACGAGCCGGTGGACGCCGACCGCGCGGTCGCGCAATGGCAACAGCTGCACGATCAGCTCGTTCAGCTCGGCCACACCGTGCACGTCGTTCCCCCGCAGCCCGACCTGCCCGACATGGTCTTCACCGCGAACGGCGGCATCGTGATCGGCGACCGCGCGCTGGTCCCGCGGTTTCGGCACGCCGAGCGCGCCGCCGAGTCTGCCCACTTCGCCGCCGCTCTGGACGATCTGGGCATCAGCGAGATCCGGCAAGCCCGTCACGTCAACGAGGGCGAAGGCGATTTCCTGCTGACCGGCCCGCGGATCCTCGCCGGCAGCGGCTTCCGTTCCGATCGGCACGCGGCTGATGAGGTCGGTGACTTCTTCGCGATCCCCGTCGTCACGCTCACCCTCGTCGATCCCCGCTTCTATCACCTCGACACGGCGTTGGCGCGGCTCACCGCCGACACGGTCGCGTACTGGTCGGGCGCGTTCGACGTGAAGAGTCGTGCCCTGCTGAGTGACCTGTTCCCCGATGCGATCATGGCGACGGAGGACGACGCGGCCGCGCTCGGACTCAACATGGTCAGTGACGGCTCGACGGTGATCATGGCGCCGGGGCGCGAGACGCTTGCTCGCCAGATCGCCGAACGCGGACTGCGGGTCGTACCGCTGCCGACCGACGAGCTCCGCAAGGCCGGTGGCGGCGCGAAGTGCTGCGTGCTCGAGCACCATCGCGCGCCGGTGCCGAGGACGTAGCGCCTAGCACGGCGACGGGACTGGTGGGGCCGCATGATACGTACGTAGAGCCCATCCCCGACATGCCGAGGAGTGCCGCATGAACGCACCGCACGAGGCCGAGCAGGAGCGGCTGCGGCGCTGGGAGCAGGTCGGTAACTGGCCCCTCGCGCTGGCCGCGATCGCGTTCCTGGCCGCGTACGCGTGGCCGATCATCCAACCGGAACTGGCCCCAGGATGGCGCGACCTCTGCGACCTCGTGGTCACCATCGTGTGGGTCATCTTCATCGTCGATTACGTGGTCCGGCTGGCGCTGGCCCGGCCGCGCTGGCGTTACTTCTGGCGCCACCTTCCGGATCTGCTCATCCTCGCGCTGCCGTTCCTCCGCCCGCTGCGGTTGATCATGCTGCTGAGGGTGCTGCACCGCCGCGCGGCCGACTCGCTGCGGGGACGGATCGTGATCTACGTTGCGGGCGGCACGGCGCTGCTCATCTTCTGCGCCTCGCTGGCCGTGCTGGACGCCGAACGTGGACACGACGGAGCCAACATCACGAGCCTGCGCGATGCGCTCTGGTGGGCGGCGACAACCGTGTCCACCGTCGGCTACGGCGACAACTTCCCCGTCACCGGCGTGGGTCGCGCAGTCGCCGTCGGGCTCATGGTCGGCGGCATCGCGTTGCTCGGCGTGGTGACCGCGACCCTGGCGAGCTGGCTGATCGACCGCGTCCGCGAAGAGGAGGACGAGGCGGGGGCGGCAACGCGGGCGGACATCGCAGTCTTGACGGCCGAAGTGCGCGAGCTGAAGGCCATGATCGCCGCCGGCCACGTCCGCGCTGCGAGTGACACCGCCTAGAGGATCGCGACCCGTCACATCTTCTGCGCGCCGGCCAGGATGGCCTCGCGAATCCGGTGGTAGGTGCCGCAGCGGCAGATGTTGCGGATCTGGTCGAAGTCGGCGTCGGTGAGCTGGCGGCCGGCGGCCTTGGCCTCCCAGACCATGGCCACCGCGTTCATGATCTGCCCCGGCTGGCAGTAGCCGCACTGGGCGACGTCGTTCTCGAGCCAGGCCTCCTGCATCGGGTGCAAGTCCTTACCCACGGTCGCCGGCAGTCCCTCGATGGTGGTCACCTCGTCGGTCGGCGCCAGATCACCCACCGGGATCCCGCAGACGTTGACCTTCTTGCCGTTGACGAACGACGTGCAGGCCTGACAGACGGTCAGGCCGCAGCCGTATTTGGGACCGGTGACGCCGAGCAGATCCCGCAGGACCCACAGCAGCCGCACGTCGTCCTCGACATCCACGCTGACCTGCTTGCCGTTCACGATGAACGTTTGGGTGGGCACGATGGCTCCTTCAGCTCAGGCCGTCGGTGGGGCTCTGCGGGATGGGCGGGACGGTCGGATACGGCTCGAAGCCCAGCGGCTGGTTGTGGTTGATCGGGAACTCGGTCGGCATCTTCCCGGTGGCCCGCGCGTACGCGCACGCGACTGCGGCCTTGGACGCAGCGACGCCGAACTCGCCGGCGCCGCCGGGGCTCTCACTCGTCGACGGCATGATCACGACTTCGATCGACGGGGGGACGTTCCACTGCCGGGTGTAGTAGTAGTTGTCCCAGCTGCCCTCGAGAAACGTGCCGTTCTTCAGGTGCAGGCTGGACGTCAGCGCGAGCGAGATGCCGTCCATGATCCCGCCCTGCATCTGCGCCTCGAGGCCCTTCGGGTTGATGCACAGACCGACATCGACGGCGAAGACCACCTTGGTGACCCGAGGACCGGTGTAGGCGTCCGGGATATCGCGGTTGACCGTCGCGGGGCGGGTGTCGATCTCGACCAGGCACGCGCAGACGCCCTTGTACTCGGCGTGGAACGCGATCCCCTGCGCGGTGCCGGCCGGCATCGCACGGCCCCAGTTGCCGACAGCGGCAACCTTGTCCAACACCGCCTTCGACCGCGCGTTCTTCAGGAACGCCTTGCGGAACGTGTACGGGTCCTTGCCGGCGCGTTTGGCGAGTTGGTCGGTGATCAACTCCTGCGCCACGCAGACATCGGGCGAATAGATGTTGCGCATGCTGCCGGTGTTGAAGCCCATGTCGACCTCGTTGAGCAACTGCGTCGTGACACCGTAGTTGTATGGGACGTTCGCGGTGAGCTCGAAGATCGACTGGGCGAAGGTGTAATTGCCGCCGGGGAGCTTCGCCGACATCGCGGTGAGCATCTCGCCCAGCCCGTGGGTGAAGTCGGTCGAGACGCTGGTGTGCCGTTGTTCGAAGGTGAGGACGTTGCCGGCGAGGTACGTGGCGCGCACGCGCGATGTGGCCATCGGGTGCGTGCGGCCCTGGCGGAAGTCGTCGGTGCGGTGCCACATGAGCTTGACCGGCTTACCCGTCAGCTTCGAGATCTCGACGGCTTCGAGCGCGGTGTCGCTGAACAGGTGCCGGCCGAACGACCCGCCGCCCTGCGTGACGTGCACCTTCACGGTGTCCCGCGGGATGCCGTACTTCTTCGCGATGTCCGACTGCAACACGATCGGCACCTTGAGGCTGCTCCACACCTCGACGCCGTCGGCGCGGTAGTCCGCGACGGCGCAGCCCGTCTCCAGTGGGCTGTTGCTCGCGAAGTAGAACGTGAAGCTGCCTTCGACGGTCTTCGTCAGGAGCGGGACGGACGGCACGATCAGCGGGATCTCGGCCTTCTTGAGCTCGGCCAGCACGGTCGCGTCCGACTTGGCGTCCTCGGTTCCGGGACCCCACGTCACGTCGAGGGCACGGACGGCGTCTATGCATTGACCGAAGGTCTTGCCCCGCACCGCGACACCCGTGGAGATCATGACGACGTCGGTGATGCCGGGCATCGCCTTCACCGCAGCCAGGTTGGCGACCGATTTCGGCTTCCCGTTGATCGTGGGTGGGCGGCAGACCATCGCCGGCAGCGCGTTCGGCACGTGCAGGTCCATCGCGAAGACCTTGCGTCCGGTGACCGCGTCCAGCGCGTCGAGCCGGCGCTGCGGTTTACCGATGACCGTGAAGTCCGAGACCGCCTTGAGCGTTGCCTGTGCCGGTGCCGTCGTGGCCGACGCCGCGGCTCCGGCGAGCGAGCCGTACGTGGCCGACTTGCCGGCCGGACCCTGCACGACGCCGTTGCTCACCGTCAGGGTGGCGGCGCCGACGCCCCACTTCGCTGCCGCCGCCTGAACGAGGCGGGCCCGGGCGAGTGCGGCGGCCCGGCGGATCGCGTGGTAGGTGGATCGGGTCGTGTTCGAGCCGCCGGTGAGCTGGTTGAACATCAATTCGGGACGCGCGTCGGCAAGGGTGACCACGACCTTGTCGATCGGCAGGTCCATCTCCTCGGCGATGAGCATCGCCGTCGAGGTGGTGATGCCCTGCCCCACTTCGGCCCGCGGGAGTGCGAAATTCGCAGTGCCGTCCGCGTTCACCACGACGGTGATGAGGTTGGACGTGGGCATCGCCGCGAGGTCCTGCAGATCGCCCAGATCGAACAGGTCGGATGGCTCGGGCAGCGACGGGATGACGGCGTCGGCGCGCTGCGGATTGACCAGGCCGGCCGCGATCGGCGCCGCCACCATGAGCGTCGGGGCCGCCAGGACCCATCCGACGAAGTTGCGTCGCGCGACCCCCTGGGCCTCATCGGGCGCCAGCTCCTCGGCCGGCACCGGCTGCGGACGGGGATACGGCAGCGGGCGGCTGCGAACGATCTCGTTGGTGTCGACTTCGGGCGCGCGGCGGTGGGCGGTCATCGAGGTCCTCTCGGCCGTCGTTGGCGGGTCCGGTGCATCTTGCGCCACCAAACCTTGAGGTATGTTCGCGGCCCAGTCCGCCGCCAAGCTGGGCAGCTGGGTGGGGTTGCCGAGAGCAGTGGCCTCACGCTAGCCACGGGAACCAATCGCCTCAAGTCGAAGCGAACTGGACACCAACATCGGGCCGCGCCATTTGTCACGTGATACAAAACAGAGACTTAGCGCCAGACCGCTGTGGAGCGCGAGAGCGGCTCTCCTAGTCCTTGTCGACGTGCGGGATCGGCAGTGGCCGGGCGGCGCCGAACAACCGCCACGAGCGCAGCGCGACCACCAGCAGGGCCAGGGCGTTCGGGTCGGTCACGGATATGTGCAACTCACTCTGCAACCGCTGCAACCGGTATCGCACGGTGTTCGGATGGCAATGCAACTCGGCCGCCGATCGTCTCGTCGAGCCGCCGGTGTCGATCCACGTTTGCAGGGTGTCCAGCAGCAGGGTGCGCTCGGCGGCCGGCAGGCCCAGCACTGGGTGCAGGACCCGATGGGCGATGTCGACCGATTCCTCCGGCGCCGCGGCGACCAACATGGCCAGCGGAGAAACCTCGAACGACGCCACTCGTGGTTCGTCGGTGGCGATGCTGGACCGAGCGACGTGGGCGAGCCGCAACGCGCGCGGCGTGTTCTCGAGACCGGTGAAGGTCGGGCTGATGCCCAGTCGGCTCTTGGCGTGCGCGCCGAGGGCGGCGGCCACTTCGACCACCCGCCCGGGTGCCCCGATCGAGACGATCCCGAGGTCGTACGAGGTGCTCTGTCGCCAGACCGAGCCCATTCGCAGTTCGGCGATGGCGCGGTCGGCCCAGGGCAGCAAGGACGAATCCAGGCCGTCGTGCTCGGCCGCCACTACGACGAAGACACCGTCGTGCGGCATGTCCAGCACCTGCGCGATGTCCCACATCGCCCGCTCGTTGACCACCCCGCCGGAGAACAGCGTGTCGAGCAGTGCGGACCGTCGCTCGCGCTGCGAGCGGACGAGCGCCGTCGTGGTCTCGCGGTAGGCGGCAGTGACCGCCTCGAGGTATTCGTCGATGAGGAACCAGAACTGGGTCGCGGCGGCGATCAGCGAGCGCAGTTCCGGTTCGCCGGCGCCGGACGCGACGTCGAGCAGCAGATCCCAGAGCGCCGAGAAGCCGATCCGGAAGGCGCGCAACACCTCCGGCAGCGGCGCGCCCTGGCGCGCGCGGCGGGTACCAGTGGTGCGGGCCTGCCCGAGATTGACCGCGCTCGGATCGCACAGCGCGTCGATCATCGTCTTGAGGTTGGCGCGGACGGATGCCTCGAGGTCGGCGCGCGGTACGGTCGTGTCGGCGCCGTACACCTGCATCTGCGAGCAGATCTCGGCGGTGACATCGCGGCACAGTTCCGGCAATCGGGCCGCCGCGCGCTGGGCGAGGTCGCGCAGGACCGGGTCGACCGACGTCACCCGGCCGACATGACCTCGTCCCGACAGTTGGCTCACCGCTGGTGATCGTGCCACTCGCGGAGTCCGGGCGCTCAGCGTGATGGGCGCTGCCTCTCAGCCAGCCGTTGGGCCAGGGCCCGCAGAGCCTGGCCTCGGTGGCTGATGGCGTCCTTCTCGTCGACGCTGAGTTCGGCGCTGGTGCGGGTGTGACCGTGCGGAACGAAGATCGGGTCGTACCCGAACCCGTTCGACCCGCGTTTCGCTCGCACCAGCCGACCGGGCATGCGGCCGTCGGTAAGGATCTCGCCGGCGTCGTCGACGTAGGCGACCGCGCAGGCGAACGCCGCGCCGAGCCGCTCGTCCGGAACGTCGCTGAGCTGGTCTAACACGAGCCGGAGATTGGCTTCGTCGTCGCCGTGGCTGCCGGCCCAGCGCGCGGAGAACACGCCAGGCATGCCGTTCAGCGCGTCCACCAGCAGGCCGGAATCGTCGGCGACGGTCGGCAGGCCGGTGCGCCGATGGCCCTCGCGCGCCTTGATGAGGGCGTTCTCGGCAAACGTCGCCCCCGTCTCGGGAACCTCGTCGTACCGGTCGACGTCGTCGAGGCCGACGACTTCGACATCGGGCAGGGCCGGGGCCAGGATGCGGCGCAGCTCGGCGAGCTTCTTGGGGTTACGGCTGGCCAGCAGGATGCGCGTCGCGCTCACCCCTGCAAAGCCTCGGTCTGCATGCGGGCCAGGTCGGCGCACCCGGCGACGGCGAGATCCAGCAGGGCGTCCAGCTCGTCGCGCCGGAACGGGATGCCCTCGGCGGTGCCCTGGACCTCGACGAACTCGCCCGTCCCGGTGACGACGACGTTCATGTCGGTCTCGGCGCGGACGTCCTCTTCGTACATGAGATCGAGGCGCGGCTCGCCGTCGACGATCCCGACCGAGACTGCGGAGATCGAGTTCGTCAGTGGCTTGGGCTGCGCAAGCGCACCCTTGGCATCGAGCCACGCGATCGCGTCGGCGAGCGCGATGTAGGCGCCCGTGATCGCGGCGGTGCGGGTGCCGCCGTCGGCCTGCAGGACGTCGCAGTCGATGGACACCGAGTTCTCGCCCAGCGCCGACAGGTCGATGGCGGCCCGCAGTGAACGGCCGATCAGCCGGGAGATCTCGTGGGTGCGGCCGCCGATCTTGCCCTTGATCGACTCGCGGTCGTTGCGGGTCAGGGTGGCCCGCGGCAGCATCGCATACTCGGCCGTCACCCAGCCCAGACCGCTGCCCTTGCGCCAGCGCGGCACGCCCTGCTGGACCGAGGCGGCGCACAGCACCTTGGTGTCGCCGAACTCGATCAGGGCCGAGCCCTCGGCATAGGCCTGCCAGTTGCGGGTGACGGTGATCGGACGCAGCTGGTCGTTGACACGACCGTCGGGGCGGGGCATGCACCGAGCGTATCGACGCCCTCGGACGGGGGTCGCGCGTCCCCGCCGCTGGTGAGTTCTCACTCGCCGACGCTGGGTCAGTCAGTCAGGCGGGTCGAAGTCGACGTTGATCTCCTCGAAGCCCTTCGCTCTGGTGGCCTCGGCCTGCTGGGTGTAGCTGCGCTCGTCGGCGTCGGTCAGGTCGACGTCGTCGGTGAACGGTGTCAGCAACGCGCGCGGGTAGAGGCCGAGCGATCGGACGCTGTTGTACTCGACTGCGAGCACGACGATGACCGCCTCCAGATAGATCCAGGCGATCAGTCCGAGGACGAGCGCGAAAACGCTGTTGATCGCGGTCGCTCCCTTGACGACGTGACCGACGTACAGCGCGCCGAAGTACTGCAGCAGTTGCCAGGTCAGCGCGGCCGCGACCGCACCGGGCACCGTCTGCCGGAGCGTGATGTCGCGCGCCGTCGCGACGCGGAACGCAATCGTGAACACGACCGCGTTGAGCGCGAACGTCCCGATGCCTAGGGCGATCTTCGTGCCGATTCCGAAGCCGTTGAACACACTGCCGAGTGCGGCCAGCGCGGTGGTGCCGATCAGCGACAGCCCGACCACGAGCAGCAGCAGCAAGCTGCGCAGCCTGCTCTGCAGCGGGTTCGGTCGGCTGTTCCGCGGCACCCGCCAGATGGTGTTCATCGCGTTCTGGGCGGCTTGCGCCACGCCGAGGCCGCCGTACACCGTGCCGAGGATGCCGACCGCCAGCCCCACCCCGTTACCGCTCAAACCCTGCGGATCCGCGAGCTGAGTGCCCACGATCGGGAACTGCCCGAGCGCAGAGTCCAGCAGGCTGCGCTGCAGGTCAGGGTTCCCGTGGAGCACGAAGCTGAGGATCGTCGAGGACAGGAGCAGCAGCGGGAACAGCGACAGGAAGCCGTAGTACGTGATCAGCGCGGCGAGGTAGTTGCCCTGATCATCGGCGAACTTGTAGACGACGGCCACTGGCACGCTGGCCCGGGGATGGCTGCGCTGGAACCGATCGAGCCGTTCGACGACCGACATGACCCACCCAACCCCATCGACGTTGCCGTGCGTGTCCTCCGAGGTATGCCCAGCGGGCGGTGCTACTACGTCGGACGTGGGACATGTCGATTCAACCGTGCGGAACGTGCGCATGGGCGATGAGGGCCCGCCGGCGCGCTGGGGCCGCGCACCGTCGCCACGAGCGACAACGACTACACCCTTTCGGTGACGTACGCGCAGGTGGCCCGGGCCGGGCTCGACGTGCCCTGGCGGGTGCACATCCACCATGCCGGCGGATCTTCCTGTCGTGGGCCAACACCCGCTTCCCCAGGGTCCGACCGCTCACGCACGGAACGCTGGCCGTCGTCGTCGACAACGGCGATCCGATCATGGCCACCCTGCGCTCGGAGCACGTGTCGATGGACGACCTGATGGCCGCCGCGCGCAGCCAGGGCATCGAGCGGTTCGCCGAGATCCGGCTCGCCGTCCTCGAGACGAACGGCCGGATCTCGTTCTTCACCGAAGACGCGCGTTCCGGGGCCGCGGAGTCGCCGCCCGTGGGTTGATCGTTTGCCGGTTTTCGTCGGCGCCCCGCTGGCACCGTGTTTCCGTGCGAGCCCTTATGCTCGGCGGACCGGTCACGACGAGCCTGGTGATCACCTTCGCCTGCTGGCTTTCGTACCGGTCGCGCGGCGGGCGGATACGTGCCGCTCGTAGCGCCCCTTGACCCGTCGCCCCCTGGTTGTCCTGGCCGGGGGGCGACGGCTAGGCGACCGCAGCGCCAGCTCGGCGGGTCGGCTCGGCGGTGACCCCTCCCAAGCAGCGACGGCACGCGCTGGGTCAGCGCGGTCGGTTGTCCACCGTTCGCCCAGAATTGTCGTACCCATGTCGTACCCATGTGCGCCGCGCCGTCCTTGCCACCGACCCCGCCGGTGAACAGGAACGCCCCCCGGAACGCGTACGACCAGCGGCGGGTCTGCCCCCGGCCGGCCGAGTACGGCATGTCCCAGGTGTGGACCTGCTCCCGGCCGACGGCGCCGCCACCCTCATGACGGCCCTGAACGCGATCGCCGCCGGCTTCCTGGCCGAGCTGCCCGCCGACGCGCCGTTCCGGCACGGCCGCCGACCGTCGATCCAGGTCACCGTCGCCCTGTCCACCCTGCGCGGCCTCGACGACCAGCCGGCTGAGCTCGATGGCTACGGCCCATCCCAGCGTCGATGGCACGACGCATCGCCGGTGACCCCACCAGCACCTGGCCCCGTCTGGACACCGACCCCTTCGGCCGGCTCCTCGATTACGGACGCACCGTCTACCGCCCGCCGCAGGACCTCACCGACTTCGTCATCGCCCTGTCCAGCCGCAGCCATCACGCCAAACACGAAGCCGGGTGGACCGTGCGCGGCGACCCCGCCGAAGACCTCACCTGGACCAGCCCCACCGGCCACGAATACCGCAGCCCGCCCGGCCACCTCCCCATCGATCAGACGAGCGCACTCGAACAACACGACGAGCTCGATCCCGCGGACGTCACCGACCTGACTCGCCACCCTTCTGATCAAGCACGTCGTGAGTGGGGACACACCAGTGTCGGGTTATCCAGGTTGGTCGTGCCACTCGCCAGATCGCGCTCCTCCGCCACCGGCGGGGGGCTGGGCGCCGCGGGGCAGGATTGTCGCCATGAAGACTGAGACGATCGAGGTCCGTACCGGTGGACAACCCCGCGTCCGCGACCTAACCGACGAATGCACTGAGTTCGTGCGAGGCGAGCAGGACGGTCTGCTCAGCGTGTTCGTTCCGCACGCAACCGCCGGCGTAGCGATCCTCGAGACCGGCGCCGGGAGTGACGACGACCTGCTCGCCGCCATCGACGAGCTGCTCCCCGCGGACGATCGGTGGCGGCATCGGCACGGCAGCGGCGGGCACGGCCGCGACCACGTCCTGCCGGCCTTCATCGCCCCGTCGATCACGGTGCCGGTGCTCGCCGGTCGACCGCAACTCGGAACGTGGCAGTCGATCTGCCTGGTCGACACCAACGTCGACAACGCGCGGCGCACGGTGCGACTCAGCTTTCTGGCCGGTTGACCATCGGGGCGAACGCGAAACGGGTCAGATCGAGTACTCCGCGCCCGGGACGGCCGCCTCGACCGGACCCTGGAACGCGTCCGCGGCGTCGTCGCACGCGACCTGCCGAGAGTTCCACGGCGGGACGTGCGTGACGATCAACCGATCCACGCCGGCCCGGTCCGCGTGCTCGCCCGCCTGCCGTCCGGTCAGGTGTAAGCCCGGGATGAGCACCTCGTCCGGTCCGACCGAGGCCTCGCACAGCAGGACGTCCGCGGCGCGAGCGAGCTTCACCAGCTCGTCGGACTCGCCGGTGTCCGCCGAGTAGACCAGCGAGCGGTCCTGGTACTGGATTCGCACCGCGTTGGTGGGCGTCGGGTGATTCATCGGGGCATAGGACATGCGGAACGGCCCCAACTCGGTCTCGGTCGGGGTGGCGAAGGAGAACAACTCGTGCAGGCTGAGCTTGCGGGCGAGCGGGTCGTACGCCGCCTCGAGCCGATCGCGGGTGCCCGGGACCCCGATGAGCGGGATCCGGCCCTCAGGGCCGGCGTGAAACCCCGCGCCGCCGTAGCGCAACGCGACCACGTACGCGGTGAGATCGATGCAGTGGTCGGGGTGCAGATGCGAGATGACGATCGCGTCGACGTCGGTCGGCTGGACGTATCGCTGCAGCGCGCCGAACGCGCCGTGCCCGAGGTCGAGCAGCAGCCGGTA
>JAVHVH010000187.1:0-6874 GCA_032160665.1 Pseudonocardiales bacterium
CGATGTTCGCTCGACCGTCGGTCTCACTCCGGCGCTTGAGGATTAGCTGACGTGCCTGCAGATCGTCGAGAAGCCTCGACATCCGGCTGACAGACAGAGCCGCGGCCGCGGCCAGATCGGTGATGCCTAGTTCTCTCTTCGGCGCCTCCGACCGATGCATCAGCGTCGTGTACTCGTTCGCAGCCATTCCTCGCGCCCGGACCAGATCGTCGCCAAGTGCGCGCGGCAAGGTGATCACCAGCCGCATCAGCGATCGCCACAACACTTCCTCCGTCTGAGTCAACGCTTCCACCTTTGCCACGGCGGCGACTCTACTTGCGCAAGCAAGTAGCTTAGCTTCGGCGCGCCGCCGCCTTCTGTAGGTCCAGCCACGGCGTCCGGGTCACGTCTCCGGAGATCGCACGGACATCGCGAGTGATCTGCTCGGGTATCGCGCGATCGTCGAGGTGCTCGTGATCGACGGATCTTGCCCGTCGGCGTCGGCGGACCCCTTCCCGTTGCCGGCCGGCTGGCCGCTGGTCCAGCAGTCGCCGGGGCCAGCGCACCGCGACATGGCCGCGCCGTCAATCCTGGCCCCTCGGCATTAATGGGGTGTTTCTGTCGAAGTATTGACAGAAGGACGTATCGGGATGAAAGTTACGGCGGTTCGTGATCGCGACTTCGCTGACATGGAGTGATGAGGGGTGGTTCGTATCGTTCAGCCCGACAGCGGTGCGATCCGTGCGGCCAATCGAGCGAGCGTCGTGAACGTCTTGCGCCGGGCCGGGTCGGCCACCCGCGTCGAGCTGATGGCCCGCACCGGCCTGTCCCGCGCCACGGTCTCCAGCCTGGTCCGCGACCTCCAGCTGGGCGGTCTGATCTCCGAACGCCCTGGTCCGCCGACCGATGGGCTTGGCCGCCCCCCTTCGGTGCTCGCGCTGAACCGTTCGGCTGGCCTGGCGATCGCCGTGGATGTGGGGGTGCGGCACGTCGCGGTGGCCGTCGGCGACCTGTCTCGCTGTGTGCTGGCCGAGCGGTGGGTGTCGCTGCCGCACGGCCACGATGCCGCGGAGGGCGTGGCGACCGTGCTGCGCTGTATCGACGAGACGATGATCGAGGCGGAGGCCGATCCGGACCAGCTCGTTGGCGCGGCGATCAGCATCGCGGCGCCGGTGGCGCCGCAGAGCGGGCGGCTGCTCGTCCCGGGTGTGCTGTCCGGCTGGAATGGCGAGGAGCTCGCTGCGCAGGTGGGCGAGCGGTGGCAGATCCCTGTCGTCGTGGAGAACGACGCCAACCTCGGCGCGCTCGCTGAGTGCACGTGGGGCGAGTTCGCCGGGACGCCGAACCTGCTCTACGTCAAGGTCGCGAGCCGGGTCGGTCTCGGCATCGTGATCGACGGGTCGATCTACCACGGCCGCGGCGGGTACGCGGGGGAACTGGGGCACCTGGCCGCCGAGCGCGACGGGGAGCTGTGCTGGTGTGGGCGACGCGGCTGCCTCGAGCTGTACGTCGGCGCCGAAGGGCTGATCGGCCAGCTCGCCGCGCGGGGGACTGAGGTCAGCGACCTCACCAACCTGATCACCAGGGCGGACGGAGGCGACCCGGACGTGCTCGAGGTCGTCGGCGGAGCGGCCAGCGTGCTCGCCCGCGGCCTCACCGCCCTCGCGCTGCTGTTCGACCCGGTCGCGATCGTCATCGGCGGGGAGCTCTCCGCGCTGGGGGAGTTGCTGCTGGCGCCGGCACGCGCCGAGCTGGCGGGCGTGCCGTTCGGCACCCCGGTGACGATCGCCAACTCCTCTCTCGGCGACCGCGCCTCGATGGTCGGCGCGCTGGCGCTGGTGCTCACTGAGACGTCCCGCTTCACCGACCGGTCCGCCGTCGCGGCGGCCCCCCGCTTGACGCCCGTGCCGATGCCGGGCGCCTCATGAACCCCGCCGGACCAGGCCGTCATCCCTCGGTCGTGCTCCGCCTCAACCAGGAGGTTGACGAATGACTCATCGACGACGCCGCAGGTTCGCCGCGGTACTGACGGTCGCGGTCGTGGTGCTGAGCGTCGTGATCGCGACCCAGCAGTCCTCGGCCGCTCCACTCGCCGGCGCCCAGTCAGCGGCAGTGAGGTCCGGCGACGCGCGCTTCGAGGTGCTGTCGCCGACGCTCGTGCGCAGCGAGTACGCCGGCGACGCACAGTTCATCGACGCGCCGACCTTCAACGCGATCGGCCGCGATGGGTTCCCGCGCACGGGGTACACCGCCAAGACCGTCGCGGGCTGGCTGACCATCGAGACCGACGCGATGACGTTGCGGTACAAGGTCGGCTCCGGACCCTTCGGCCCGGACAACCTGCAGGTACGGCTGCGGGCCGGCCGGCAGAACGTCACGGCGTACCCGTGGCAGTCACAGAGCGTTCCGTCCTGCACCATCGGCGTGCTCTGCGAGGCGGAGGACCTGACCCTCAACGGGGTATCGGTGGCGACCGATCACCCCGGCTACACCGGCCGAGGTTTCGCCGCTGGCTTCCAGAACACCGGCAACTCGCTGTCCTTCCAGCTGAACGTGGCGGCAGCCGGGACCTACCAGTTCGCCGCGAGGTACGCGAACTCCCTCGGCGGCGACGGGCAGAACACGACGCGGACGCTGACCGTGTCGGCCGATGGCGGCATCGGTCACACGATCACGATGCCGACGACGGCCAACTGGAACACCTGGGCCCTGGTCTCCACCACTCTCGACCTGCCGGCCGGAACGCACACCGTGACAGTGGCACGCACGCCGTCCGACTCGGGCAACGTCAACATCGACAGCCTCGCGCTGGTGACCCCTGGTTCGCCCTATCCGGCCCCCCCGCAGCCGAAGGTCCAGGACTGCCCGTTCGGCGCGATCTGCGAGGCCGAGTTCGGCACTCGCGACGGCACCGCGACGGTGGCGACCGACCACAACGACTACTCCGGCTCCGGCTTCGTCGCCGGGCTGCAGACCGGCGCGAGCGACACCATGCACGTCGTCGACGTCCCCGGCGCGGGTACATACGCCCTGCAGCTGCGCTACGCCAACGCGCAGACCGCCCCCCGCTCGGTATCGGTGCGGGTCGGCTCGGCCACCGCGACGTCGGCCACCCTGCCGACGACGAGCAGCTGGGACTCGTGGCGAACGGTCGCGGTCCCGGTGACGCTCGCGGCCGGCGCGAACGACGTGACGATCGGCTGCCCGGACGCGAGCAGCTGCGGACTGAACATCGACACCGTCGCCGTGGCTGCGCGCCACTCGGTGCTGCTCGCTCCGCACGCGCCGCTCGGCGGCTACCGCCGCGGCCTGGATGGGGTGAGCGGCTCCGCGGCGACGACACCCGGCCTGCTGTACCAGGACGGCTGGACGCTGCTCGATGACACCACCTCGGCGATCTTCGACAACGCGACGAAGACCGTCTCGCCTCGGCCGGGCCACAACGGGCAGCCCTACCAAGACGGCTACGTCTTCGGCTACGGCCACGACTACCAGCAGGGGCTGGCCGATCTCGCGACCCTCACCGGGCCGTCGGAATTGCTTCCCCGATGGGCGTACGGGGTCTGGTATTCCGAGTACTACGACCGAACCGCGGCGGACTACGAGAACACGATCCTGCCGAAGTTCCGCGCCGACAGCGTTCCGCTGGACGTGCTGGTGACCGACACCGACTTCAAGTCACCGAGCACCTGGGACGGGTGGGAGATGGACCCGAGCAAGTTCCCGGATCCGAAGGCATTCTTCGACTGGGCGGCGTCGCAGGGTCTGCACAACACCCTCAACATCCACCCGAGCATCGTGCCCTCAGATCCGCAGTTCCCGCAGGCGCAGGCCACCGCGAAGGGCGGGCTGACGCAGAACGGTGGCAACTATGTCTTCGACTGGGGCAACCCCGACCAGCTCAAGGCGTACCTGGACCTGCACCAGACCATGGAGCAGCAGGGCGCGGACTTCTGGTGGCTGGACTGGTGTTGCGACGGGTCCTCCTCCTCGCTGCCGGGCGTGACCCCGGACGCGTGGATCAACCAGCAGTACGCGACCGACTCGAACAAGACGGTGAGCCGCGGGTTCGCGTTCTCCCGCGCGTACGGGTCACTGCAGGCCGGCGGCTACAGCGGCCAGCAGGGGCTGCCTACCGGTCCGTGGGCAGACAAGCGCACCACCGTCCACTTCACCGGTGACACCACGTCCAACTGGGCGACGCTGAAGTTCGAGGTCGGTTACACGCCAGGTGAGTCGGCGTCGACGGGGTTGTCGGCGGTCAGCCACGACATCGGCGGGTTCAACAACGACGGCACGCAGAGCGCCGGTGCCGAGCCGGGCAGCACGAAGGAAGCCGACGACCTCTACGCCCGCTGGGTGCAGTTCGGCACGTTCCAGCCGGTCGACCGTCTGCACGGAAACCACAGCGATCGGCTGCCCTGGCAGTACGGCCCGGCGGCGAAGACGTCGGCGGAGAAGTTCCTGAACCTGCGCGAAGACCTCGTGCCGTACACCTACACGCTGGCCGAGCAGGCCAACCGCACGGGCATTCCGGTGGTGCGGCCGCTGTACCTGCAGTACCCGGACTCGCAGGACGCCTACGCCCAGGACGGCGCCGAATACCTCTACGGCCCAGACGTGCTGGTGGCGCCGGTGACGACGCCGGGCACGACAGCCACGACGTCGGTCTGGTTCCCGCCGGGCAACAGCTGGACGGACTACTTCACCGGCAAGACCTACGCCGGTGGCACGACGCAGGACGTCACGACGGACCTGAACTCCATGCCGGTCTTCATCCGGTCCGGCGGCCTGATGACCACCCGCACCGACAACGTCACCAACGACGTCCAGAACCCGCTGACCAAGGTGACCGTGACCGCCGCCGGCGGAGCGTCAGGCTCGTCCAGCCTGTACGAGGACAACGGCTCGACGACCGACACCCGGCAGAGCGCGACCACCCGGATCCGCTACACCGAGGGCGGCCCGAACCGCACGGTCCAGATCGACCCTGCGGTCGGGTCGTACGCCGGGCAGGTGTCGCAGCGACAGTGGTCGGTCGCGTTCACGAACGCGACGGCCCCGACAGCCGTGACCATCAACGGCCGGGCAGCGCCGTCCAGTTCGTGGTCCTGGGACGCGGCGACCAGGACGCTCGCTGTCACCGCACCGACCCAATCGGTGCACCGTGGCCTCATCGTCAGCTACCGGTGACGCGGTCCCCATCCACGTCGCAGCATGAGTGGGAGGATCCGGGCATGCCGCAGAGGGAGGAGCGAGCACTAGCGTTTCCGGACGGATTCGCGCGGTCGGTGGGACCGTTTGGCGCCCCTAACGTCTCATCTGCGCTGTCCGGAGCACTGGCGGCCATGATCGCTATCGACGGTTACGCGGACGCAACGGGGGATGCGTTGTTGGTGCTCATGGATCAGCGGACGAGCTACAAGCGGGCAGCTCGAAGGCAGGGTTGTGACGAGCGGCCGATTTGATGCGTAGGTCACCAATGGGCGGCGTGGACGAAAACAGCCGCCGGTTTGTGGAGCCACTGAGTGATGCGCATCGCGAGGTCCATGTCGGCGAGACGAGCAGTCCGCAGGTTAGTCAACCGGCTCGGCGTGCAGTTGAGTTCCTGTGCTAGCCCTGGCCACGTCAGCCGGCGTTCGCGGCGCTGCTCATTGAGCGCTGCGTACACGTGACTCAAGTCCCAGCGAAGGCGACAATCCGAGCCTGCCTCCGGCAACCGAACGTCGCCGACATCGACAAGCGGACCCGTCAAGAACTCCTCGGGCGCGCGGCGGATCCATCGCAGAATGGTTAGCGCATATTGACAGGACATCGTTCCGCGCTTCGCGGTTCTCACGAGCGCTCCAGGGCACATCGAATGATCCGACAGTTGCGCGTTCAGTTCCGAGGATTGCTTCCAGAGTTCGTCGGCGAGTTCGTTCCAACCCAACCCTCGGTCAGCACGTTGGGCGTCGAGGGCACTGATGAGCGCGCCGCCGTCGAAGACCGGCAGGGTCCGCATGGGCGCGAGCGTAAGCGCATCCGGCAGGACGCGCCACAGGCCGCGCGCCATCCGCAGATCGGCATGGAGTACATATCCCACTGCGCCCTACGCCCAGGCTTGCTGGGTAGCGAGTCGGGGGAGCGGCAGTAATTGCCGCGCGGCGAGTTGTCCTCGGCCCTGACTGACCGTCGCCGTCGTCGTCCTGCGGAAAGCCGCGCGCGATCGCCGACTAGGCCCGCTCGGCATTTGCCGGGTTCCCACTCGAGGACCCCGCCGTTATAGCGCGGGTGCCAGCCGCCGCAGGAGCGATCTTGCTCGAGCGCGTCGGCAAGCTCGGCGAGCTCGTCAGGCAAGGGCCGACGGCGCGCACCTGGGCGCCGGGCCTGGGCGACAGGTGGGTCGCCTGGTTGCCGGCCGAGTACGCCGAGGCCGCCGCGGCGATACCCGACGCCGTGCCCGCGGACTGGCGGTGATCAGCGCGCGGACGGTTGCCCTCGGGTGCGCCGACGCCGCGCGCGCCGCGCCGGACACGTCGCGGCGGCGAGACGAACGAGTTCGATGGTCGGCATCGCGATCGTCCCGGTGCCCGTGCCGGCCCCACCCAGCCTCACCCCTGCCTGACCATGTTCCGCCCCACTGCCACGAGGCGCTCCCACGACTACCGGGGCAACGGCTTCGGTGCTGCCTGCAAGATCACCGAATACGGCGGTGCCCTGGTGGCGTGAGTCGTGGGGCGACGCTGCTATACGTGCGGACCTCAGTCAGTGCTGTCGTTCGACTGTGATGGGTGCCTCGACGTGGAATCCTTCCAGTGTGGCGTCGAAGTGGGTTCGGGTTGATCCGTTCGTCGCGTCACTCGATTCCGAGGCTTTGGTGCAGCTGCGACGACGGCTGACTGCGACTCGACTG
>JAVHVH010000108.1:0-16280 GCA_032160665.1 Pseudonocardiales bacterium
ACGGACGCCCCAGACGTGCAGACCGCCGAGGTCAACTTCGACGGCATCACCTACGCGAAGGGGGCGAGCGTGCTCAAGCAGCTCGGCGCCTACGTCGGCGTCGAGGCCTTCCTGGCCGGCCTACGCGACTACTTCGCCGAGCACGCGTACGGAAACACGACCCTGGCCGACCTGCTGCGGGCCCTCGAGAAGGCGTCCGGCCGCAACCTCGGCGACTGGTCGAAGCTGTGGCTTGAGACCGCGGGGATCAGCAAGCTGCACCCGCAGTTCACGACGGACGCCGACGGCGCATTCACCAGCTTCGAGATCGTGCAGACCGCCCCGACCGAGACCGCCAGGTCGAACATTGTGCGCCCGCACCGGCTCGCGGTCGGGCTCTACGACGAGGACGGCGACCGGCTCGTCCGCACCGAGCGCATCGAGCTCGACGTCACCGGCGAGCGCACGCCGGTCCCCGGCCTGGTCGGCAAACGGCAGCCGGCGTTGCTGCTCGTCAACGACGACGACCTGACCTACTGCAAGTTGCGCCTGGACGAGACGAGCCTGCACACGCTGCGCTCCGGCGGGATCGCCAAACTCGACGCGCCGCTCGCCCGGGCGCTGTGCTGGTCCGCGGCGTGGGACATGACCCGCGACGGCGAGCTGCCGACGCGGGACTACGTGGCCCTCGTCGTGGCCGGCGCGCCGCACGAGACCGATATCGGCGTCATGCAGTCGCTGACCCGCCAGGCCCTGCGCGCGCTCGAGATCTACGCCAACCCGACGTGGGCACCCGAGGGGTACACCGCACTCGCCGACGCCTCGATGTCATCCCTGCAGGCCGCCGCACCCGGGTCGGATCACCAGCTCGCCTGGACCCATGCCCTGCTGGGATCGGCCCGCACCGACGAGCACATCGCCTTCGTCCGCGGCCTGCTCGACGGCAGCACGACGGTCGAGGGGCTGGCCATCGACGACGAGCTGCGGTGGGCCATCGTGCTGACGCTGTCCGCGCTGGGCGCCATCGGCCGCGACGAGGTCGACGCCGAACTCGAGCGCGACCCATCCGCGGCCGGGCAGCGGCACGCGGCGACCGCCCGGGCGCTGCAGCCCACCGCCGACGCGAAGGCCGAGGCGTGGCGGCTCGCCGTCGACGACGACGCATTGCCCAATGCGATGCAGGAGGCCGTCATCGTCGGCTTCTCCCACCCGACGCAGGGCGACCTGGTCGCGCCGTACGTCGATCGCTACTTCGCCGACATCCGCAACGTATGGACGCGGCGCACCAGCGAACTGGCCCAGAACGTCGTGGTCGGGCTGTTCCCCACCTGGACGTCCACGATCAGCCAGGACACCGTCGCGGCCGCGGACGCCTTCCTCGGCGGCGCCGACCTGCCTTCCGCGCTGCGGAGGCTCGTCAGCGAGGGTCGCGCCGACGTCGTGCGGGCAATTCGGGCGCAAAAGGCCGACGCCAGCGCCTGAAATGCCGGGCTTGAAACCCCAGACCTTGACTACAGAAACTTAACACGTTACCAACACGGTGGGGAAGTCGTTATAGGGGAAGTCGTTCACAGTCATCTGCCGGTGAAGGAAGGAACGATGACACCCCCAGAGCCCCGTCCGCGGCCACGTCCCGGTCCCGGCGTGCCGCGCGTGCCCCGAACGGTGGTGCCGGCGCCGCGGCCGGGCACGATCGTCGTCGGCGACGAGCTGATCCGGGTCCCGGGGATCTTTGCGGTCCTGCGCCGCGACCCGAAGACCCGGCAACGGGCCTCGATGGGCGCGATCGCCGCGGGCATCGCGTTGTTCGTCGCCGCCAGCCTGACCACTCCCGTCGCCGGCGCCAACTCCGCGACCGGTCCCCGTCCGAAGACGGCGGCCGACATCGCGAGGCAGATCGCCGCGCCGCTGCTCGAGATCGACCCCACCGCGCCGTCCGTGCACAAGGTCCTGCACCGCAAACCCACCCACGTCGCCACGCAGGCACCCGTCGACCACGGTGTGATCAGCGGGCTGGCCGCGAACGGCATCCCCCGGGTAGCGATGAACGCCTATCGCGTCGCCGCCGCACGCATGGCGAACGTCGAGCCCGGCTGCGGCATCGACTGGGCGCTGCTCGCCGGCATCGGCCGCGAGGAGTCCGACCACGGCCGCTTCGCCGGCGCCGTCCTGCGCTCCGATGGCATCTCGACCCCGTCCATCATCGGTCCCGCCCTGGACGGCATCCACTGGGACTACATACCGGCACCCGGCAACGGCCTCGCGCTGGACGGCGACGCGAAGTTCGCCCACGCACTCGGACCGATGCAGTTCATCCCGTCCACCTGGGCGGGCTACGGCGCGGACGCGACCGGCGACGGCAAGGCCGACATCTTCAACATCAATGACGCCGCGCTCGGCGCCGCGCGGTACCTGTGCGCCGCCGGCGGCAACCTGCGCACCCACGCCGGTCAGGTGGCCGCGGTGCTGGCGTACAACCACAACGACCAATACCTCGCGCAGGTCCTGGCCCTGGCCGACGCCTATCGCCGCGGGATCAAGGTCACCGGGATCCCGGTGGGCATCACCAGCGGCCCGCTGCCGAAGGTCGTCGACACCGGCTACATCCCGCCGGCGAACCCGGGCGCCCCGACTGCGGTCGGCAAGCAGAGCAGCGGGACAAACAAGTCTCCGACTCCGGCGAAGTCGTCCGCGGCGCCGAAGCCGGGTTCCGGATCGTCCTCGACCCCGACGAAATCCTCGGCACCGTCGAGCCCGCCGACCAAATCGGGTACCACGTCGAGCCCGAAACCGAGCCCGACGAAGTCGACGACCCCGGCCCCGTCCCCGTCACCGACCCCGACGACGACCTGCAACCCGGTCCAAGTCCTGCTCGGCTGCAAGTGACCCGGACGAGCGGGTCAGCGACTGCCGGCTGAGTCGGCCAACATCCGGAGGCCAGTGACGATGCCTCCGGTCAGATCACCGTTCGCGAACGAGGCACGCATCGCGAGCGCGGCCAGGGCACACGCCCGATTCGGCAGGCGCCGGGCGGACTGCGGACCGGTGACGATGTGCAGCGCCCGCTGTCCCGGCGAAACGGCGACCAGCACCGCGTCGTCGGTGAGCTTCTCGAACAGCGCCTCGGCGTGCGCACGGGTCGGCGCCTGGAACTCGCCAACGTAGACGGAAAAGGTCAGTCCGGTCTCGCGGCTGGACAGGGTCAGGGCCTCGTCGAGCCGGCTGAGCTGACGGGCCGTGAACGGGCCGCCCTCGGCGCTGAGCGCCTTCGGGCCGTACTGCACTTCCTTGGGAGAGGCCTTCTGGTACGTGTCACCACTCACCGCTGGCACCTCCCACAGCCGTCGTCGATGACGTACCGGCCTCGAGCTGGGGTCGGTCCGAGGCTGAGCTCACGACGGCGTCGGGATGGGGCACGTACCAGGACGGCGGATAGGTCCACGCCCGTCCGGGTCGATAGCGGTTGGGCTGACGCACGAGCGACTTGCCGTACACGGCGATGAAGACGAGGGCGACGATCCCCCCGGGGATGCCGACGAACACCAGCACGGTCTCTACGACGGTCACGATCGATACGGTAGCGAAGCCCGGCTGAGGCTCCGACTTTGACCCTGTCCAAGGGACGCGTGCCCACCGGCGTTCATCAGACCGCGGGGACGACGTCCTCGAGCGCCTCGCCGAGTCCCAGGTAGCGCTCCCAGGTTGGCTCACGCACCGCCCAGCCCATCACGACGGCAACGGTGGCCGGGGGCTGCACCGGCGTCACTCGCAGGTGCCAGCCCAACTCGGACAGCAGCCGGTCACCCTTGCGGTGATTGCACCGGGCACACGCGGCCACGACGTTGGTCCACACATGCGTGCCGCCGCGCGAACGCGGCCGGACGTGGTCGATCGTGTCGGCGCGGATACCGCAGTAGACGCAGGCGTGGCCATCCCGGTCCAGCACTGCGCGGCGGGTGAGCGGGACCTCGCGGCGGTAGGGGACGCGGACGTAGCGGGCGAGCCGGACGACCGTCGGCACGGGCACGGCCAGCCGCTCCGAGTGCATGACGGTGTCGCCGGCCTCGACGATGATCGCTTTCTCAGCCAGAACCAGCACGACCGCACGGCGCAGCGGCACGACGCACAGCGGCTCGTACGTCGCGTTGAGCACCAGCGCTGCGCCCATCGTCACCTCCGCTGGGTATCAGTGAACCTGACGGAGCGGGCGAACGCACGTTCATTGGTGCGCCGGGCCACACCTCGGGGTGCCGCCGTTGCGAGCCCCGGGGCCCGCCGTGGCATGGTGGGCCGGATGTTGACCGTCCTAGCCACCCAGTCGCTGTCGCTGCCGAAGTTCTGGGACCAGCACCGCGAAGTGCTGATCGAGATCCCCATCCGGATCGCGGTCATCATTGTGATCGCGCTGATTGTCCAGGCGGTGCTCCGCCGAACGATCGACCGCGCGGTGCGCCCGGTCCGGGGCGACGTGCCCCGGCTCCTACGCCCGTTCAAGGAGCGCATCCAGAACAGCGGGCTGCTCGAGTCATCGGGTTTGTTGTCCGAACGCCGCGCCCTGCGCGCCGCCACGCTCGGCTCGGTGCTCAAGTCCGGCGCCTCGACGACGATCTTCGTGATCGCCTTCCTGCTCGTGCTCAGCGAGCTGCAGATCAACCTCGCGCCGTTCATCGCCGGCACCTCGATAGTGGGCGTCGCCCTCGGCTTCGGCGCGCAGAACATCGTCAAGGACTACCTCTCCGGCATGTTCATGCTGCTCGAGGACCAGTACGGGGTCGGCGACGTCATCGACTTTGAGAAGGCCACCGGAACCGTCGAAGCCGTGGGGCTGCGCAGCACCCGGCTGCGCGATGTGAACGGCACCGTCTGGTATGTCCGCAACGGCGAGGTCGTGCGCGTCGGGAACAAGAGCCAGGGCTTCGCGCAAGTCGTGCTCGACATCCCGATCGATGCCTGGGCCGACGTCGCCGCGGCCTCGGCGGCGATGCGTTCGGTGTCGCGCGAGATGGCGCAGGAGGAGGACTGGGCGACGGTCTTCCTCAGCGAGCCGGACGTCCAGGGCGTGGAGTCGATGACCCGCGAGGAGACCGTCATCCGGCTTGTCGCGAAGGTCCGGCCCCTGGAGCAGTGGCGCACCGCCCGCGAACTGCGGCGGCGCATCCGCGATCGCCTGGACAACCTCGACATCGATGCTCACCTGCCACCGGACGGCGCCCGGCCGCGGCGCGGCCCGGAAGCCGAGGCCGAGGCCCAAGCCGACGCCCGCGCCGAAGTCGTGGCCGACGCGAAAGAGCCCCCGCCGGCCTAGCTGCGAGCGGGACGGACCGGCCCGTCCGCGGATGTTGATCATCTCGGTCTCTGCAGGTCTGCCGGCCTGGTCCGAGCGAGATGATCAACAGGCCGCCGGTGTCGAGATCCGACCGCGGCGGCTCAGGAGAGCGCGCCGACCGCTTCCAGCACGGCACGGTGCAGCGTCGGGAAGGCGTAGTGCATGGTCGCCATCGTGCGTACCGGCACCTCGGCGTGGACCGCGAGGGTGAGCAGGCCGAGCAGCTCCCCGCCGTAGGGCCCGACCACGGTCGCACCCACCAGCACGCCGCGGCCGGCGTCCTCGATGATCTTCACGAAGCCGTCGTTGCCCGGCCCGTGTATCCAGCCTCGGCTGTTCGACGCGATCTGCTGTTGGCCGACCCGAAGGGAGAGGCCCTTGTCGCGAGCCTGCTGCTCGGTCATCCCGACCCGGCCGACCTCCGGATCGGTAAACGTGGCCCAGGCCAGCCCGTGATACCCGCCGTACGGCTCGTCCCGGCCCAGCAGGTGCGCGGTCAACACCCGCGCCTGCCACACCGCCACATGCGTGAAGGCGCCCCGTCCGGTGATGTCGCCGACCGCGTGCAGCCCGTCGACCGGCGCGCCGTCGTCGAGCACGTGCATGTGCTCGTCGACGTCGAGACTGCGGGCGCGCGGGTCGAGCCCCATCCTCTCGAGGCCGATGTCGGAGAGGTTGGGCCGCCGTCCCGCGGCGACCAGAAGCTTCTCGCCGGTGGCGGTGGAGCCGTCGGCCAGGGTGACGACGACGCCGTCCCCACCACGGGCGACGGACTGCACGCCGATGCCTTGGTGCACCTCGATGCCCTCGCGTTCGAAGACATCGGCGACGACCTTGCCGGCCTCAGGCTCCTCCGGCATCAGGAGGTGCGGCGCCGCCTCGACGACGGTGACCCGGGTGCCGAAGCGGGCGAAGCCCTGCGCCAGCTCGCAACCGACCGCCCCGCCGCCGATCACGACCATGGACGCGGGCGCAGTTCGGGCCTTCACGATCTCGCGGTTGGTCCAGACGAGGTCGTCGACGCCGCGCGGCAGGTCGGCGAGCCCGTCGATCGGCGGAATCGCCGGCGCGGTGCCGGTCGCGACGATGACGTTGGCGGCGGTGTGCGTCCGCCCGTCCACCTCGACGCGCAGTCGGCCCGCATCGTCGCGGCCGGCCAATCGCCCGGCGCCGCGGGCAAACGTGCCGCCCTTGGCCTCGAACCGGTCGACCGCGACCTTGTCGTTCCAGTCGTCGGTGGCCTCGTCCCGGATCCGCCGAGCGACCGGCGCGAGGTCCGGCTCCTCCGTGGCCCGGCCGGCGAGCTGGTTCACCCGCTGCCCCTCCGCCAGCACATCGGCGCCCCGGACGATCATCTTCGACGGAATGCAGCCGTAGTACGGGCACTCGCCGCCGACCAGGCGCGGGTCGATACCCAACACGTTCCGGCCCGCTTCGGCGACCTTGCCGGCCACCTCTTCACCGCCCGGCCCCAGCCCCAACACGATCAGATCGAAGTCCACTGTTCCTCCTACTCTTCGCGCGAGCGCTCATCGCTAGGCTCGCTCCGCTCCTCGTTCGCCGGCGCTCGCTGCGATGCTCACTCGCGACCGTAACCAGCGGTCGGACAGAATGGGTACGTGCCCGGCTTACAGGACCCTGACGAACGTGCGGACACCTTCTACGCGGCGGTGGGTGGCGCGGAGACGTTCCGTCGGCTCATCGAGGCGTTCTACGCGGGGGTGGCCGAGGACCCGGTACTGCGGCCGCTGTATCCCGAGGACGATCTCGGGCCGGCCGCCGAACGGCTGCGGATGTTTCTGATCCAGTACTGGGGTGGGCCGGGCACGTACTCCGAGCAGCGCGGGCACCCGCGGCTGCGGATGCGCCATGCGCCGTTCGCGATCGGGGTGGCCCAGCGTGACGCGTGGCTGGGCCGGATGCGGGCAGCGCTGGACAGCCTCGACCTCGAGCCCGCGAACGAACAGGTGTTGTGGGACTACCTGACGTCCGCGGCGGACTCGCTGCGCAACCTGCCCGGCTAGCCATGCACAATGGTTTCGTGACCAAAAGCGCTTTCGGGACCAGCCCTTGGTGGGCGTCGGCGGTTTTCTACCAGATCTACCCGCGCAGCTTCGCCGACGGCAACGGTGACGGCACCGGCGATCTGGTGGGTATCCGCCAGCGCCTCGACCACCTCGTCGACCTCTCCGTCGACGCGGTGTGGCTCTCGCCGTTCTACCGCTCACCGATGGCCGACGGCGGCTACGACGTGGCTGACCCCTGCGACGTCGACCCCATTTTCGGCACGCTCGACGACTTCGACGCGCTCTTGACCGACGCGCATGCCCGCGGGCTCAAGGTCACCATCGACATCGTCCCGAACCATTTCTCCAGCGAACACCCGTGGTTCCGAGCGGTCCTCGAGGGCGGCCCGGACGCTCCCGAGCGCGACCTGTTCGTCATCCGACCCGGACGCGGACCGGACGGATCCCAGCCGCCCAACAACTGGCCCTCGGTGTTCGGCGGGCCGGCCTGGACCCGATTGCCCGACGGTGACTGGTACCTGCACCTGTTCGCACCGGAGCAGCCCGACCTCAACTGGACGAACCCGGCGGTGCCGGCCGAGTTCGAGCGCATCATGCGGTTCTGGCTCGACCGCGGCGTCGACGGCTTCCGAGTCGACGTCGCGCATTCGCTGGCCAAGCAGCCCGGGTTGCCCGACATGGACCTCTCGATCCTGCCCGGGCCCGACGAGCTCGCCACGACGCCGTCGACCGAGGACATCAGGTGGGACCGCGACGGGGTGCACGACTACCACCGCGGGTTTCGCCGGGTGCTCGACTCCTATCCGGGCGAGCGCATGGCAGTGGGTGAGGCCTGGGTCGCCGACCCGACCCGGCTGGCTCACTACGTGCGTCCGGACGAGCTGAACCTCACCTTCAACTTCGAACTCGTCGAGGCGGCATGGGGCGCGGACGGCTTCCGGCAGGCGATCGAACGCTCGCTCGCCGCGATGGCCGCGGTCGGGGCGCCTTGCACCTGGGTGCTGGCCAACCACGACGTCGCCCGCGCGGCAACCCGCTACGGCGGCGGTGCGCGTGGCGTCGCCCGGGCGCGGGCCGCAGCGCTGGTCCAGCTGTCGCTGCCCGGTGCGGCCTACATCTACAACGGCGACGAACTGGGTCTTGCCAATGTCGACCTTCCGGACGAGGCGCTGCAGGACCCGACCTGGGAGCGCAGCGGTCATACCGAACGCGGCCGCGACGGCGAGCGGGTGCCCCTGCCGTGGTCGGGCACGGCTCCCCCGTTCGGGTTCACCTCGGGCGAGGCGACCTGGCTGCCGATGCCGGCGGAGTGGGCAAGCCTGACCGTGCAGGCACAGGTAGCCGATCCGAACTCGACGCTGCACTTCTTCCGCGAAGCGCTGCGCCTGCGGCGTTCGCTGCCGCAACTGCACGACGATGGGGTCACGTGGATCGCCGCGGCGGCAGGCTGTCTCGCCTACCGCCGCGGCGATATCTCGGTGTGGCTCAACGCCGGCGACTCCGCGGTGCCGCTGCCGCCCGGCGAGCTCGTCCACGCGTCCGGGCCCGTCGGGGACGACCTGCCCCCGGACACCGCCGTGTGGCTGCGCGGCTGACCGCACGCCGCGGCGTGCAGTCGACCCAGCTGGACCACGGGTCGGTGGGGAACGCGGTCACGAGAACGGGATCCATGCCTGCCTCGTCAGGGTCGAGGCGTTGCTGACCGCCAGGCCGGACGAGGACATGGTCCAGATCGACTCGCCGATCATCATCGTCCGCTCGATGCCGGTGTTGTAACCGAGCTCGGACGAGTTGACGGCCGGGTTGCGGATGAGTCCGATCGTGCGCAGCGAGTCGGTACCGACGTGCAGGACGAGCACGGCGCCGGACTGCGTGGAGTCCCACGAGTGGATCGGCACGACCGCCGTCTTCGTGGCCGGCCAGTACAGGAACGCATGCGGGTCGAGGGTGTCCTCACCCGGAGTGTGCTCGCGCACCACGCGGTCCAGGCGTCGGGGATGACTCAGGTCGCTCACGTCGAACAGCGACACCTGCAGACCGTTGACGATCGCGTTGCTGTTGACGTCCTGGCCGACGCCGAGCAAGCGCCCGGGCCCGGTCTGGTGCAGGTAGTCGGAGTAGCCGGTGATCACCAGTTCGCCGGTCTGGCGCGGATGCGCGGGATCGTGCAGGTCCAGTACGTAGAGCGGGTCCACCGACTCGAACGTGACGACGTAGGCCAGTGGGCCGAGGAAGCGCACGGCGTGCACCTGCTCGTTACGCCCCAGCCCGCCGACGTGGCCGCTGATCGTCAGCTTGGCTGCGTCGAGGACGTAGACGGAGGTCGAGCGGCCGTTGTTCGGGCTGGACACGCCTGCGTCCGGGCTCGACACGCCTGTCTTCGCGTAGTACTGGTCGGTCGTCGTGACTGCGCGCAGCGATCCGTCGTACTCCGACATCGAGTAGGAGTTGAGCATGCTGCCCGGTACCGAGCCCGAACCCAGGTAGGTCGGGCGGCCGGCACCGCTGATGTCGAACCGGTGGATCTGGGTCTTCGTCCCGTCGCTGCTGGCGACGTACAGGCTGGACGCCGAGGCGTACACCGTCGTCCCGTCCGCCGCGAGGCTGACCGGCTCGAGGTCCTTGAGGTCGCCGGCGAGGTCGATGGTGTACACGGTCAGCATGGACGCGCCGGTGTAGTTGGCCGGGTGACTGACCTGACGGCACGCGACGGTGTGGGAGGTCGTTGCGCCATGGGCGGTGACGTCGTAGCTCGGCAGCCAGGCGCTGAGCGGTGTGTGGGCGACGGCCTCGCGGTTGCGAGCGAGTTGTTCCTTGGCCGACGCGTTGCCCCCCGGCACCGGGAACTGGATTCGCGGCGCACTCTGCACCACGAGGCGGACCGTTCCGTCGACCATCCGTGCGTCGACGAAGCCGCCCTTGGCGTGCAGCGTGGAGACGACGGACGGCTGGGAGCCGGACAGGTCGACGAGCAGATAGCCGCTGCTGGCTGTGCTCGGCTGCGGGTAGGGCGCAATAGAGTCGATCATGGGTCCGCCGCCGTAGTAGCCGCCGCTGTACTGGCCACCGAGCAGGACGAGAACCCGATCGCCAGACATCAGCAGCTGGGCGGCGTCGGCGCCGCTGTACATCGAGAGGTCGAGGGAGCCCGTCACCTCATGGCTGGCGACGTCGGTCACCCGCAGCACCCCGCCGGAAACCGAGACGACCCGCTTGCCGTCGGTCTCGACCAGATCGGGCTCGTCGATGCCGGCTTCCTGCACGTTCGTCGTCGAGTGATCGGGGGCCGAGCCGGCGGCGGCGCTCTGGGCCGAGTCCATCGGAGCCCCGGCGGGCACCGCCTCCCTGCTGCCGTAGGCGATCCCGCCGTATTGGTAGGCGCTGACGTGGGCGGCCGCGTGCTTGCGCAGGCCGGACAGGGCCGCGTCGCAGTCGTCGTAGGCGACCAGGGCCAGATTGCTCGGCCGGATGCCGGGACCGCTCGGCGGGTGCGTGGTGGTCGAGGGCGGCAGGGCGACGGGTGAGCCCGGCCGCGAGCCGGACGGGATCGTCACCGCGAGCGTCACGGCGACCGTGGCGGCCGCGGTGAGGCCGAGCCCGAGCAGGGCCGGGCGACCCGGCAGGCGCGTGACGGTGGCCAGACTGCGCCGGCGGGGCGCCTTGGCGGAGCGGCGGATGGCGTCCAGCGTGCGGTCGCCGTCGGGGGAACCGGCCCAGCCGTCGTCGGCCTTGGTGTGCGGTCGCGCGGCCCGCAGCCGGCGCTCGATCTCGTCACTCATTGACGGCCTCCGGCAGCAATTCGGATGGGTCCTGATCGCCGTTGGCTCGCAGGTGTTCGGCGAATCGGCGTCGGGCCCGATGCAGGCGCACGCCGTAGGCGGATCGCGAGCAACCGAGGGCCTGGGCCGCTTCGTCAGCGGAGAGCTCGTACCAGGCGTTCAGAGTGAGGACTTCGCGATCAGCGCTCGACAGCCGGGCCAGGGTGTCGGTGACCGCCTGGCTGACGTCGTCGTCCGGGTCGGCCGGACGGTCCTGGGCGGCATCGGCGAGTCGGACGGTGAGTTGCTCACGCCGGCGGGTGCCGCGGGTGGAGTTGGCTAGTACCCGGCGCGCGGTGGCGAACAGCCAGCCGATCGGCGGCTCGGGTACGGTGTCGGCCTTCCGGAATGCGATCACGAACACCTCCTGCAGCACGTCCTGTGCCGTCTCCGGGTCGGTGCGGTGGAGCAGATAGGCGAGGACTCGGTCGCCGTAGGCACGGAACCAGGTCTCGAGCCTGGTGTGCCGGGCGACGTCGTCCACGCGGGTCTCCTCGCTGTCGACGGGTTGCGTCAACAGGTAAATGTCCGGCCGGGGTGCGATGTGTTACTGCTGGCTAAGACGAGTTGTGCGGGGCTTTCAGTTGCACCCGCCGCGATCCGGCGATCGGGCGATCGTCTCGCCGGTCAGGTTCCACTCCGCATAGCGAAGGGCGGGATCAGCGCAGGACGAGGCCGCCGGGCCTTTCGATGTAGACCGTGCCGTACTCGGCAACCACGCGGATCCAGCGCCCGGCCACGTCGACTGCGGTCTCGCCACCGCGGGGCAGGAAGCCCATCCGGGTGAGCGCGCTCAGGGCCCGCAGGCTCACGGCGGCGCTGCTGCCGGCGTCGTCGCTGACGGTGAGGACGGCCGAGTCCAGCAGCGCGTCGGCGACCTCGGCCCTGGGTTGGGCGCCGGGCACGCCCTCGCGCTCGGCTGCAGCCTTGACCGCGAGCGCGCCACTGCGGACCAGACCGCGGACGACGTCATCGGGGACCAGCTCGATACGTCGCCACCCCGTCGCGGGCGGCAGCCCAGTGCGCCATTCGGCATCCCGCGACTCCGGCGGGTCGGCCCGCTCGCCGTCGAGCCAGGCGAGGGCCTCGGCGGCGGCGACCGTGACGTCGACGGGACGGTCGCGCACCGGCGTCGCGATCGTGCGTGACACGAGTACGTCGAACGGCAACCGGACGAGGACCGACGCCGCTTCCGCGCCGAGCCGGATCCGGGCCAGTCCGCGCGGGTCGAGGGTGACCGCGCGGCGCAGCACCGGACTCAACTCGCTGAGCACATCCCAGTCCGAGGCGTCCAGCGCCGTCATGCGTCCTCGTCGGCAAACCCGCGCAGGATCTCGCGCTCGGTGTCGGTCAGTCGGCGCGGCCGGTCGATGACGAAGTCGAACCGCACACACAGGGTGGCGGCCTTGGCGGCGAGCCGCCCCTGGTCGAAGACCTCGTAGCGCACGATGAACCGCGCACCGCGCACCTGCTCGATCCACATCTCCACCCGCAGCGGCTCCGGGTGGTAGACGACGGGGCGCAGGTAGTCGATCTCGTGCCGGGCGATGACGGTCCCACTGGAGAAGCTCTCCTGCCGGTGGAAGAACATCGCCACACGCGCCTGCTCGAGGTAGGCGAGGTACGCCGAGTTGTTGATGTGGCGGTAGGCGTCCATGTCCGACCAGCGCATGTGCACCTCGTGCACGAACCGAGCCATCGCCGTCGAGATCAGTCGCGGGTGAGTTTGCGATGTGTGACGGCGTGCGGGCGCGCGGCGTCGGCCCCGAGCCGTTCGACCTTGTTCTTCTCGTAGGAGTCGAAGTTCCCCTCGAACCAGAACCACCGGGCCGGGTTCTCGTCGTCGCCCTCCCACGCGAGGATGTGCGTCGCGATGCGGTCGAGGAACCAGCGGTCGTGGGACGTGATCACGGCGCAGCCGGGGAACTCGAGGAGCGCGTTCTCGAGCGAGCCGAGGGTCTCGACGTCCAGGTCGTTGGTCGGCTCGTCCAGCATGAGGACGTTGCCCCCTTCCTTGAGCGTGAGCGCAAGGTTCAAGCGGTTGCGCTCGCCCCCGGACAGCACCCGCGCCGGCTTCTGCTGGTCCGGTCCCTTGAATCCGAATGCGCCGACATACGCGCGTGACGGCATCTCGACATGTCCGACGTTGATGTAGTCGAGGCCGTCCGAGACGAGTTCCCACACGTTCTTGTTCGGGTCCAGTCCGCCGCGATTCTGGTCCACGTAACTGATCTTGACCGTCTCGCCGATCCGCAACTCGCCGGCGTCGGGCTTCTCCTGCCCGACGATCATCTTGAACAAGGTCGTCTTGCCCACACCGTTCGGACCGATGACGCCGACGATCCCACCGCGCGGCAGCGAGAAGGAGAGGTCCTCCATGAGCGGGTCGCCGTCGAAGCCCTTCGTCAGGCCCTTCGCCTCGACCACGAGATTGCCCAGGCGCGGACCCGGCGGGATCTGGATCTCTTCGAAGTCGAGCTTGCGGGTCTTCTCCGCCTCGGCGGCCATTTCCTCGTAGCGCTGCAGGCGGGCCTTGCTCTTGGCCTGGCGCCCCTTCGCGTTCTGCCGCACCCATTCCAGCTCATCGCGCAGGCGACGCTCGAGCTTCTGATCCTTCTTGCCGGCGACGTGCAGCCGCTCGGCCTTCTTCTCCAGATACGTCGAGTAGTTGCCCTCGTACGGGAACGCGCGGCCCCGATCGAGCTCGAGGATCCATTCGGCCACGTTGTCGAGGAAGTACCGGTCGTGCGTCACGGCGAGAATGGTGCCGGGGTACTTGGCGAGATGCTGCTCGAGCCACTGGACGCTCTCGGCATCCAGGTGGTTCGTGGGCTCGTCGAGTAGCAGCAGGTCGGGCTGTTCGAGCAGCAGCTTGCACAGCGCGACCCGGCGCCGCTCGCCGCCGGACAGATGCGTCACCGCCTCGTCGCCCGGCGGACAGCGCAGTGCGTCCATCGCCTGCTCGATGCGGCTGTCAAGCTCCCAGCCTTCAGCGTGCTCGATCTTCTCCATCAACTCGCCCTGCTCGGCGAGCAACGAGTCGAAGTCGGCGTCCGGCTCCCCCATCGCCGCCGACACCTCTTCGAACCGGGCGAGCGTGGCGCGCAGGTCGGCGACCGCGTCCTCGACGTTGCCGCGGACTGTCTTCGTCTCATCCAGCTGCGGCTCCTGCTCCAGCAGGCCCACGGTCGCGCCGGCCATCAGCGTGGCGTCGCCGTTGGAAGGTTGGTCGAGACCGGCCATGATCTTCAGGACGCTGGACTTGCCGGCCCCGTTCGGACCCACGACGCCGATCTTGGCGCCGGGGAGGAAGGACAAAGTGACGTCGTCGAGGATCACCTTGTCGCCGTGCGCCTTGCGCACCTTGTACATCGTGTAGATGAACTGAGCCACTTTCCGTCCTTGCATGTCGATCGAGGGCTGGTCCGGCCCCTGCCGGCCATCGACCATTGTCCCAGTCGTGCCGTGCCTCGATCTCCACGCCTCGGAAACACCCGCTGTATGCGTGGCGTGTCGCACTGGCCCGGACCGATTTCGATCCGGGCCAGCACCGGGTTCAGGACGCGGCCGCCAGCTCGCGCACCTCCCCCGTCACCGGGTCTATCTCGACGACGGCCTCGTCGTCGGCGAGGTCGAGGTACTCGTGGGTGCGGTCCTCGGGAATGCCGTCGGGGTCCAGATCGACCTGCGCGGCTGGCGTCGGGCGCGACACCCGCTCGAACGTGGCGACCCCCCGGCTGAGGTCCGGGCCCACCGCGAGCGCTTCCAGTTCGTAGACCGTGCGCAGCGTTTCTTCCCGCTCGTACTCGCGCTGGAAGTAGCGACCCGTGACGATCACCGGCTGCCCCTTGCGCAGTGACTGCGCCACGTTCTCGCCCAGCCCGCGCCAACACGTCACCGTGACAAAGAGCGTGCCGCAGTCGACCCAGGTGCCCTTCTCGCGGTCGTAACGTCGCGGCGTCGACGCCACTCGGAAGTTCGCCACATAGTGGCCGCTCCTGGTCTTGCGCAGCTTCGGCGCGTCGACCAGATTCCCGCAAATCGTCATGGTCGTGTCGTTCATTGCCCGTTCCCTTCTCGTTCCGGTCTGTCCGGTGGCCCCGTGTGGGCGTGGCACCAGGGAACCGGGTCGGCGGCGCTGGCCGCGACCTCCGAACTGGATCTGTGGACGACGCTCGAGGATGTGGACGAAGGAACCGAGGCGAGTCGGCGTCGCATGCTAGGAGCCCGAGGACCTGTCATGATTTTCGACAGGCAAGGCACGCCGTTCGGCCCCCGTAGCTCAGTGGATAGAGCAACCGCCTTCTAAGCGGTTGGTCGCAGGTTCGATCCCTGCCGGGGGCACAGACCCAAGAACTCCGAGGCTGAGACGACCGGTCGTGCTCCAATTCGCCCCAGCGACCACGTAACCGGGAAGGGCGAGTGGTCGCCGGGCTCAACCTCGCCAGCCGACAACCTCAGATCCGAGCGGGTCACCCGCCCTCGCTTGCCCGAATGCCCTCACATGAGCGTGTGGTTTGTCGAGTCAGAGCCTCGTACCGGCCGGCTGCCCGCCGATGGCGAGCATGTGCCCGGGAGTGGAGTTCGTCCCGAGCCCGAAGAAGTTCGTGGTCTGTTCTCCTGCACGAACACGATCACCCGATGACCGGCCAGACCTGGCATCCCGCCACCCCGCTCTCACCTCGTCCGATGGGCGCGCCCCGTCTGGATCAAGCCAACCACCCGGCGTCCCACGCTGACAGAGTGCCGCGGCCACCCGCTTTTCGGGCACCTGGGCGAGGGATGCGGCAGCTGTCAGTTGCCGCTTCCCTGGGCGCGCTCACGGCCGCCTGCCGAGCTGCGGCAGACGATGCTGCGATCCGCGCGCGCAGCCGTCGATCTGCGCGTCGTCTGCCTGTCTCGCGGCGGCGCAGATGGATCTCACTATGTTTCCGGTCAATCCCACGCTCGCCGCGGCATTTCCAGCCCCGCGCGGGCGGCTCTAACCCTCGCCCGGGAAGCTAACGCCGAGCTGCGCACGGATCTCGTCGAGCACCTGCATGATCCGTACTGTTTCGTCCAGCGGTAACAAGTCGGATTCGGTCGCCCCGGAGGCGAGAAGCCGAGCGAACTCGGCGGCCTCGTACGCCA